>DATEHB010000171.1:0-6750 GCA_035279805.1 Candidatus Acidiferrales bacterium
AATTATTCCGAGCCTGAGCGTGCCGCTGGGGCTGAAGGTGCGCTTTCCGGCGATTGCCGAGGCTGGAACGTTCGAGGGCGTGCGCTACTGCTTCGTGGATGATCCGCAATATTTCGACCGCGACAAACTTTACGGGGACCAGATCGGCGACTATTCCGATAATCCGCAGCGCTTTGGCGAATTGAGCCGCGCGGCGATTGAATTCGCGAAGCAAGTGTGGATGCCGGACGTGATTCATTGCCACGACTGGCAGAGCGCGCTGGTTCCCGTTTATTTGCGAACGCTCTACGCGCAGGATCCGGTGATGTCGGCGGCGCCGGTGGTGTTCACGGTGCACAATCTGGGCTATCCGGGGATTTTTCCGCGCGCATCGCTGGTGTTGACGGGCTTGCCGGAGGATTTATTTCACGTCGAGATGCTGGAGTATTACGGCAAAGTGAATTTCCTGAAGGGCGGATTGATTTTCGCAGACTACATCACGACGGTGAGCCGGAAATACGCGCAGGAAATTCAGACCCCGGAATACGGCTGCGGACTCGAAGGCGTGATTCGTTCGCGCGGCGACCGGCTGGTGGGGATTTTGAACGGCGTCGATTACACGGCGTGGAATCCGGAAACGGATACGAATATCGCGGCGACGTATTCGTCGAAAAATATGGAGGGGAAGCGGCTGTGCAAGAAAGATTTGCTGGCAGCGTTTCAGTTGCCGTCGGACAATATGGAGCGGCCGCTGCTTGGAATTGTGTCGCGCTTCGTGGATCAAAAGGGATTTGACTTGATCGCGGAGACGGCGGCGGAGTTGATGAAGGAAGATTTGGCGCTGGTCGCGCTGGGCAACGGCGACGCGAAGTACGAGAAGCTGTTTCAGGAACTCGCGAAAAAGTATCCGAAGCGTGTGGGTGTGAAAGTGGCATACGATAATGTGGTCGCGCACAAAATTGAGGCGGGCGCGGATATGTTCCTGATGCCGTCACGGTACGAGCCGTGCGGGTTGAATCAGATTTACAGCTTGCGATATGGTACGGTTCCGGTGGTTCGCGCGACGGGCGGATTGGACGATACCGTCGAGGCGATCGACGCGAAAACTGGAAAAGGGACCGGATTCAAGTTCAGTGCATACGACGGTGCGGCGCTGATGAAATGCGTGCGGGAAGCGCTGACGGTCTACCGCGATTTGCGGTCATGGCGCGCGATCCAGACGAACGGCATGGCGAAGGATTTTTCATGGAAGGCGTCGGCAGGCGAGTACGTGAAGCTGTACGAGAAGGCGAAGCAGGGCAGAGTCCAACGAGTGGCCGCGTCATCTAATGTTTAGCGCGTAATGCGTCGAGGGTAATTCGAAGCGGGTAAGAGCAAGAAGAAATGCGCCCGCGCAAAAAACGAGGGATAAATGTCCGGAAATAATAGCATTGCAGCGGTGAGCGATTCGAACTTTCAG
This sequence comes from Candidatus Acidiferrales bacterium, assembly GCA_035279805.1. Classification (GTDB taxonomy): domain Bacteria; phylum Acidobacteriota; class Terriglobia; order Acidiferrales; family UBA7541; genus DAHUXN01. The sequence goes on from DATEHB010000171.1 coordinate 1,439, forward strand.
GCTGAAGTGATTGACGCGAGCAAAATTCAGCCGGTGATGGTGGACTTCTGGGCGGAGTGGTGCGGGCCGTGCAGAGCGCTTTCGCCGACGGTCGACGCGATTGCCACGGAACACGTGGGAAAACTGAAAGTTGTCAAGATGAACGTCGACGAGAATATGAATACGCCGGGAAAATTCAACATTCGCGGAATACCCGCGCTGCTGATTTTCAAGGGCGGCCAGGTGGCGGATCAGATCGTGGGCGCGAAGCCGAAAGCGGAGATCGATAAGGTGCTCGCGCGGCATATTTCGTAAGTTTCCAGCGGCCATCGTGTTATTTGCAGCGACGTTTGCAGTGCTACAGTGAATCCTGTGAGACAGGCGATTCGCTCCGCAGCGACCGGTGAACTAACGCGGCGGCGATGCGCTTGGCCGAAGAGCGAAATTTCCATTCGTTATCATGATGAAGAGTGGGGTGTGCCCGTTCACGACGACCGCGTGCTTTTCGAGATGCTGATTCTCGAGGGAGCGCAGGCGGGGCTGAGTTGGGAAACGGTGCTGCGCAAACGCGCGCGGTATCGCGAGGTGTTTGACAATTTCGATGCGAAGCGGATCGCGCGTTATGACAAGCAGCGCGTGCGCAAGCTGCTCGCGGATCCTGGAATCATACGCAATCGCCTGAAAATCGCGGCGACGATTCAAAACGCGAAAGCGTTTCTCGCGGTGCAAAAGGAATTCGGCAGCTTCGACGCGTATTTGTGGCGTTTCGCCGAAACGCCTGCGCGCAAGAGTGCGAGCCACAGGAAAGTGCCGGCGCGCACGCGAGAATCGGATGCGTTGAGCAAGGATTTGCAGAAGCGAGGATTTAAATTTGTGGGCTCGTCGATTTGCTATGCGATGATGCAGGCGGTGGGTATGGTGAACGACCACAGCGTGGATTGTTTTCGTCGCGACGAAATGGACTAACGATTAGAGCGTGAGGTTCGTCAAACAAGACCGCGGCCCGCGCGGCGAGCCAACGGGCCGTCAATAGAGAGGCCCTACAAAGGAGTGTCCGGGGAGGAGCCGGTGACTCACAAGGGAGTGCCAGAGAATCTGGTGGTGGTGCGCACGTATTCCTACCGACACGAAGCGGAAATCGGAAGGAGCATGCTGGAGTCCAATGGCGTCGACGCGATAATTCTTGCGGACGATTTTGGAGGCATGCAACCGGCGCTGGGAGCCGATACGGGCGTCAGGCTTTTGGTCAGGCGAGAGGACGAGGACACGGCGAAGAAGTTGCTCGGATAAAAGACGTTGGAGCGCTGCGAAGAGGTTTTCATACGTAAACACGCAGCGGACTGATGGCTTGTTTTCGCGGTAGAGCGAGCGTAGGATTGTGAGTTCTGCACCGGCTGCAAATTCCTCCCAGAATGATTTCCGAAGTGGAGTGGGAAGGGAAGAGTGCGGCCCGGCAATTTGAAAGGCGAGAGACGAACGGATGAAGGCGATCGCGGTAGTAGGCGCGCAATGGGGCGATGAAGGCAAAGGGAAGGTGGTCGACTTCCTGGCCGGTTCGTTTGATTACAGCGCGCGGTTTGGCGGCGGACACAACGCCGGACACACAGTAATCATCAATGGCAATCGTTACGTGCTGCAGCTGATTCCGTGCGGGATTTTGCGGCCGGGCAAGAAAGCGATTATCGGCGCGGGGGTGGTGGTGGATCCAGCGGCGCTGGTGGCGGAGCTCGATACTTTGAGCAAGGGCGACGTGAACGTGCAGGGGCGGCTTTTTTTGAGCAATCGCGCGCACCTGATTTTTCCTTTCCATCGCGAACTCGAAAAATCGGCGGAAGCGGCGCTGGGACCGCATAAGATTGGAACGACATCGCGCGGCATCGGACCCGCGTACGAAGATAAAATGGCGCGGCGCGGGCTGCGCGTGTGCGATTTGATGGACGCCGACAGATTTCAAAGGAAACTCGAACGCGATATCGAAGTGAAGGACGCGTTCAGCCGCGCGGCTTATGGAAATGCGCTGGATACGGCGGGGATTTTCGAGATGTATGGCGAACTTGCTGGGAAAATTCGCGGATTTGTGACGGACACTTCGTCGCTGGTGAATCGCGCACTTGCGGAAGGCAAGTCAATTTTGTTCGAGGGCGCGCAAGGTACGATGCTCGACATCGATCATGGAACGTATCCGTATGTGACGTCGTCGAGCGCAGTCGCGGGCGGCGCGTGCACGGGGTTGGGAGTGTCGCCGACGCGAGTTACCGGCGTGATTGGCGTGACGAAGGCATACACAACGCGCGTGGGGGGCGGGCCGTTTCCGACAGAGATGCCCGACCTGGACGCGAAAGCGGTGCGCGACCGAGGAAATGAATACGGCGCGGTGACGGGGCGTCCGCGGCGATGCGGCTGGCTGGACCTGGTGATGCTGCGGTACGCCGTGCAAGTCAACGGAATCGATTCGCTGGTGGTGACGAAGCTCGACGTGTTCGATACGCAGGCGGAAATTCAGGTGTGCGTCGGCTATCGCCACAAAGGATCGAAGCTCGACGAGATGCCCGCGGAAGTGGAAGTGCTTGCCGAAGTGACGCCGGAATACAAAACGGTGCGTGGCTGGCAAAAACCGACGGAGCACGTCCGCGAAGCGCGCGACTTACCGGAAGCGGCGCGCGAGTACATGAAATTTATCTCCGATTCGCTGAGCGCTGAAATTGGCATGATTTCGACGGGACCTGAGCGCGACTCCACAATTATTCCTCCCGGAACAAAGCTCGCTTCCTGGTTGTGACCGCCATGTTGTCCTTTGAGGACGCCCGAGCAAAGGTTGTCGAGGTGACAGGAGGCCTGCGACGAATTCTTGCACACGAGAAAATAAAGCTCGAAAACTCGTTAGGGCGAATTCTTGCGCAGAGAATCGCTGCGGACCGTGATTATCCGCCGTTCGATCGCGCCATGCGCGACGGATTTGCGGTGCGCGCGGCGGATTGCCGCCAGAGCGGCGTGAAACTGCGCGTGATTGGGGAAATTCGCGCCGGCGGAGAGTTTGCGGAGATAGTTGGCGCGGGTGAGTGCGTGCAGATTATGACGGGCGCGGGGGCGCCTCGCGGCGTGGATTCCGTGGTGATGATTGAGCACACGCTCGCGGGCGCGCACGAAAATGAAGTGACGATTGAGCGTGTAGTAGAGCCGGGAATGAATATCGCGCTGCGCGGATCTGAATCGCATGCCGGAGATATTTTGCTGCGAGAGAAAATGCGAATCGGCTACGCGGAAATTGCGATTGCCGGTCAAGTTGGTCACGCGGAAGTGAACGTATATCGCAAACCGCGCGTTGCGATTCTGTCGACGGGCGATGAAGTTGTCGCCGTTGATGCGCAGCCGGGGCCATTTGAAATTCGCAACAGCAATGGAGTCTCGCTCGAGGCGCAGGTAGAGGTTGCGGGTGCAGAAGCGGTGCTGCTTGGAAACGCTCCTGATCGCGCGGACGAGCTTCGCAAGATGATTGAACGCGGATTGGAAGAGGATGCGCTGGTGCTGAGCGGCGGCGTGTCGATGGGGAAGTACGATTTGGTTGAAGAAGTTTTAAGCGGACTCGGCGCAGAATTCCTTTTTGATGCGGTGGCGATCCGGCCCGGGCGGCCGGCAGTGTTTGGAATTTGCCGAGGCAAACCGGTGCTTGGATTGCCAGGGAATCCCGTGTCGACGATGGTGACGTTTGAGCTGTTCGCGGTTCCGGCGATTGACATTCTCGGAGGGAGCGAGGCGCGGCCTTTGCCGCTGGTGAGGGCGAAACTGGCGAAAAGTGTTGAGCAGAAAGCAGGGCTGACGCATTTCTTGCCGGCTGTGCTCGACTGGGCGAACGGAGAGGCGACAGTGAGTGAGTTGCCGTGGAAAGGCTCGGGAGATATTGCGACATTGGCGCGTGGGAATTGCTTTCTTGTTGTGCACCAATCGAAACTGAAGCTTGCGGCGGGCGAATCGGTGGACGTGCTGCCACGGCGCGGGCTATTGTAGAAGGTGGGATTCTATTGAAAGTTGCCGATGAACGCGATGGGCGGAGCGGACGCCAGCAGCTACGCATGGCCGCGGGTATGACTGACCTCAGGGGCTAAAGCCCCTTTAATCACGGCACTTTCGGCGCGGCTAAAGCCTGCCTGCGGCAGGCAGGCCGTGCCCTGACGCAAATATTGAGTCGGACCGTTTGTACGGAAGGAGTGAATGAAGCGGGCACTGTCGCACTACGATTCCGAGGGGCGCGTGCGCATGGTGGACGTGACAGCAAAGTCCGCCACGGAGCGGACGGCCGTGGCGCGTGGATTCGTGAAGATGGGCAAATCGGCGCTAGCGAAAGTACGGCGAATGAAAACGCCGAAGGGAAATCCATTCGAGATTGCGCGAATCGCGGGAATCGCGGCGGCGAAGCGGACGGCGGAGCTGATTCCTCTTTGTCATCCGCTGCTTCTGACGCACATAGATGTTGCGACCGAGCTATGTCAGAATGGAGTTGAGATTGTGTCGCGCGTGACGGCAACAGGGCCGACGGGTGTGGAGATGGAGGCGCTGACCGCGACGACAGTGGCGGCGCTGACGCTTTACGATATGTGCAAGGCGTTGGATCGAGGCATGGAGATTTCGGGAATTTACTTGTTGGAAAAGGCGGGAGGGCGGAGCGGCCATTACATGCGGGAGCGCTCCGGACGCACGCGGCGATGAAAGACGTCAAAGTACTGGTAGTCGACGACAACAAACTGGTGCTGGACCTGATCGTCAAGGGGCTGGAACCGCATTGTGACGTGCGCACTGCCGGCGACGGCGCGGATGCCCTGCTGAAAATTGTGGATGAGCCGGCAGATCTGGTGCTGTGCGATTACCGCATGCCGGGACTCGATGGCAGGCAGCTTTACGAGAAATTGCGTACGCGATTCGCGTCACGTCCCATTCCATTTATTTTTCTGGCGAATCGCAGCGACATCGAAGAAAAGCTGCGCCCCATGGTCGAAGGCGTGGAAGAGTTCATCACCAAGCCGTTTTTTGTCCAAGAGCTGGTGCGACGCGCGAAGAAAGTGATCGACCGGTTACAGCTCGAGAAATTGCAGAAAACTTCGGCGCGCCCCGGCGTGATTCAGGGGCGTCTGGAAGAAATGAGCATGCTCGACCTGATGCAGTCGATCGAGATGGGGCAAAAAACGTGCAAGCTGACGGTGCGAAACGGCGGAAACACGTGCCAGATTTATTTTGCCGGCGGGCAATGCCAGGACGCGAAGCTCGGGAAGATCGAAGGCGAATCGGCTGTTTACGAGACTGTGCGCTGGGCCGCGGGTGAGTTCGAAATTGATTTTAAT
>DATEHB010000172.1:0-50867 GCA_035279805.1 Candidatus Acidiferrales bacterium
CATAGCCAAACAGCAATGCCAGCGCCAGCGACGCCGAAAACGCCAATCGCCAGGACCATGCCTCGATTGGCCGCCAGAAACTTCGCTGCTCGCGCACCCACCGCTCGGCCGCGCCAATCTGCGCCATCACGCGCTGCGTGAACGCCGGACCCGGGTCGCCCATTTCGCTGAACACCGCCACCAGGCGCCCGGACACTCGTGCGTCGTCGAGCGCCTCACGGCATTCGCGGCAGGCCTCCAGGTGCGCAGTCAATCGTTCCGCGTCGCGACGAGCCAATTCGCCATTCGCGTAATCCTCGAGTGCTGCTTCGAACTGTCCACAACCTGCCATCTTCTGTTCAGACATGTGTTCGGACATTTCAGTTCCTCCGAACTTACGTTTTTTCCACTCCTCTTACGAATGCGCGCCAACGCGCCGACGATATGTCTTCGCCAGTTTGCGGCGTGCCCGAAACAGCCGGACCTTCACGGTGTTCACGTTCAGATTCAGCATCCTGCCAATCTCTTCCACGGCGAATCCCTGGGCTTCCTTCAGCACCAGCATCGCGCGATCTTCCTCGGAAAGTTCCCCGAGCAATCGCTCCACAATCTCGCGCAGCTCGGCCTGGTCGCTGGGATTGCCGCCGTGCCGCTCGGTGCTCACGAACTGCTCCACGTGCCGCACTTGCTCTTCGCTGAGATCGGCCTCATAGCTGAGCGGCCGCACTTTTTTCTTCCTTAGGTAATCCCAGCACTCATTCACCGCAATCTTGTAAAGCCAGGTCGAAAAGGCCGACCGCATGTCGAAACGCCCGATGGAGACGTACGCTTTCAGAAATACCTGCTGGGCCACGTCTTCAATATCCTCGCGCCGCCGCAAGATTCCGCCGACCACCGCCATCACGCGTTGCTGGTGCCTGCGCACAAGCTCTTCGAAGGCAACTGTTTCGCCCTTTTGCGCGGCCCGGACGAGTTCGCGGTCGTCTGCCTTGCCGGCGCGGGGCCGGGCTGTAATCGCAACGGCGGTTGCGCTTGCGGCCACGTATTTTGGGACGTTATCCATTCGCTCGCGGTTACAATTACCTCGACGTTGTTCCTTTAAGTTATCACTTGCAGTGCCCTATCATTCATGTGACAATCCACTCCATGATAATCGGAGACCGTTTAAGGCTGTTACGCGAAACTAAGAAACTGTCCCAAGGCGACATCGAAAAGCGTACGGGCCTTCTTCGCTGCTACATTTCGCGGGTCGAGAACGGCCACACCGTTCCGGCCATCGAAACACTCGAGAAACTGGCTAGGGCGATGGAAATTCCGCTCTATCAGCTATTCTACGACGGTGAAGAGCCCCCGGAGCTGCCAAATTTGCCCAAGCGAAGGTCTTCGGACGACATCGCATGGGGCAGCGCTGGAAAAGAAGCGCGTTTTCTCGGGCGCTTCCGCCGGGCATTGGGACGCGTGGACGAAGCTGACCGCCGCCTCTTGCTCTATATGGCGCAGAAGATGGCCCATCGCTAGAGCGGTTGCTGCGATTCGTTTCGTTGACCGCTATTCCCACTCGATGGTGCTCGGGGGTTTCGAGCTCACGTCGTATACTACTCGTGTGACTCCTCTGACCTCGTTTACCACACGGACCGAAATCCTTTCGAGGATTGCCCACGGCAGGCGGACCCAGTCCGCCGTCATCGCGTCTTCCGACGCCACCACGCGCACTGCAATCGTGTAGCCGTACGTACGAAAGTCCCCCATCACGCCCACGCTGCGCACGGGGAGCAGTACCGCAAATGCCTGCCAGACTTTGTCGTAGACTCCTCCGCGGCGAATTTCGTCCACAACGATAGCGTCTGCGCCACGGAGAATTTCAAGCCTCTCCGCCGTAATCTCACCAAGAAGGCGCACCGCCAATCCAGGCCCCGGGAACGGGTGCTTGGACAATATCTCCTCGGGCAAGCCGAGTTCCCGGCCGATCAGTCGAACTTCGTCCTTGAATAGATCGCGCAAGGGCTCGATTAATTCGAACGGCAGATCCTTCGGCAGCCCCCCGACATTGTGGTGCGTCTTGATCGTCGCCGAAGGCCCTTTCACAGATACGGATTCGATTACGTCCGGATATAGCGTTCCTTGAACCAGGAAACGCATGGCCGTACCACCAGTCCCGGCAGCGAGGCGCCGCGATTCCTCCGCAAACACGGCGATGAATTCGGCGCCAATCCGCTTGCGTTTCTCTTCGGGGTCGGTTACCCCTTGCAGGCGGGCAAGGAACCTCTCCGACGCGTTCACGCCCGTGACGTTCAGCCCAAGCCTGACGCGCAACAGCTCCAGCGTTTCGGCGAATTCGTTTTGACGCAGCAAACCCGTATCGACGAACACGTTGATTAGCCGGTCGCCAATCGCGCGATGCACCAGCGCCGCCGCGACTGCGGAATCGACGCCTCCGCTCAGCGCGCACAAGGCATGCGCATTGCCCACGCGTTTGCGAATGCCCTCGACTGTTTCCGAAATAAACGCCGCGCGGTCCCAATTCTTTTTCGCGCCACATACGTCGAATACGAAATTTCGCAGGATTTCCGTGCCGCGCTCCGTGTGCAGCACTTCGGGGTGAAACTCGACGCCGTAAAGCTGTCGCGACCGATCTTCGATTGCCGCCACGGCGTTATCGGTGCGTCCGATGGTTTCGAATCCCTCCGGCAATCCGGCCACATGATCGCCGTGGCTGTTCCACACCTTCAAATGGTCGGGAATCCCGCGGAAGAGCGCGGAATCCTTCGTGCGGTCGAGCGTCGCGGGCCCATATTCCCGGCGCTCAGCCTTGACTACGTTTCCGCCGAGCGTCCGCGCCATCCATTGCATGCCGTAGCAGATTCCCATCACGGGAATGCCTGACTGTAGGACTCTCGCGTCGCACGCGGGCGCGTCGGGATCATACACAGAACTTGGCCCGCCCGATAAGACAATGCCCTTTGGTTGCAGTCGCTTGATTTCGTCAAGGGAAACATTGCATGGCAAGATTGCGGAGAAAATTTCCTGTTCGCGGATGCGTCGCGCGATCAGCTGCGTATATTGGCCGCCAAAATCCAAAACAACAATGCCGCCGCGCGTGCTCAACGCCATGCCCTCGTTTTTGGCTTTGCTTGTCTCTTCGCTTGTCGCGTTACTTGCCGCCGATGACGGTCGCTGCTCAGCCGCAGAATTCGCCATTCGGACACTCCTTCGCTTACCGGGTTGCACGCCAGATCCAATTACTGCTTACTGCACCACGATATTTACAAGTTTCCGCGGCACGACGATTGTCTTTATGATTTTCCGTCCCGCGAGCAACTGCGCGATTCGCGGATCGTGCGCAGCGCGATCTGTTAATTCCTCTTCACCGATGCCGTCGTCTACCAGAATCTTTCCGCGCACGCGCCCGTTAATCTGGATTATCACCTCAAACTGTTCTTCTTTGGCAAGATCTTCGCGGAATTTCGGCCATTCGACTTGCGCAAGCCCACCCGAATGCTCGAGCATTTCCCATAATTCTTCGCTGACGTGCGGAGCCATCGGCGCCAGCATCAGCACCAGGAGTTCAATCACGTTTTTCGCGACAACGGGATTCGCGCCTTCGTCGAGCGGCTCTTGCGCTTGGATTTCGTTTACGAGTTCCATGATGAGCGCGATGGAAGAGTTGAAATGCCAGCGCGCCTCGAAATCATTCGTCACGCGCCGCAGAGTTTGGTGCGCTTTGCGCAGCAGGGCCTTGTCTTTCGGTGTCGCGTGCGCAAGATCGCCCGATTCGCTCTTGCGCGAATCAACGCCGCTTAGTTTTTCGGCATATCGCTGCACCAGCCTGTAAACTTTGTTCAAGAAGCGCGCGCAGCCCTCGATTCCATCCTCGTTCCATTCGAGATCCTTTGTGGGGGGAGCCGCAAACAGCGTGTACATGCGTGCTGTGTCGCAGCCATACCGTTGCGCCATTTCGTCCGCGCCCACAACGTTGCCGTGCGACTTCGACATCGCGCGTCCGCCCTTTTGCACCATGCCTTGCGAGAAGAGTCGCATTACCGGCTCGCGAATTTCCGTCAGCCCCAAATCGCGCATCACCTTGGCAAAAAAACGCGAGTAGATCAGATGCAGAATCGCATGTTCAATTCCGCCGATATATTGGTCGATAGGAAACCAATAACGCACTTCTTCGCGGCCATACGGCGCTTTATCATTGTGCGCGTCCGTGTAGCGGTAGAAATACCACGACGAATCAACGAACGTGTCCATCGTGTCCGTCTCGCGCCGCGCGGCTCCGCCGCATTTGGGGCACTTCGCGTTGACAAACTCAGGAACGCCCGCGAGCGGCGACTGCCCTTCTCCCGTCAGCGAAACATTCTCAGGCAGCTTCACAGGCAACTCATCATCAGGCACGGCGACGATGCCGCATTTCTCGCAATAAACCACAGGAATCGGTGTGCCCCAGTAACGCTGGCGCGAAATGCCCCAGTCCTTTAGCCGGTAGGTCGTCTCGCCCTGGCCGAGCCCCTTCGCCTCAGCATCCGCCGTCATCTTCTCGATGGCGCGCGCGGAAGGCAAGCCGCTGTACGGCCCCGAATCGACCGAGCGGCCGTATTCCGTGAACGCTTCGCTCAACTGCGCTGCCTTGAGCGAAGGCCCTTCGAGAGGCTGCACCACGATCTTCACAGGCAAATGAAATTTTTGCGCAAATTCGAAATCGCGCTGGTCGTGACCTGGAACGCACATCACCGCGCCCGTTCCGTATTCGGCCAGCACGAAATTCGCCACCCAGATCGGCAGCAATTCGCCTGAGAACGGGTCCACGGCAAACCGGCCCGTAAAAATTCCTTCTTTCTCCGCTTTTGCCAGATCAGCGGCCCGCATCAACTTCTGTCGCAGGCGATTCCATTCGGCTTCGATAGTCGTGTGCCCCGGCATGCCCTCAAATAATTTAGGGAGCAGCGGATGTCCCGGCGAAAGTAGGACCGCACTCGCGCCGTAAATCGTATCGATGCGCGTGGTGAAAACTTCAATCGTCGCGCCTTCCATCTTCGCCACCGGGAATTTAACGCGTGCGCCGCGCGATTTGCCAATCCAGTTTTGCTGCATCACGAGCACGCGCTCGGGCCAGCCGGCGTGAAGATCCGCCATGTCGTCCAGCAATTCGTCGGAGTATTTTGTAATGCGCAAAAACCATTGCTCGATCTCTTTCACTTCGACGGCTGTCGTCTCATGCCGCCAGCAGCAGCCATCTACTACTTGCTCGTTCGCCAGCACGGTCTGGCACTGTGGACACCAGTTCACTTTGCTGCGCTTGCGATACGCCAGGTCGCGTTCGAGCATCCGTAGGAAGAACCACTGATTCCACCGATAGTATTCCGCTTCGCATGTGGAAATTTCGCGACGCCAGTCGTAGCTGAAGCCGAAGCGCTTGCACACGGCTTTCATCTGTTCGATGTTCGAATGCGTCCATTCTCGGGGAGGAATACTGTTTTTGATGGCGGCGTTTTCGGCGGGCAATCCAAAGGAATCCCAGCCGATCGGATGAAGCACATTGAATCCGCGCATTCTTTTGTAACGCGCCACCGCGTCGCCAATCGTGTAGTTGCGCATGTGGCCCATGTGCAACGTCCCCGAGGGATATGGCAGCATTTCGAGAACGTAATATTTCGGCCGTTTCGCATCGCGGTCCGCATGGAAAGCGCCCTGCTCTTCCCAGATTTTCTGCCACTTCGCTTCAATTCGTTGTGGCTCGTACTCGCTCAATGGCTCAATCACCTCTTGCGCCGTTTAGTCTTCATTCGCCGCGCGCTTGCATTGCCGGCTCGTTTCTTCGCCGCTTTGCGCTTTGATTTCCTGATTGGAAAACCATCGGCTGCCCCATTCGCGCGTTTCGGTTTGATTCCCACCAGCTTCCAAAGCATCTGCACATTTCGCCGGTCGTCTCCTGGACGGTCAATCGGCGTCTCCAAAATGAATGCGCGCCCCGCGAGCAGCGGATGATTCAAAATTCTGCGAAACGCTTCGACGCCGATTTTCCCTTTTCCAATATGCTCGTGGCGATCGCAGCGTGAGCCCATAGCCGACTTCGAGTCGTTCACATGCACGACGAATACGCGCTCGAGTCCCACCGTTTGCGCGATTTCGTTGAGCGCGCCATCCAATCCGGCTGCGCGGCACAAATCGTGGCCCACCGCAAAGAGGTGCGCAGTGTCCACGCAAACACCGAGCGGAAGCTCTGGACATTGATCGAGAATGCTTTTCAGCTCCGCGAATCGCGAACCGACGGACGTTCCCTGCCCCGCAGTATTTTCAAGCAGGATTCGCAAGACGTTGAAATTCACTCCGCGTGCGGCTTGTTTCAAACCATCCGCGATTGCCGCGATGGCCGAGGTCATATGCGCGCCGCGCCCGCTCCCCGGATGCGCCACCAGGAAATCAGCGCCGAGTGCCGACGCGCGCACGAGCTCCTCATGAAACGCCTGAATCGACCGGACCCGCAGTACGCGATCCGGCGAAGCTAGATTGATCAGGTAATTGCCATGGACCACCAGAGGACCCAGCGCCAATTCGACACGGCGGTCTCGGAAACGTTGTGCGCCGGCTTCCGCGGCATTCGAGCCGCTCGGTCCGCGGCTCCACATTCGCGGGCTGGCCGAAAATATTTGCAAGGCGTTCGCGCCCAATCCATGGGCAATTTCGAGCGACGACGTGATGTCGCCCGCGATTGATGTGTGGATTCCAATGCGAATGCTGCCGTCCATCCAGGCGGGCAACAGCGGTTTCGTTACAGGTTCTGGACGGTATTCATCACTGGGGACGTACGCCTGAGTTGAACTGTGCTGAGGCTCTTCCATTCCCTCGAAACGCTTCTCAATTCCGTGTGAATGTGCATTTTACCGGATTCGCGCGCCTTCCGCAAACGATTAACGTTCACTGAGCGTATCCGATTTGGATGCGCGGAAGTACGGCAGCCCTTTCGAGGCACGCGCGTGTTGACCGCGAGCGCGGGATAGCCGTAGGATTATTCCACGAAACCGCTGATTCGGCGCGGATGGCGGTTCCTTCCCAGTGCACTTGGGCGCGCGTGTATAACGCAAAATTTCGCTGAAGGAGCGGATGCCATGAAAACGAAACTCTTCATCGGACTTGCCACCATTGTTGCGATGCTTCTCCCGTCGCTGGCGCAACAAGGGCCCTCCCCGAAAGCAGAAGCGCGGATTCAAAAAGAGGTGCGCCACGAACTCGTGATGCTGCCTTTCCTGGATGTTTTTGACAATCTCACTTACAAAGTTGACGGTTACAACGTGACGCTGGGGGGCCAGGTGACCCGGTCTTCGTTGAAATCCAGCGCCGAAGCGGTGGTCAAGAAAATTGAGGGAGTCGAGCGCGTGGACAATCAAATCGAGGTGCTTCCTCCTTCGTCGATGGACGACCGTATCCGGATCCGCCTGTATCGCTCGATTTACGGCTATCCTCCTTTGCAGCGTTATGCCTTGCCCGTCATCAAGCCGATCCGGATCATCGTGAAGAACGGCCGCGTCGCTTTGGAAGGCGTGGTGGACAGTGACGCGGATAAGAACATGGTCACGCTGCGCGCGAGGAGCGTCCCGGGAACTTTTTCGGTGACGAATAACTTGGCTGTCGCGAAATGAACCAGGGCCGCGCCGCCCGGGGGACATGGGGAGGACAATTTGGAATAACGATTGACCCGAGACTCCGCGCGCCTTATACTTTATGCCTTGAAAATGAACGCTCTGACCGCAATGCGCTATTCTTATTTTGGCTTTACGTACCGCTATCCTTACGGGGTAGCGGCCACGGTGAAGCGCATGCGCGCAGGAGTCGCCCGGACGTAAAATAGAGCGCAGATAAACTTCACCGAAATTGGCCGCGAACCTCGAAAAGGGTTTGCGGCTTTTTTTTTGCAAACCCATGGAAAAGGAGAAGTCGAATGACGCTGAATGACCATCGAAGAAGGGTTGACGAGCTAGACCGCGAGCTTGTCCGCTTGCTGAATCGGCGCGCGCAAATGTCGATTCAACTGGCGCAGATAAAAAGAGAAACGGGATTGCCCATGCGCGATGAGGCCCGTGAGGAAGATATTTTCCGGCACGCCCAGCGCTATAATCCCGGGCCGCTCGACGCTCAAGCCGTCGTAGCCGTTTTTCAGCGCATCCTCGACGAATCACGGCGCGTGACCGCGGAATTGCTGCTCGAACCAGGCGGCAACGTCGCGGGTGCACAGCGAGGCGCGCGATGATCGGCGTCGGTTCGTGCACGCGCGGATTGCGGCGTTACGGCGCGATGCAGTACACTCGTTGATTCAACAGAAGTCCTTTCAACGCGCTGTGCTGGAAGTACGCCGGCGTCCAAATCATTTTGCGATCACCGGGAGACCGTTTGAATGCTCGTTGTAATGCAAGCTCATGCAACTGAGGAGCAGATTCGCGCCGTCTGCGAGCGCATTGAATCGCTGGGCTTGCGCGCCCACCCGATCCCCGGCTCAAACCGCACGGCCATCGGGATCACCGGGAATTCAGGCGCGGTCGACATCGGCTCGCTTGAGGCCATGTCCGGAGTGATTGAATGCATCCCCGTCAGCAAGCCCTATAAACTCGTAAGCCGCGACGCCAAAGAGGAAAACACTGTCGTGCGCGTCCCCACTCCCGCGGGAGAGGTTTGTATCGGCGGCGCGGCCCTGGCCATCATAGCGGGACCCTGCGCGATTGAGACTCGCGAGCAGGCCATGGCGGTTGCGCAATGCGTCAAAGCTGCCGGGGCGCATCTTTTTCGCGGCGGCGCGTACAAGCCGCGCACGTCGCCCTACAGTTTTCAGGGCCTGGGCGAGCCAGGGTTGAAGATTCTGGCTGAAGTCCGCGAGCGCTTCGGCCTGGGCATCGTCACAGAAGCAATCGACAACGAGAGCCTCGATCTCGTTGAAGAATACGCCGATGTGATTCAGATTGGCGCGCGTAACATGCAGAATTTCTCGCTCCTCAAGAGAGCCGGTAAATCCTCGAAGCCTGTGCTGCTGAAGCGCGGCATGTCCGCGACGCTGGACGAATTTCTGATGGCCGCCGAGTACATCCTCTCCGAAGGCAATTACAAGCTCATTTTGTGCGAGCGCGGCGTGCGCACTTTCTCCGAGCACACGCGTAATACGCTCGACCTCAGCATCATTCCGGCCGTGCAGTCACGCAGCCATTTGCCGATTCTGGTGGATCCGAGTCACGGTACCGGCCGCCGCAACAAAGTGCTTCCGCTCTCGCGCGCCGCGATTGCGGTGGGCGCGGATGGTCTGATCGTCGAAGTGCATCACGATCCGGACCACGCTCTTTCCGACGGCGCGCAGTCGATCATTCCCGAGGAACTTGTACAGCTCATGGAGGAATCTCGCCAAATCGCCTCCGTCGTGCATCGGACGCTCAATTAGCCCGCCCGTGCCCGCCCCGTCATCCCTTTTTGCAACAACTCCGCCGCGCGGGCGCCGATTCAAATCGAAATTCAAATGGAATGTCCGGCTCATTTTTGTTCTGGTGATTCTGCTGGCGATCTCGATCGGTGAAATCGTCCGCGAACATCGGCCATCGATCCTCCGGCCGGGGCTGCACTTGTACGCCTACGTGGCGAACACCGCCGACAGCACGCTCACGGCGATAAACCTGGTTAGCCTGACGGCGGTGGCAACCATTCCCGTAGGTCCCTCGCCGAGCGGGATACGAGCGCATCCGAAACACAACGAAATCTGGGGCGTGAGCACTACGGGAGGCTACGTCTGGGTTCTCGACACGCGCTCGAGCCAGATTGTCGCGCGCATTCCTGTTGGGGCAAATCCTTATGCCATTGATTTTTCGCCTGACGCGAAACGCGCCTACGTCGCGGCATCCGGTTCGGACACAGTGGTGACGATCGATTGCGCCTCACGCCAAATCGTCGCACGAGGCCGCGCGGGACGCCGTCCGTGGATTGCCCGCGTCACACCCGATGGCAGAATTGTGGTCGTCACCAATCGGGGCGATTCCACGGTTTCGTTACTGAATTCGCTCACTTTAGCATCCCTCGGCGTCATACACGTCGTGCCGCAGCCCGAGCAAATCGCCGTTCTTCCCGACAGCTCGAAAGCGTTTATCTCTTCCGGCGACTCGGACCAAATTTCCGTAGTCGATCTTCGCAAGCCCGCACTGGTCGCCAATGTGCACCTCGGCGGCTCAGCCGGCAGCTTCGTCCTGAAGAATGATGGCGGCGAACTCTACATTCCTTCGCCCGACGCACACGGCCTGCTCATCGTCAATACGTGGACGAACGAAGTCAGCGACTACGTGCTTCTTGGCTCGGCTCCCACGCGCGCCATCCTTTCTCCCGATGACCAGTTTCTCTACGTCGCGGACTCCGCGGCATCTGAAATTGTGCCCATCCAGATTAATTTCCGGCAAGTGCAGAATCTTGACGTCATCAAAATAGGCCAGCAGCCGAGGACGCTGGAATTCACGCCGGTCGGCGGCATGTTGCTCGCGGTGGACACGGCTTCCGACGACCTTGCGGTGATCCGCACAGTAGGCTGCTCGCAGCCGGGAAGTTCAGCAGGCTGCCTGATTACGATGATCCCCGTGGGGCGTGGTCCTCGCGACCTCGCCATCAAGCAATTTTGATTTCTAAGGGGCGCCGGCCATGCGTGCCGGGTTCTATTGCACCGTGACGGACAGGCTTAACGTGCGCGTAGTTCCTCCCGTTGTCGCCGTGGCTTGAACGGTATAGGTTCCCGCAGGAGTTCCGCTAGGCGCGCTCGTGCCGCCGCCTCCACAAGATGCAAGTAGCAGGAGGCTAACCATCAAAATCGGCCGCAACACACGAGACTTTCCCCCGCGCGGGCCCGCGAAAAATGAAACAGCGAACACCAGCAGCAAGATAGCCGTTACCGGCGTCGTCGGAAGGATTCGCCGCTGCCCGCGAGTTCGCACTACTGGCAAAATCAATCCGCGTGTCGTGGTTGTCACGTTCACGGTGAAGGGTACGGGCGTCGCGGCGGAAATTTGCACGGAAGCGGGAGACGCGCTGCACGCACCCGCCGGCGGCGCACCGGTGCATCCCAGAGTCACCGTTCCCGTGAATCCGTTCACCGCGGTCATCTGCAGCCCAATCGCAGCTGTTTGCCCCGCCGCAATCGTCGCGGAAGTTGTCCCGCTGGCTGGGCCCATCTGGAAATCGGTTGCCGTTCCCGCCAACGCCACCGAGGGATTCGTGCCGGCGTTGTCGTTGAGCGCCAACGTCGCCGTGCGCGCCCCCGCCGCCAGCGGCAAAAAATCGACGCCGAGCGTGCAGCTTCCTCCGGCAGCCACCGTGATATTTGTCCCTTTTGATCCCAGGCAACTCCCCGAAGCTTGGAAGTCCCCGCCGTCAGCGCCTCCAAAACTCACTCCGCTTATCACCAGCGCGCCATTGCCGGTATTGCTCACTTGAATTGACTGTGAAGCGCTTGCGATACCGACAACCGTTGAATTGAATTGCAGCGACGCCGGAGCCACTTGAGCCACTGGAGCTGTGCCTGTTCCGCTCACCGCGACTGTTTGCGGAGAGGGTGCCGAATCGTCGTCGACGGAAAGCACAGCCGAGCGCTGTCCCGTTCCAGTTGGTTGAAATGTGATCGAAATCGTGCAAATGCCGCCTGCATTCAATGTCGCCGACGGTGCCAGGGGACAATTATTCGTCTGCGCGAAATCATTTGGATTCGCACCGCCAAAGCTGATGGATGAAATCGTAAGCGGCGACGCGCCCGTGTTTTTCAGCGTCGCGTTCTGCGCCGCGCTGGGCGGCGGTCCCTCATTTTGCGCAGCAAATGTCAGGCTCGCGGGCGTCAGTGATACGCTTGCCACCGCCCCTGTGCCGCTCAGCGCAATCGTCTGCTGCGACGGATTGGCATTGTCGGAGATCATCACATTCGCCACGCGCGGGCCGGGGGCGGCAGGCTGAAACGTCACTGAGATCGTGCAACTCGCGCCGGGGCTCAATGTACTGCCTGTACCCACCGGGCACGTGGCCGTCTCCGCGAAATCGCCCGCATTCGACCCAATGATTCCGATCCCGGTAATGGAAAGCGCCGCGCCACCTGTATTCTTGAGCAGCACCGGCGGCTGGCTCGTCGAGCCGCCCACGTTGACGCTGCCGAAATCAAGCGCCGTGCTTGCCAGGCTGACGGCTGGCGAAGCCGCTGCCGCTTCCGTCCCCGATAGTGCAACTGCCGCCTTGCCTCCGGACTGGCTGGTCGTGTCTGCAAAAGATATTTCCACTTGCGCCGTTAGATCCTGGGGCGGATTTGGTTCATCCGGGCCGAAATCGACGGCGATTGTGCAGCTCGCGCCCGGCAAGACTGACGCGCCTACGTCGCAGGTATTGCTTCCACTGAACGTAAAATCTGTCGCGTCGCTTCCAGCAATCTTCGCGTCGGTGACGCTAAGAGTTGCGTTCCCTGTATTTGTCAAAATCGACGTGCTCGGGCCCGTCTTCGTGCCCTGCGCCACATTGCCAAAATTGAGTGAAGTTTGCGACAGCGTTACCTCGCCTGATGCTCCCGTGCCCGTCAGTGTCAGCGTCTGCGGCGAGCCCACTCCGTCGTCTGCCACTTGCAACGTTGCTGTTTCCACTCCAACAGCCGACGGCGTGAACGTGACCGCGAAACCGCAATTCCCGCCCGGCGCAACTGGAGAATTCACAAGGCAAGTATTCATCTGCGAAAAAGCAGCGCTGTCGGCTCCTGTAATCGTCACGCCAGTGACATGCAGATTCGCGTCTCCTCCATTTGCCAGCGAAATATCGATGGGCGGCGATGGTGCGCCGATAGGCAGCGCACCGAAGTTGACCACCGCCGGATTAAACGCCGCGCACGCGGCCGGCGCGGTCCCTGCTGCAACTTCGGTCAGCATCGCGTCCGCCGACGCCGTCGGAGTCGCGCAGCTTGTGCATGTGGGCTGGAAGCCGTTGTTCGCATTTGCCGCAAGCGGATAATCATGCGACATCGTGTCGCCGAAAATGATGGCACCGCCCAGGGAGTTCACCGCCACCGCGTTCGCCTCGGTCGTCACGCTACCGCCCAGAAACGTCGCCTCGACCAACGACGCCTTTCCGCCAACGGTGGGATTGAATTCCGCAAGAAACGCGTCCTGTGCGCCGCTGAAACCCTGCAACGAGCACCGTGCCGGAAAATCGCCGGAAGCCGTGCTTCCCGCCACGTACACTTGCGTCGGAGACAACACTGCAATCGCCGATCCTGTATCCGCGCCGGCTCCGCCCAGATAACTCTCGTATGCAGCCGAAGGCGCTCCGGCCGCTGTTTGGCTGATTGCCGCGAAAAACGCATTGCTGCTTCCTTTCAACATTGTTTGATACCCCGCGTTCGTCACGCCGGTCGCGGGAATAAAGTCCGGCGAATTCGTTGTACCTGTAATGTAAACCGTCGCCGGAACGGACGTGTCCACCGCAATCGCCGTCGGCTGATCTGATTGGCTTCCGCCGAGCAGACTCGCGTACACCAGGCCGTGCGCGCCGAGATTTGGATTTATTCGCATCACGAATCCGTCGAACGCACCCCCGCCATATACCTGCTGAAACGCTTTCGTAGTCGGGAAATCCACCGGCGACGAAGTAAACCCCGCCACGTACGCGTTTCCGCTCGCATCAACCGCAACGCCCGCGCTCCCCACGGCTGCGTTGATCCCAAGATACGTGGAGTACATAAGCGCGCCAGTTCCTGAAGCAAATTCCGCGAGAAATCCGTCGCTTGCGCCGCCACCATAGGCCGTCGCGAATCCGTTCTGCGCCGGCGCCATGGGCAAATCGGTGGAAGCCGTGTCCGACGTGACAAAAACATTCCCCGCAGAGTCGGTGGCGATTCCGCCGACATTCTGCGTTGCCTCCGCACCGCTTCCGCCGAAATATTTCGAATAGATCAATCCATCGCCTGCGGCGTTGAGTTTTGTCACGGTCAAGTCAGACAACCCATTCAAGGCGCTTCCATCCGTCACCGGAAAATCTGCCGACGTGCTCCAGCCAAGCACGGCGAGTCTCGGCGGCGTGGTTGAGCGATCGACCGCGACCATGCCTCCCCGGTCGTTCTTACTGCCCCCGACAAATGTGAGGTAAACGAGAGATGCCGCACCAGACTGCGCCGGGTCGACCTTCGCGATAAAAAGATTCGACGTGCCACCAAGCAGTCGTTTGCTTCCGGCCGTCGTCTCTGGAAACGCTGCCAGCGTGGTGGTCCCGCCGACATAGATCGCGCCGGCGGAATCTACCGCGACGCCGCTGCCTCTTTCCGCGCCGCTGCCTCCTAGAAATGTGGTGTAGGTGATGGAGATTGACGGATCGATGACAATTGGCAAGTCCGCACGATGTTTCCCAATCACGAAGCCGATTACATTCGCCGTGAGCAGTTTGTAATCGCCATAAACGCTGATTCTCCGTCCGCCATCGACCTGATAAATGTTCGGCCGGTGCATTACCACTTGCCGTGGGCTTGCTCGAAATTGCCGGACGCGAAAATGGAGATCGCCGTCGCGGTCCAGGCGCGTCGCATTGGCGCCAATTACCCGCAATCGCACGTTCCGCCATGAACTGCCGGGCGCCATCACCAGATCGTATTCGAGCCCGCTTTGCCCGCCGTAAAATCGCGCGTCGATACCCGGATATAGTTCTCTGTATTCAACCGACGAATACCGAGGCACGTCCATAAGCCATTTCCGTGAATCACGGCCCAGGAGATAATTCGTCTTTCCCCGCAACATCGACTGTCCACACGCGTGGATGCGTTTTTTTGTTCCGAGGAATTGCAGTTGCAGCATGCCGTCAGGTTCTTGACTAACTTCTGCGGGCCGTGTAGCTGTTGTCCTGGCCATCCAGGACACGGCAACGCCGCGCTGCGTCAGAAAAACCGTCGTGTCGTTCGCGCGCGCGATGAATTTCACTTTCGTGTCCGCCTGGCCCACGTTTGGCTCAAACGCCCACGGCAAATTCGAAAGAGCATTGCGAAGCGGTTGCTTTGGAGGCGCAGACAATACCCCTCGGGCGAATGGCCGTGTCGTTGCACCGCCGCGCCGGTGCGAAATCGGCGACCTGCTGAGCAACAAGATAACCGGCATACAGACGCCTAGAGAAACTCCGAGCCACAGTATTTTCCAGCGGCCCTCACAGGCCAGCGAAATACGTCGCAGGCGAAAAAACTGCCGTCGGTTCACCGTCACAGGAGTTTAGTTATCGAGTCTGTAAGTTAACTGGTCGGTACCAGGGGGCACTATCGCGCGGAACGGCGGAACTGTCAACTGCGTATTTGTGCGATGCGATTTTCTGCGCCCTACAAGGACGGGCTAAAGATGGGGCCATGCGTACGAGTCTTCGCCCAGCGAAACCTCGATGAATCCCGCGGGCGGCAATAAATCAATGGGCAGGCCGTTACGCCACAGCGAAACGCTGAATCGCAGCGCGCGTTGTCCTGCCAGCAAAAATAATTCCTTCGCCGCGCCAAGTTCGATAATTTTTCCCAGGACGACTGCTGTTTGCTCTGCCGCGTTCTCGATCCGCGCCCCATTTCGTTCGGCGGATACATTTGCCACTTTGCCGCCGTGAATGCGCACCGCCAGCTTCATCTCCGATTCATCCTGAAACACAAAGCGAAATTCGCAATCACCGAGCTGTTCGAACGGCTCCCGCAGCGGGTCCACGCGGAGATAAAACCAGTCCGTGCTGAATCCGTAGAAAATCTCGCCGATGGAATCGACGCGCCCGTGCATCGTCCCGTCCTGCCGCGCGGCCGCGTAATACCCCGCCCCGAGCCATTCAAAATAAGAAGTCACGCGCCCATCCACGTCGACTTTCAGCCAGTCGGTCGGCGGCACGGCGCGCGCCCGCAACAAAACTCGCTTGATTGGGTGCGCGAGCGCCTCGGGCGCTTCCTGACGCAACGCCGAGTACACCTGCGATAGATGCTTCCGGTACAGCTCGTCGAATTCCTCGTCGTTTGCCGAGCCGTGTTCGGGCCCATACCACCAGCACCAATCGCTTCCCTCCGCGGCAAGCAGCGCCTCGTACGCACCTGCCAAATCCGGAGCGCCCGCTGCGCCACATTCACCTTCCTTACCGGCTGCTTGAACTCTTGCGTACAACTCGCGCGCGTCCCGCAGCAATTCCCAAGCGCGAATGTCCTCCGCATCGCCGATCCAAATATTGAAGTTCGCGTCGATCCACGAACCCGGAAAAATCCCTTCGAGAGTTCCCATCTCCCCGGCCTCGGCAATCGCTTCTGTCGCGGTTAACGCATGAATCTCCGGATCATCTTCAATGCGTCTGTAGAGTTGCCGCAAAAATTCCCGTCCGCTTCCCGGATAATATTCCCACGCGTTTTCGCCATCCAGAATCACGGCGACGGTCGCCGGTTTCGTCCCGCGCGTTCGTTCTCCGATCAGGCGCAGCCGCCGGTGAAAATCGTCCGCCGCAGCCACCGCATCCATACGCGAATAAACGAACCCGATTAAGTCAGAAAGGTAATGGTCGCGAAAAAATCCATGAATCTCCCGGCCACGAATCCTGAATTTCCACGGCGAATACAACTGGTGCGAGTTTTCCGGAACGCCCGCGCCGTCGCGCCAAAATCCAATGTTCCGCGTGCGCCCAAGAATGCCCTCATCCGTCGCGAACCAGCGGAAACCGGATTGGGCGGCGATGTCCAGGGTCTCGTCTGAAACGGAGCCCTCCGAAGGCCACAACCCTGCCGGCGGCTGCCCGAAAATCCGCCGGTGATATTGACGCGCGCGGACCAATTGCTCCTCCGCGTCCTCGGCATACCGGAATGGCGGTACGAGCGGCGGCGTGTATGGATTCGCGACTCGCGCAATTTGCGAATCGCACAGCAACGGAAGTATCGGATGGTAGAACGGCGTAGTTGAGATCTCGATTTGGCCGCGTTCAGCCGCGGCTCGATATTCCGGCAATACGCGTGCAACTAATTCCGCCTGTTTCGTGCGCAGCGCTTCTTTGTCCGCCTCTGTGTAATCCCCGCCACGCCGCGCCAACGCGGAAACAATTGGATCCTGCGCCAGATATTCCTCATCCATCCATGCGAGATGCGACAGCAACTGCAGGTCCCGCCAGTCGCGCTCACTGAATTGGGTGGCGGCGTGCTCGCGCTCTTTTTGCGCCCACTCGAAGAGTTCCACGAATCGCGGCCACCGGCTCATCAAATGTTCGTGGTTCACCTGAAAAGCGCGATGCAGAATCTCACGTTTGTCCGCCAAGGTGAGCTGAAGTGTGTGTTTGAACGCCGCGCGGAACCACGGATCGTCAAAATTCCCGCTCGCATATTCTTCGATTTGCTGCGCCAGTGAAGGAACCACGTTGAAAGTCGCATGCACGCTCGGAAACGCCGCGAGCGTCCGCACCATTCCCCAATAGTCTTTCAGTGCATGCAGGCGCGTCCACGGCAGGATGTATCTCTTCGTTGCGGGGTCCCGGTATTGCGGCTGATGCATGTGCCACAAAAGAACCAAATGCACGCGGCTCATGCTCGACGACTCACCCGCGAGTCCTGTGCCATCGTGCTAGAATGACACCGCGCTGCCATGCGCATCCTCGACCGATACGTCTGCCGCGAAGTCGCCTCCCACGCATTGCTGGGCCTCGCCGTTTTTACTTTCGTATTCTTCGTGCCCCAACTGGTGCAGCTCATGGGACTGATCGTCCAGCATGCCGGAACGGTCCGCGAAACGGCGTTGCTGGTCCTCTCTTCGCTTCCGCCGGTTCTCATTTTTACGCTGCCCATGTCCATGCTGGTGGGAGTCCTCATCGGCCTGGGCAGGCTCTCCGCGGACAGCGAAATCGTCGCACTGAACGCGAACGGCGTCAGCCTTCGCCGCTTGCTCGTTCCCATCGGCGCTATCGCCCTTACGGCCACGATTCTTGCTTTCGCGATCACCCTCTGGCTCGGTCCGCACTCGCTGCGAACGCTCCGCTCGCTGGAAACTCATCTTCGCACTTCGCAGGCTTCTTTCGCCGTGCAGCCGCGGGTCTTTAATGAGCGGTTCCCGCACATCGTTCTTTATGTGCAGGACGTTGGCGCTTCCGGCACACGCTGGCGCGGCGTTTTCCTGGCGGACTCAAATACTTCGGCAGGTTCGAAGGTAACGCTCGCAAAAAACGCCATTGTAGCCGCCGATCCGCAACAGGACAAGCTCACCCTGCATTTCGACAACCTTTCGACTCACGAATTCAGTCCAAAAGACCCGGAGCACTACAATCTCTCGACGTCCGCCGTCCAATCCATGGACCTGCCACTGGAAAGTTCCGTGGCCGCCGCCCAAGGCCCGCGAAAACTTTCCGACAAGGAGCGCTCGCTCCGCCAATTGCTTGCCATCAAGGGGCCCGGCTGGCTGGACGCACGCATCGAATTGCAGCAACGTTTCGCATTTCCAAGCGCCTGCCTGCTTTTCGCTCTGCTTGGAGTGCCAGTGGGGGTCCGCCCGCGTCGCGGCGGTCGCGCCGCCGGCTTCATCCTCACAGTGCTCTTGATTTGCGCCTACTATCTGCTCTTCGTCTCCGGGGTACATCTCGCTGAACAAGGTTCTGTAACACCTGCGCTCGGTGTGTGGACCGCCAATATTGTGACGCTCATCGTAGGTCTAATTTTGCTCCGTCGCATCGAGCAGATACGTCCCGAGGCTCGCTGGCTCGAACATCTTCGCGATGCGTTCCTCCGCAATGTAGGCGGAAAGAGTCGCCCGGCATCTGCTGCCGCAGCGGCCGCTCCACTCCCGAATGGCCGCGCGCCGCTCCAAATTGGTGGAAAGCGTCCCGAAATTTACAAGACAAGCGCCTTTCCTTTAATTTTCGACCTATATCTTCTTCGCACGTTTATTTACTGGCTTGTCTTGATGCTGGTTGGCTTCATGATTCTGTTTGACGCGTTCACGCTTTTCGATCTGCTCGGCGACATTTCTAAAAACCACATTTCAGTTCTCATGGTTGCGGACTACTTCCTGCACCTTTTACCCATGATGGTCTATCAACTTCTTCCGCTGGCGGCCCTCGTTGCCACGCTTGTTACTCTGGGAATTCTCTCGAAAAACAACGAAGTCACGGCATTCAAAGCCTGCGGCGTCAGCTTGTTTCGCCTTGCGCTGCCGCTGATTCTTGCCGGCATTCTGCTCGCCGGCGCCATGTTCCTTCTCGACGACACTTTCCTTCCCTATGCCAACCAGCGCCAGGACGCCATTCACGACCACATTAAAGGCCGCCCCGCGCAAACATATTACGAACCCGCTCACCAGTGGGTCTTCGGGGAAGACAGCAAAATCTACAATTATCAACTATTTGATTCGGATCACAATTTGTTTGGTGGACTGAACGTTTTTGAGCTCAATCCCGGGAATTTCCAGGTCCGGCGCCGCATTTACGCAAGCCGCGCATCGTGGGAGCCGAGCCTGAACGCCTGGGTCCTCGAAGGCGGCTGGGTTCGCGACTTCAGCGGGTCTTCCGTCACGCGTTACGCCCCATTTCGCGTGGCTTCGCTTCAGGACATCTCCGAGCCGCCCTCCTATTTCAAGCGCGAAGTATTCCAGTACTACCAGATGAATTGGTGGCAGCTCAGAAATTACATTCGCGGCCTGCAGAAGGCGGGCTTCGATACTTCGCGACTTTCGGTCGAATGGCACAAGAAATTCGCGTTTCCGTTGATTACCGCGATCATCATGTTTCTCGCTATCCCATTCGCTTTTCTGGTCGGCACGCGTGGAGCGATGGGAGGACTGGCGCTTGCGGTGGGAATCGGAATCGTATACTGGGCGACGGCCGCGCTCTTCGAAGCGATGGGAACCGTGGGACAGCTGCCGCCGTTTCTCGCGGCCTGGGCTCCTGACGCCATCTTTGCTTTCCTGGGCATCTACTTCTTCCTAAAAATGCGCACGTAGCAAGTAGTTAAAGTAGTTCTTAAACTTGCAGATTGCTTCTGTTTCGCTAGCCCGCGCTTATTTCGCAATCAGCGACCGCACCTTCTGAATCACCAGGTCAATCCCCACTTCGTTATGTCCGCCTTCCGGAATAATAATATCGGCGTATCTCTTGCTCGGCTCGACGAATTCCAGATGCATGGGTCGCACCGTTTTCTGATACTGCTCGATCACCGACTCAAGAGTCCGTCCTCGGTCGCGAATGTCCCGCGTCAATCGCCGGATAAATCTCAGGTCAGCGTCGGTATCGACGAAAATCTTGATGTCCATCAGATTCCGCAGCGGCTCGTTTTCGAAAATCAGTATTCCCTCCACCAGAATCGCCGGCTGCGATTCCAACCGTGCGGTTTCCTGAACTCTCCTGTGCTGCGTGAAATCGTAAACGGGCCGTTCGATGGGTTTGCCGTCTTTCAACTGCTTAACATGTTGGATGAACAGTTCCGTATCGAGCGCGTTCGGATGATCGAAATTGCGTTCGGAACGCTCCTCGAGCGGCAAATGCGACAAGTCTTTATAGTAATGATCCTGCTGAAGGACAAGCACTCCGCTGTCGGCAAGCGCGCGCGAAAGCCGGTTGGTGATCGTGGTTTTTCCCGATCCCGTTCCACCGCAAATTCCGATCACAAATGCCGAGGGGCTCATCGCGCCCCGCGTTTTCCGTTCTTCTTCGCGGCCTTTTCTTCGATCACCGCCTGCGCGGCTGCCAACCTCGAAATCGGCACGCGGAACGGCGAAGCACTCACGTAGTTCATCCCGACTTTGTGGCAGAATTTCACGCTCGGCGCGTCACCGCCGTGTTCCCCGCAAATTCCCACCTTCAACTTTGGCCGAGTGTCGCGGCCACGCGCAATCGCCCACTCGATCAACATCCCCACACCCGATTGATCGAGCGTCTGAAAGGGGTCCGCCGCAAAAATTCCCGCCTTTTTTTCGTCCACATACTCCGGCAGGAACCGTCCGGCGTCGTCGCGCGACAGACCCATCGTCGTTTGCGTCAGATCGTTCGTTCCGAACGAAAAGAACTCCGCGACTTCCGCAATCTGATCTGCAAGCAAAGCCGCGCGCGGCAACTCAATCATGGTCCCTACGAGATAGTTAAGTTTTACTTTATATTTGGCGATCAGTGCATCCGCCACACGGCGCGTCTCAACTTCCAAAATTTTCAGCTCCTTTCTGTCCATGACGAGTGGATGCATAATCTCAGGAAACACTTTAATGCCGCGTCTCTGACATTCGATCGCGGCTTCAATAATTGCGCGAACCTGCATCTCGAGAATTTCCGGATACGTGATGCACAGCCTGCATCCCCGGTGCCCGAGCATTGGGTTCGACTCGTGCAGCTGCTCCACCCGGCGAATGACTGTCTCCACCGGTATGCCTATTTTCTTCGCCAGCTCCTCTTGCTTTGGCCTCTCGTGGGGCACAAATTCGTGGAGAGGAGGATCAATCAGGCGAATCGTTACCGGCAGCCCGTTCATCGCTTCAAAAATGCCGATGAAATCCCGCCGCTGGAACGGCAGCAACTTGTCGAGCGCCCGCTGCCGCGCTTCTTTATTATCGGCGACAATCATTTCCTGTATGGCCAACTGTCGCTCGATGCTCTTCTCCGGCTGCTCGAAGTCCTTGAAGAACATATGCTCGGTGCGGCACAGGCCAATGCCTTCGGCGCCCATTTCGCGAGCGCGTCGAGCATCCACCGGAGTATCGGCGTTCGTCCGGACTCCCAGTCTGCGAATCTTATCCGCCCATCCGAGCACGACGGAATACGCTTTCGGCGCTTCGGGCCGTGCAAGAGGAATCTCTCCCTCGTACACGATTCCTTCGTTTCCATCGATCGTGAGAAAATCGCCTTGATGAATCAGTCGCCCGTTGACGTGCATTTCTTTCTTGCCGTAATCAATGTCCAGCGCTTCGCAGCCCACGATGCAGCACTTTCCCCATCCGCGCGCGACCACCGCGGCGTGGCTCGTCTTGCCCCCTGTCGCCGTCAAAATTCCCTGCGCCGCGTTCATTCCGCCCACATCCTCGGGACTCGTCTCCCGTCGCACTAAAATCACTTTCTCGCCGCGCAATGCCCACTCTTCCGCTTCGTGCGCCGTGAACACTGCTTTCCCTGCCGCCGCCCCTGGCACCGCATTCACGCCCGTGGCCATTTTGCGCTTCGTCAATTCATCTCTCGTAGCTGCGGGCGCGATCACGGGATAAAACAATCGTTCAACGTCTTCGGACTGAATACGCTGAAGCGCTTCTTCGCGCGAAATCAGTCCTTCGTGCACCATATCCATTGCCACTTGGAACGTCGCCGCCGGCGAACGTTTCCCGGTCCGCGCCTGCAGCATGTACAGCTTTCCATCTTCCACCGTGAATTCCAGGTCCTGCATATCGCGATAGTGGTGTTCGAGCTTCTGTCGCACACCTTCAAGTTGTTTGTAAACTCTTGGCATACGCTTGGCCATTTCGCTTAAATGCATCGGCGTGCGAATACCCGCGACTACGTCCTCGCCCTGCGCGTCAATCAAGAAGTCACCGAAGAAAATCTTCTCGCCCGTTGAGGGATCGCGTGTAAAACAAACGCCCGTGCCGGAGTTTTCGCCGCGGTTCCCGAACACCATTTGCACCACGTTCACAGCCGTGCCCAGCAGTCCCGTGATTTTTTCGACGCGCCGGTACGTCACCGCCTTCTCGCCCATCCATGACTCGAACACCGCGCCAATCGCGCCCCATAACTGCTCCTGCGGATCCTCGGGAAAGTCCTTGCCGGTCTTTGCGCGGAAGTACTTCTTGTATTCTTCCACCAGGTCGCGCCAGCCTTTGGCTGGAACCTGCGTGTCATCTTTCACCTTAAAGCGGGACTTCAACTCCCGCAATTTCTCCTCGAGCTCGTCCTTCGGCAAGCCAATCACGACCGACGAGTACATCTGCACGAATCGCCGAAACGCGTCGTAAGCAAACCGCTCGTTGCCAGTTACCTTCGCCAAACCGGCAACCGAACGTGAATTGAGGCCGAGATTCAGAATTGTTTCCATCATTCCGGGCATGGACCGCGCCGAGCCGGAGCGGACGCTCACCAGCAAAGGGTCCTTCGCGTCGCCCAACTTTTTCCCAGTTGTCTTTTCAAGACGCGCCAGATTCGCCTTCACCTGTCCCGCGAGATTCTTCGGATATTTCTTCCCGTGCTTCAGGTAGTAATCGCAAGTTTCCGTTGAAATCGTAAATCCGGCCGGAACAGGTAATCCGATCCGCGTCATCTCCGCGAGGCCGGCGCCCTTGCCGCCGAGAATGTCTTTCATCTGTCCATTGCCTTCTGCTTTTCCTGCCCCAAAGTAATAAACGTATTTCACCAGTCCCTCACGTGTTACTCGAAGTTTGTGTCGCTTGAAGTTTCGTTTGATAATGTCGGCGCGTCGACAGAAATCATCCGACATTCAATCTTGAAAAATTAAATTTACACTTTAACTCTCGCTCATCACTTCTCTTCCGCGACCATTTCCGAAAAATCCGCAATCGTTGAAAATTCCCGGAGCAATCCGGCCAGCAACGCCAATCGATTTTTTCGCACAGCCGCATCTTCGTCCATCACCATCACATCATCAAAAAATCGATCAACCGTCGGCCTTAGCTCCGATATCGACTCCAGCGCTTCCTTATACCGGCCACCGCGTTTGTGGCCCGCCGCGCGCTCCGCCAGTACCAGCGCCTCGCGATGAAGCTGCTTCTCCGCGTCCTTGCGAAACAGTTCTGCATTCACCGCCTTGGCCTCTCCGCCACTCGGCCCGGCTTTCTCCAATATTTTCCGTATGCGCTTGAACGCGATCGCCAGAGGAGCAAAATTTTTCGAATGGCGTATGCTTTTGAGCGCCATGATGCGGCTCCTCACATCCAGCAAGTCATCAGCGCTCGCCGCCATCGCGGCGTTCACTTCGTCATACGCAAATCCCTGTTTCTCGCGCAGCAAGTATTTCGCGCGCTCCCCGATGAATTCCAGCACCTTCTTCTCTATTTCCGGTGCCACCGCCAGGCCAGGCTTGTGCGCCGACAATCCCTTCGAGCTCGCGGAAATTGCAGCGGACAAAGACACTGGTAATTTGCGTTCAAGTAAAATCTGAACTACGCCGGCCGCCGCGCGACGCAACGCGAAAGCATCACTTGAACCTGAGGGAATGATCCCTACCGCAAAGCACGCCACCAACGAATCCAATTTATCCGCAAGCGACAAAGCGCAGCCCGTCAAATTTCGCGGAATTAAATCCTCCGCGCCCACCGGTTTGTATTGATCGTAAATCGCCCACGCAACTTCTTCATCCTCTCCCTGCGAGCGCGCGTAGAGTCCGCCAACAATTCCCTGAAGTTCCGTGAACTCCCGCACCATCCCTGTCGCCAGATCGCATTTCGCCAACTCGGCCGCCCGGTCCGCCGCACCGACGTCCGCGCCATGAATCCCGGAGTCGAACCATTGCCCTGCTATCCATCGCGCCAAATCTCGAACGCGCTCCGTCTTGTCGCCGTAACTCCCTAATCTCGATTCAAACGTCACGTGCGCCAGTTTTTCCAAATACTCGTCGAGCCGACGCTTCTGGTCAGACTCCCAGAAAAATTGCGCGTCCGCCAGCCGCGCACGCAACACGCGCTCATGTCCCGCGCGAACCAGCCCCGCCCGGTCCTTATCCAAATTGATTACTGCGAGAAAATACGGCTCCAGTTCCCCATCGCGCCCTTCGATGGCGAAGTACTTTTGATGGTCGCGCATCACGGTAATCAGTATTTCGGAAGGTATCTCCAAATAGGAAGGATCAAATTCACCTGCGATTACAGAGGGGTATTCGTTCAAGTACACGACCAAATCCAGAAGCCCGGCGTCTTCGTGCGTATGCCACTTTTTCCTTGCCGTTAATGCGCGAACATCGCCCTCGATCTTCTTCCGCCGCTCCGCCGGCTCAACAATGACGAAGTTACGTCGCAATTTCACGGCGTAATCCTTCGCGCTCGTCACGCGAATTTTTGATTTCCCCAGGAAGCGATGCCCTTCCGTCGTATCGCCTGCGGCAACTCCTTCATATTCCATTTTAATGATTTGTCCAGCGAGCAGCGCCACAATCCATCGCACCGGTCTGCTGAACCGCGCGCCCTTCTTGCCTGTCCAGTACATGGAACGCGGAAACGAAAGCTCGCGCATTGCCTGCGACAAAACTTCAGCAAGAATCTCTTTCGCGTTGCGTCCCAAGATAATCTGCTTCGTCGCCAAATATTCACCGCGAGGTGTTTGCGTAACGTAAAGTTTTTCTTTAGAAATTCCCTGTTTTTCCGAAAAACTTTCGGCAGCGCGTGTCGGCTGGCCGACATTGTCGAACGCAACCGATTTCGGCGGTCCAAGAATTTCCTTCTCCTGATCCGGTTGACGCAGAAGCACAGCGTCAGAACTTGCGCCCAATCTTCTGGGCGCTCCCCAGGTTCGAATCGCGCCACTAAAAATTCCGTTGGCGATAAAATGCTTCTCAAGTATTTGTTGAAGTTCACCGCACGCTTTCGGAATCAACCCCGCAGGAATCTCTTCGCATCCAATTTCAAACAGGAATTCGCCACGTTCCTTCATCGCCGTCCTTGCCCTGCCGGTTGCGGTAATCCGCCACCTGGCTGCGCGGCTTCGTTCCATCCATTCATTACGCAATACTCCGCAGCGACGCGGCAGCACAACGCGCGCACTCTGCCAATCAACGCCGCGCGCTCCGTTGTCGAAATCGCCCCACGCGAATCCAACACGTTAAATAAGTGCGAGCATTTCAAGCAGAAATCGTACGCCGCCAATATCGGTGAGGATTTCTTCACGGCAGTTTCGGCATGGATTCCGCCATGCGGCCCACTGTGAGAGCCCTTGCTACCCAGGATTGCTTTCGCTTCCTTCTCGCACAAGTCGAACATCTCGCGGGTTCGCCCTGGATCAGCCCACTCAAAACTGTATGCGGAGAATTCTTTCTCCTCCGCCAACCGTATATCGCCATAGCTGACATCGTCCGACCATCGCAGGTTGAACACGCTATCCACGTTCTGCAGAAACGCCGCAATCCTTTCAAGCCCATACGTCAACTCGCACGATACCGGATCGAGGTCCATTCCTCCGGCCTGCTGGAAATATGTGAACTGCGTAATCTCCAATCCATCAAGTAACACTTGCCATCCCACGCCCCAGGCACCCAGCGTCGGAGATTCCCAGTTGTCTTCTTCGAAGCGAACATCGTGTTGCTGCAAATCAATTCCAATCGCCCGCAAGCTATCCAAATAAATGTTCTGCACGTCCGAAGGAGGAGGTTTGAGTATCACTTGAAGCTGCGTGTGCTTGTAAAGCCGGTTCGGATTTTCGCCGTAGCGTCCGTCTGCGGGCCGTCTGCTCGGTTGGATGTATGCAACGCGATACGGCCGCGGCCCGAGCACACGAAAAAAAGTTTCCGGATGCATCGTCCCTGCGCCTACTTCCACATCATACGGTTGTTGAAGTACGCAGCCGCGCTTCGACCAGTACGTTTCTAATTGCAAAGCGAGCTCTTGAAACGCAGGACCAATAGGCTTTGCAGTTCTAGCGATACTTGAATTCTTACTAGCTGCCTTCTTTTCAGTCTTCGCTGTCAAAGCGCGGTCTCCAGCATTTCTCGTGACACCAGTTTGCGTTCAATTTGATGTTCGATCAAATCCAATAAGTAGCGTGACAATTCTCGCAGCGCCGCTTTCGGGACGCTGCTCACTTCAATTTTGTCCAGGCGTTCCGCCAGCAGTTTGATCCCGGCATTTCGCGCGCCAGCTGAAATCGGCTTCATTCCGATTCCCCGGCAATTGCCGCAAAAAATCCCAGGAACACTGCGGCTCGCATGGGCCGAAGATCCGGCGAGATCCTTGCCGCAACGCGCGCATCGTTCCAGCGAGCCAAGCCAGCCGCCCAACCGCACGGTCCACAACGCGAAATACGCGAGGGGCAAATCCACATCCTTGTTCCGTTTAATCGCTTGCGCCGAAAGCAACAACAATCGAAAGACCGGGTCCGCCGCCTCCCGATCGGGAAGTACCGCCTCAGTGATTTCCGCCAGTACGGCTAACGCCACGCCGGCCGCGTAGTCCTTGAACACATCGACAAACGATTCAATCAGCTCACACTGATTGATGCGCACCAGTTCGCGATTCTCGCGTTCGAAAAACCAGATGCGCACATACGACATGCGTTCGAGCGTCGATCCAAATCGGCTCTTCGGTCTACGTGCGCCCGCGGCAACTCCGCGCACGCGTCCCATCGATCGGCTCAGAAAACTTATCAGTCGATCCGCTTCCCCAAGCGGATAGCTTTGCAGCACGATTGCTTCGGTTTCGTGAAGTGGCATCGGCGTCGGGCGTGTCGGCGCGCCGACCTCTGCGCGCACGCCAGCACGCTTGCGCCGCGCACAGCGAAACTAAACTTCTTATCATAGCCTTGCGCGCTCCGCAATCGTCTCGCGGAATTTTCCATCAACTTGAATCCCAGTCCACATAGTTTTTTCTGCGCCACACGTGCTTTCAATTAATCGCCATCCGCATTCAAGTAAAACTTTATGCCGAGTGCCACAAGGAATCGGCGACGATTTGCATCTTGGTCTCGTTGTTCGCGGAAAAAGCGACGACGCTCTGGTGCTTGATGTAGTTCTTGAACTTCTTCCGCCTCGGATGAGCTCTCGAGGCAGTCGCGCCGAAAACCCGCTCCGCCGAAAAATTGGTCCTCACGCTATTGTTCAACTATTGCGGGGGTACGTAAGCTTTGCTGTGCCCGCATTTTCGCTTGACGAACCGTAGCGCCGTAGTTCTAACTAACTCCATCGTCCCATGATTCCCCTGAAAAATCTTCGCCCCCGTACTCACTTTCCCGGCGTCACGCTGACGCTCATCGTGGTGAACTTTATCGTCTTCTTTTATCAACTGACGCTTGAACCTCGGGCCCTGCAATCTTTCATCATGACCTACTCGATGATTCCCGCGCGCGCACAACTGGCTCTGGCCCACTCGCACTACACGCTTGCGCAAGGCTTCGTTCCATTGTTCACTTCCATGTTCCTCCACGGAGGCTGGCTGCACATCATCGGCAATATGTGGTTTCTTTGGCTCTTTGGCCCCAACATCGAAGACCGTCTCGGACACGCGCCCTATCTCGGTTTTTATCTCCTCTGCGGATTGGGCGCAGGCATCGCGCAAACCCTTTTCAGTTTGGGTTCGACGATCCCCGGGCTCGGCGCGAGCGGCGCGATTGCCGGAGTACTCGGCGCGTACGTAGTTTTCTTCCCATCCTCGCGAATCCTCACGCTCGTCACGCTGTTCTTTTGGTGGTTTTTCGCACGACTACCGGCAGTGCTTTTCATCGGACTATGGTTCGCCGTGCAGTTCTTGAGTGGCCTCGGTTCGCTCGGCAGCGCACAAGCGGGAGGCGTTGCCTGGTGGGCTCACGTCGGAGGGTTCCTGCTGGGAATGTTGCTCGTTTCGGGAATGCGCCGCAGGCAGCCCGAGATTTATTACGATGCCTAAGCGCCCGCGCCAGCCAGTCCCTGCTTCGAAATCCGCTCGGCGAGCCAGTCTCCTAATTCTCTCGTGCCGAATGTACCGCCCAAGTCCGGCGTAGTTTTTCCTTCGCGAATCGCGTTTCGCACGGCGGTGTCAATCGACTGCGCCTCTCGCTCCCATCCAAGATATTCGAGCATCATCGCGCCGGCCAATGCGGAGCCAAGCGGATTAGCAACATTCTTCCCCGCAATATTCTGCGCCGATCCGTGTACTGGCTCGAACAACGAAACCTGCCCCGGATGAATATTCCCCGAAGGCGCGAGACCTAGCCCCCCCGAGATTTGCGCGCCCAGATCACTCGCGATGTCGCCGAACAAATTGCACGTCACAATCACGTCGAATTGCGACGGGTCGCGGACCATCTCCATCATCAGCGTATCTACGTAAAGATGCCGCGTCTCGATTTCCGCGTACTCCTTGCGCACTTCGGCCCACACGCGTTGCCACAGTCCGTGCCCATAGGCCATGGCGTTCGATTTGTCGCTCATGCAAACGCGCTTGAGCTTTTTTCGCCATGCGTATTCCAGCGCGTACCGGATAATTCTCTCGACACCTTTGCGCGTGTTGACGTCCTCCTGCACCGCAACCTCATCCAGCGTGTCGCGTTTGAAGTTCCCGCCCATACCCGCATACGCGCCTTCGGTGTTTTCACGAAACACAATGAAGTTGATGTCTTTTTCGCTGCGATCGCGCAGAGGAGTCAGGCGCTTGTCGAACAGTACGCACGGCCGCGCGTTCACATACAGGTCGAGCTTGAAGCGCAGGCCCAGCAAAATATCCGCGGCGTGCTGGTTGGACGGAACGCGCGGATCCCCCAACGCCCCGAAAAGAATCGCGTCGAAGTCGCGCCGCAACATTTCAGGCGCATCAGGTGGCAGCGTGGTACCGTCGCGGAGAAACCGATCGGCGCCCCAGTCAAAATGCGTGAACGCCAGTTTCTTCCCGCCCGCAGAACAGGCTGCTTCGAGCGCCTTGATCGTCGCCGGCGTCACTTCCTTGCCGATGCCGTCGCCCGGAATCACGGCAATTCGCTTTGTATCCGCAGAACCCATGCCTTAAAGTCCTTCTTTAACTCTCAAGCTATACGCGCGACAATGCAAAATGCATTCGCGTTCAGTCCCAAACCTCATTCCAGCGCGGAGTGTAGCACGAGCCAATGCCTTGCTTTACGCGCCCGCCGTTTCCACGGTCGTGTCTTCACTGCCCGGCCAGAACTCAGTGATATAAACTCCAGCCAGAATCAGAATGCCGCCGAGCAGCAACATGCTCGTCAGTTTGTCTCCTAGAAAAATCACCGCCAGAAACGTCGCCAGCAACGGTTCGACATACGTGAACACGGCGAGCCTTGAAGCCGTGATATGCCGCAGCGCCCAGAAGAAAATCAGATACGCGAATACCGACGCAACCAGGACCACATACGCCATCCCCAGCCAGCCAATCCACCCGATTTCTCCCCAACGAAGATGAACGGCCTGCCGTATTCCCATGGGCAGCAGAATAATCGCACCAACCATATTGCAGAACGTGTTCATCGAAATCGTGTCATATTGCCGGGCCACTTTTTTCGCCAGCACCGTGTAAGTCGCGAAACCCAGCGTGCCCACGATTGCCACCACGTCTCCCACCCAAGTTCCGGTGTGCAGTTTCAGCTCCTCTCCCCCCACGAGTACGGCAATACCCGCCACGCACAGCGCCATTCCGACCACTTTTCCGCGGGTGATTTGCTCCAGCCGATGCGCGCGCGCGAGGATCAGCACGAATATCGGCCCTGTCGACACGATCAGCGCCGAATGTCCCGCCGTCGTATAATCCAGCCCGACGATAAAAAGCCCGCGATTGATCACCACGCCGAAAAATCCCAGCACCACGAAATTCCACAGGTCCTTGCGATTGAAATGCGAACGGCGCGGCATCGTGAAATAAATCGGCAGCATGAAAAGGCCCGACAGAATAATGCGAAAAGAGGTCAGAGTGTAGGGATCGAAATGGCGCAGCGTGATCTTGGCGATCACGAAGTTGAACGACCATCCCAGCACCATCACCAGGATCAGTGAATACAGCAGCACAGGATGGCGCGGACGTTCCACCGATTACGCGAGCACCTCGCGGCGCACCGTCAATTTTTCAATGCGTTCGAGCTTCGGCTGAAATCCAATTCCAGGTTCCGAGGGAACTTTGATCGTCCCTTTGGACGTCACTTCCACTTCCGGCTCGATGATGTCCTCCGCCCAATAACGCCTGCTCGCCGACACGTCACCCGGCAGCGTGAAATTTTCGAGCGTCGAAAGCGCGATGTTTTGCGCGCGTCCGATCCCCGACTCCAGCATTCCGCCGCACCACACGGGAATTCCATTCTTCTGGCACAAATCGTGGATTCGCCGCGCGGGTGCATGGCCGCCGACGCGTCCCAGCTTCACATTAATGATTTTGCATGCGCCGATTTCAAGCGCCGCCTCTGCGTGCGAATAATCATGGATGCATTCGTCAAGACAGATCGGCGTTTCGAGTCGCTTCTGCAATTTCGCATGACTGTAAATATCGTCCCATCCGAGCGGCTGCTCGATCATCATCAGTCCAAACGGGTCGAGTTGTTTCAGCAGCGGCGCGTCCTCCAATCGGTACGCCGAGTTGGCATCCACCATCAGCCGTATGCGCGGCCAGCGCTTCCGCAGCGCTTCCACCGGCTTCAATTCAATTCCCGGCTTTACCTTAATCTTGATTCGTTGGTATCCCGCCGCAAGTTCCTTCTCCACGTTCGCAATCAATTCTTCCACAGTCGGCTGAATGCCGATGGATACCCCGCACGAAATTTCGTCGCGCACTCCGCCGAGCAGTTTCCACAGCGGCTGGCCCTTCTGCTTCGCTTCCGCGTCCCAAATCGCTGATTCAAGTCCCCCCTTCGCCATGTTGTGGCCCCGCGTGTGCGCCAGCATGTTCCAAACATCGTGCGCCGCGCCAAATTCGCCGCCGCGAATTTCCGGCCACAGGAAATCGCGAATCATGTGCCACGCCGTCTCAATCGTTTCCGGAGAATAATGCGGGGCCTCGCCCGCCACGCATTCTCCCCAGCCACTCACGCCATCCGATTCCGCCTGCACCAGCAATATGCGTCTGTCCTTCGTCGCGCCAAAACTCGTCTCGAATCGCATCACCATGGGCATGCGAATTTCCCGCAAAGTCACTTTCTGTACGCGCATTGATTACCTCAAATTTGATTTCGAACCTTGCTACCCGCGAGACTCCAACTATTTCGTCGCGATTTCCGCCACCACATTCTGTTCCTTTTCGAGAATGTAACTCGCTTCTTTCGGCCCGATCTCCAGTCCCGTTACAATGAATCCGTTTTTCATCTTCTCCAGAAACTGCTCGCGCATCTCACCCTGCACCTGCGCGCCCGCCGAAGGCTCGACTTGTTTCCGTTCGCTGACGTCCGCCGGAATCGTAATTTTTTCTGCGACGCCTGAAGGCTGCGGCGTTTTCCCGCCCAGGATTCCGGCCACTCGTTTCGAATCCAAATACCATTCCGCCATCAATCGATCGGTTGGCAATCCCGCATGCAGCGGGCTTTCCGTGATTCCATAACAATTGGGGATGTATCGCTTCACTACCGCGCCCAGCCGGTTGATATTGAAATGCGCGTTCTTCAGCTCCAGCGGATCAAACGTCCATGCCACCAGATGAATCCCCCGCCCCAGCGCGTCGTTTCTCTGCGCCAGCTTCAACATCCGTCCAATCCCACGGTCGCGAAATTCCGAAAGCACCGCCGTCATATGCGAATGAATAATCGGCCTCCCGTCATGAAATCCCGCCAACCCCAGCGTGAAGCCGACCATTTTCTCTCCAGCGAAAGCCGCCAGCGTCTGTCCGCCCGTCTCCCTCGCCACCACGAACAGCCCGGACGGCGTCGCCAGGTCTTCACCCCACGTGACCAGTTGCATTCGGACGCATTCTTCATACTCCGGGAGCGTCGACACGTGCCGCACTGTGATAGGTGCATTCGCTACACGCTGGCTTTTGCCTGGTTCCATAACCCTTCCATTTCGTCGCGCGCCACTTCAGCGAATCGACGCCCTTGTTCACGCGCCGCACTTTCCATCCATCTGAATCGCGCCGAGAACTTTCGGTTTCCCTGCTTCAACGCCAGCTCCGGCTCGACGCCAGCGAGTCGCCCAACGTTCACCGCAGCAAACAGCAAATCCCCCAACTCCTCTTCAACCTCTGCTTGAAGTCTGTTTTTCTTCGGCTGCCGCAAGACGTCGCGCAACTCTGAAATTTCCTCTTCCAATTTCTCGAACACACCCTCAATGTTTTCCCAGTCGAATCCGACATTCGAAGCTCGCCGCGTCAACTGATAAGCTTCAAGTAATGCTGGAAGTCCGCGTGGCACTCCACTCAGCACGGAACCGTCGATAGTTTTCTCATGCTTCGTCTTCGATTCTCCGGCTCGCTCTGCCGCTTTGATTTGTTCCCAGTTTTTGAGTACGTCCGCCGACGTCCGCGCCTTTGCCTTCCCAAAGACGTGAGGATGCCGCCGTACCATTTTCGTGTGCACCGCCAGAATAACGTCGCCGATGTCGAACCGTCCCGCTTCGCGCGCCAGCTCCGCATGAAACACGATTTGCAGCAACAGATCGCCCAACTCACTGGCGAATTTCGACGCGTCGCCCTTCTCCATTGCGTCGAGGACTTCGTACACCTCCTCGACCAAAAACGGCCGCAAACTCTGATGCGTCTGCTCGCGGTCCCACGGACATCCGTTTGCCGCCCGCAGGCGCTTTTGCAGCGCCACCAGGCCCTCGAATAAACGGCCGGTGTCGTCCGCGCGCTTGTTTCGCGCCGACGCCTTCGCTTTCGGCGGCTTAGTCCTGGCTCGGCCGCTCGCCCTTTTCATTTGTCTCAAACGGGACGCCACAGGAAATTTATTTTCTCTCCACGCAACCCGACACTGTACGGCACCGCCGCGCCCGCTGACAAGATGCAAATTCCAGCCGCGCCTATCCGTGCGCTCGGCTCCCCGTTAATTTCCATGCTGCTTCATTCGAAACGATCGCCCTTCGGTCCCTGTGGATGCTTGTTCTAATCCTGCCCTGACGCTTTTGCGAAGGGTGGAAACTCTGCTTGATCCGGACCTCCTCCTCGGAGCCTCGCCGTGACGCCCGCTTGCACTAATGGTAGACTGAAACGGTCGTGCGATTCTCGCCGCGACAACATAGCTAAAGGAGCATCTTGTGTCCGATCCGAAAGGTGACCAGAAAACTGACCCGAAACAGGACGACTCGTTTCGCGTCGTGGATCGCCGCCTGTTCACCTCCGAAGGCGAATTGCGCCCCGAAGCCGCCGAAGAACAGCGCCGCGAACAGGCCAGGCCTTCGCAGCCCGCTCCTAAACCCGAAAAAACCGCAGCTCCGGCAGCTCCCGCCCCGGAACAATCCAAGTCTGTTCCCCAAGCCGATAAAAACTTTCAGCTGCTCATTGATCTTCTCGCCCGAAATGCCGCGGCACTGATGGGCGGAATTCCGGATCCCGGTACGGGCCAGGCTTATCTCGACCTCGAAGGCGCGCACGAGATGATTGACATGCTCGATATGCTTCGCGACAAGACGCGCGGCAACCTCGCGCCCGAAGAAGAGAGTTTGCTCTCCGAAGTCGTCGGCAGCCTCAAATTATCCTATCTGGAAGTTTCGAAAGCCGCCGCAAAGGCGATGCGCGAAGGGGCTAAGGGCGCGCGTTAGTTCGATGCCTTCCGGCGACACTCTGGACTCTCTCTCCTCCCGGCGTCTGCGGCTCACCGTTCTAGGCTCGGGCACGTCCATGGGCGTTCCCACACTTGCCTGTCCGTGCAAAGTTTGCCATTCCATAGACGCGCACGACCGGCGTACTCGCCCCTCGGTCCTGCTTTCCTATCACTGCCGCAACGTTGTCATCGACACGACGCCGGATTTCCGCTCACAGGCTTTGCACGCCGGCATCGAACAACTCGATGCCATCCTCTATACGCACGCGCACGCCGACCACATTCTCGGCCTCGACGACATTCGCCCGTTCAACATAAAGCAAAATTCTGCGATCCCAATTTTTGCTTCTGAAGACACCCTCGCAATTCTCCGCCGCACATTCGCCTACATTTTCGCGCCGCCATCCATCGAAAGTTCGCTTCCCCAGGTTGAACTCCATGCCATCGACGGGGCATTTGATCTCTTCGGCGCGCAAGTAATTCCTTTTCCGGCGCATCACGGTTCCGTCACCGTCTATGGATTTCGCATCGGCTCCATTGCCTATCTCACCGATTTCAACACGGTGCCTCAAGCCTCAAGAAATCTTCTGCGTAACCTCGACCACCTCATCCTCGACGCTTTGCGTTACGCTCCCCATCCCATGCACTCCACGGTGGAACAATCCCTTGCGCTCGTTCGCGAACTCGCGCCGCGCCATGCTTGGTTCACGCATATTTGCCATGACCTTGGCCACGAAGCCACCAACGCCCAACTCCCCGAAAACGTGCGCCTCGCCTACGATGGCCTGACATTCGAGGTAAATTTCTGATGTCCTTTGTCGCTCTTCATTCACCCGAAGAGTGGGGTTCGCGATTCGACACGAATTCGCGCGCCGTTCTCTCCATCGGGAATTTTGATGGCGTTCACCTTGGCCATCAGAAAATTCTTCGCGGCGTTGTCGAACGCGCGCGCCGTACGGGCACCCTCGCCGCGGCCATTACATTCTCCCCGCATCCGGTCAGTATTTTGCGTCCTGGACTCGCGCCCGCACAGCTCGAAACGCTCGAACAACGTCTCGCGCGCTTCGAAGCTCTTGGTCTCGACGCAGCGCTCGTTCTCCATTTCAATCTCGCAATCGCCGCGCTCTCTCCAGAGCAATTTGTCCGCCGCGTACTCATCGACAGCCTGCGCACATCCGTCGTGCTCGTCGGCGAGAATTTCCGTTTCGGCCATCGCCAGTCGGGCGACGTCCGCACCCTGATAGAACTGGGCCGCCAACTTGATTTCGCCATCGAATGCATTCCGCCCGTCGTGATTCGCGGGACAATCGTTTCCAGTTCGGCCATCCGCGCCGCTGTCCGCGCCGGACGCATGGCGCAAGCCGCGC
Source organism: Candidatus Acidiferrales bacterium (assembly GCA_035279805.1). Taxonomy (GTDB): domain Bacteria; phylum Acidobacteriota; class Terriglobia; order Acidiferrales; family UBA7541; genus DAHUXN01. The sequence continues at coordinate 35,613 of DATEHB010000172.1, forward strand.
GATTTCTTGACCGCCCCTTTTCGCTCGCTGGAGAAATCCGTCCCGGCACAGGCACTGGCCGCCGCTTTGTTTTCACCACCCTCAATCTCGCAACGAAGCAGGAATGCCTTCCTGCCCACGGTGTCTACGCAACCGAAACGCTTCTCGGCGGCCGCATCTACCGCTCCGCCACAAATGTCGGCGTGCGTCCCACCTTCGACGGTACGCACCTCACCATCGAAAGTCATCTTCTTGATTTTTCAGAGGAGATTACTTCCGGCCCGCTCGAAGTCCGCTTCTGGCATCGTCTCCGCGAGGAGCAAAAATTCTCTGGCTCCGACGTCTTGCGCGCGCAAATTCAGCGTGACCTCGCCAGCGTCCGTTCATTCTTCGCCCGCCTCGATTCCGCCCGTCTCAACGCTGCCGAGCGCACTTCGCGGCCCCACCAGTAATTTCGCGTTTTGAAATTTTCAGCTTTGAGGAACTACTTGCAGTTCTTGCAGTAGCCGCCAACTTCCGTACGCGACACGGTGATGCTCATTCCGCAATCCTGCTCAATCTGCTGCTTAAGCTTTTCGTAAAGCTCACTCTCGAATTCCCGTACCTTGCCGCACCGCAGGCACGCTACGTGAATATGATCGCGCGGCCCATGACTCTCGTAAAAATGCCGATGCCCGCGCAGATGCAGCAAATCCAGCTCGTCAATCAACCCGTGATGCTTCAGCAAATCGAGCGTCCGGTAAACGGTCACGCGCGTGATCCGCGGATCGATCTTCTGCGCTCGCGCCAAGATTTCTCCGGCGTCCAAGTGATGCGGAGCCGTATCCATCACTTGCAATACCACGCGCCGCTGCCGCGTCAGACGAATCGACCGCGCAGCAAGCTGCTTCTGCAATTGGCCGGGCTTTTCCTGGACGTTGATTCGTTCGCCGGTGGAGACTCGGCGTGCCGCGGTAGGAGCCATCTCAGTGGCCAGGCAACAGCCTGACCACGTCATAGTACATCACGAAGCCGAAGACAGCGAGCAGGAACACCAGCCCGACTGTGACGAAACGCTCCTTCACGGTGATGCTCAAGTCGCGCCGCAGCGAGCCTTCAATCGCCAGCATCAGAACGTGCCCGCCGTCAAGGATCGGAATCGGGAGCAAATTCAAAATTCCCAGGTCCACGCTGAGGAACGCCATAAAAATAATATATTCGGCGAAGCCCAGTTTGGCTGCTTCGGTGGACATCTGCACGATTCCCACAGGCCCGGCAAGCGATTTGATGGACATTTTGCCTGAGACCAAGGCGACCACGACTGAGAGTATCTGCCGCGTCATGGTCACGTTCTTGTCCCAAGACTGGTAGGCTGCGGAAAAAAAAGAGTAAGACTCGCGGACGGTTTGCGTTACGTGAGTATAGCCGACCACCCACCGCTTGCCGCCCCCATCGCCGGGATCGGTGTGGACCGGCGTCATGATCATGGGAATCTCCGCGCCATTGCGGCGAACCAGAAGATGGAGCGGCTTGCCAGGAGCGCTCTGAATCAGAGCTTGAAGGGCGGCGAAATCGACCGTCGGCGCGCCGTCGACGGAAACAATTTCATCGCCAGACTTCAGGCCGGCTTGGGCGGCCGGGAGGTTCCGGTCAACGACATCGACGATCACGCGCTCCCGCGGGTAGCCAAGAATGCTGAACCCGTCAGGAAGATCACTAGGAATCTTGATTTTCGTCGAAAGGATTTTGCCCGCGCGTTCGATGCCCAGCGTGATTTCCTTGCCTGGAAGGATGGATGGGGCCGCGATGGCGTCTCCCCAATCCGCCACGCGCGTATTGTCAATAGCGACAATTTTATCCCCCGACTGCACACCCGCGGAAGCGGCGGGAGAATTTGGTGGCACGCCGGCGACTACCGCGGGCTGGCGAATGTACTTAGGGACGGGCATGCCTATCATGAACAGGCCCCACAGCAGCGCAAACGCCAGCACGAAATTCATGAATGGCCCTGCAACGATGATGAAAAGCCTTTGCCAGCGCGACTTGGCGAGAAATTCGTCGGGCGCGCCGGAACGCTCTTCCGCAGGATTATCCCCGGCCATTTTAACGTAGCCGCCGAGCGGGAAAACGCTAATCCGGTAATCGGTGGGCCCGCGCCGCCAGCCGAAAATCCGGTTCCCGTAGCCCAGCGAGAACACATCCACGCGCACACCGCAAATCCGCGCCGCGACGAAGTGGCCCCACTCGTGAACGAACACCATGACTCCCAGGCCAACAATTGCTGCGACTATCCCAACCCAAGTATGCGACATCGACGTTAATTCTTCCTTTTTTCGATTTCTTCGCGAGCTACCCGGCGCGCTTCGTTGTCCGCTTCCAGCACATCATCCATCGATCGGAACGTTACTCGGGGCATTCGCTCCAGCACGCGTTCAATCACCTTCGGTATCCCCGTGAATCCCAAACGTCCTTCCAAAAATGCCGCCACGCTCTCCTCATCCGCGGCATTCAATGCGCATGGCAGCGCCCCTCCCTGCTCCATCGCCTCGCGCGCCAGTCGCAAACAGGGGAATTTCCTAAGCGGCACCGGCTCAAAATCCAGTTTCTTCAGACTCTTCCAGTCGAGCGCTATTCCGTTCGATGCTACTCTCTCGGGATAGGTTAGCGCATATTGAATCGGCATACGCATGTCAGTTGGGCCAAGCTGTGCCAGAATTGAACCATCCACAAACTCCACCATCGAATGGATCGTCGACTGCGGATGAATCACCACTTCAATCTGCTCCGGCCGCACGCCGAACAGCCAGCGTGCCTCGATTACCTCGAATCCTTTATTCATCAACGTCGCCGAATCCGTCGTGATCCTTTTCCCCATCTTCCAATTGGGATGCGCCAACGCTTGCTCTGGCGTCACATCCTTGAATTTCGACGCAGGCGTTTTGCGAAACGGCCCGCCCGACGCCGTCAGCACCAGCTTTTTTACTTCCCGCCGCTCTCCCGCCCGCAAACATTGATGAATCGCGTTATGCTCGCTGTCGACGGGTAGTACGGCTTTGCTCTGCTTCTCTGCCGCGGCCATGACCAATTCTCCGGCCGCCACAAGCACTTCCTTGTTCGCGAGCGCCAGATTTTTCCCTTGCTGCACCGCTTTGTATGTCGCCGGCAATCCCACCACACCTACGGCCGCCGAAAGCACCGTTTCCGCATCTGGATGCGTCGCCACGCGCTCCATTCCATCCACGCCACAAAGTATCTCTGGCAGCGGCTCGGCCTTCATCGCCACCAGCCGTTCGCGAAGCTCTTTCGCGCCTTCGCATGTCGCCACGGAGACAACTTTCGGCCGGTGCTTCGCCGTTTGCTCTGCCGCAAGCTCCACATTATTGCCGGCGGCTATCGCCACAACCTCGAATTTTCCAGGCAGCGATTCCACAACGTTTAGGCATTGCCGCCCAATCGAGCCCGTGGATCCGAGAATGGAAATTCGTTTCACTAGGTGAGATGTATCACTGTCTGCCCTGCAGCAGCCAACCTGCTGCAAGCCACACAACTGGAGCGGCAAAAATCAGGCTATCGATGCGGTCCAACATTCCTCCGTGTCCTGGAAGCAGCGTGCCGGAATCCTTCACACCGGCACCGCGTTTATACGCTGATTCTACCAGATCGCCCACCTGCCCCGCGACATTCGCCAGCGCCGCTGTCGCCAGCCACGGCGTTGGATCAACCCGCAGCCCGCGCGCAAAAAAATATCCAACGATCAACGACCCCAGCACATTTCCTACCCCACCTTCCCACGTCTTCTTCGGAGAAAGCGCCGGAGCCATCTTCACCCGTCCAATCCACTTCCCCACGAAATACGCCACCGTGTCGCCCGCCCACACAACCGCCAGCGTAAAAAGCACCAGCAGCGAGCCTCGCGTTTCCTGTCCGTCCAGGCGCACCAAATAGCTGAACGGCAGCGCCACAAAAATCAGCCCCGCCGCGCTGGCCCCGATCCCCGGCAACACATCAGCGATCGGCACGCGGCTCGCGATTCCGATAACTGCGCACCCCAGCACGAATATCAAAATAAGAACCTCAGGCGACTCGTACGATCCCGTTAGCCCGCGAATCATTTCCGTGTTTGGTCCAAGCCAGCGCACTTCCGTGATACCCAGCAACCACTGCACGCCAAAAAGTCCAGCAGTACAAATCAGCGTCCATTTGCGGAACGCCCGCAATCCCATTTGCGCGGCCAGCTTAAAAAACTCCACCGTCGCCAGCAGGGCCACGCCCGCTGCCACGATCGCCACCACCCACGACGGCGCCCAATAAACCACCAGCACCACGATGGGAATCAGGATCGCCCCAGTTACAATGCGTTTCAGCATTCAGTTATCGTGCCCCGTTCCCGCTCCCATGTTGCGAACTCAATCCGCCGTACCGCCGTTCCCTCTGCTGAAAGTTAATAAACGCCTCCAGCAACCTTTCCCGCGTAAAATCCGGCCATAGCGCATCCGTGACGTACAGTTCCGCATACGCAATCTGCCACAGCAAGAAATTGCTCACACGCATTTCCCCGCTGGTGCGAATCAGCAAGTCCGGATCGGGCAGACCCGCCGTGTATAGATGATCCGAAATTGTCTCTTCATCGGCCTGAAACGCCGCCAATCCATTCAACCGCACGCGGTCGAGAATCGAATTAAAAGCATCCACCAATTCCGCGCGCCCGCCGTAATTCAATGCCACAATCAACTTCATCCCCGTATTCTGTGCCGTCAAGCGCATTGCTTTCTCGATGTCCTTCTGCACCGCCTCCGGCAACTGCGCCGCACGTCCAATCACCAGCAGCCGAATGTTGTTTTTGTGAATCGACGCTAGCTCTTTCTTCAGATACTCCTGCAGCAGCCGCATCAGAAAATCAATTTCCGCCTTCGGCCGCCGCCAATTTTCGAGCGAAAACGCGTACAGCGTCAGCGCCGGCACCTTCAAACGCGCGCACGATTCAATTACTTCGCGCGCGATCTTCACGCCCGCACGATGCCCCGCGATTCTTGGTAAATGACGCCGCTGCGCCCACCGCCCGTTGCCATCCATAATGATCGCAACATGCCTCGGCAGGCGTTTCAAATCGATTTGCTCGAGAAGCGCCGCTTCCGCGCGGCTTGTGGACTTCAGTAGTTCAGTGGCTGTCACCAGATTTTACTCGAGGAAATTCCGCTGAAAACGTAGCACAGCACTAGACATCGAAGCAACCGCGCGCGGTGACACGTGCAGCAGGGCCAATTCGTCTGAATCAGCCCAGTCCCGCCGCATTCGGCTTGAAAATCGACACATATGCCAGCACTACCGTCAGAACAATCATCGCGATACTGATCGACCACGCAATTACATTGAATATCCGACCGTTCACGCGTTCGCCCATCAGGCTGCGCCGGTTCACCAGCAACAGCATAAATACCAGCACAATCGGCAGCCAAATGCCGTTGCCCACCTGCGACAGGATTAAAATTTTCAGAAGCGGCGCCTTCGGAAGCAAGATGATTCCCGCCCCGGCCACGATCAGCGCCGTATACAGCCCGTAAAAAATCCGTGCCTCGCGGAACTTGTGATCAATTCCCGCCTCAAATCCCAGTCCCTCGCAAATCACGTGCGCCGTCGAGAGCGGCAAAATCGATGCCGCAAACAACGACGCATTCAGCAGCCCAAAGGCAAACAGCCCCGCCGCAAATTTCCCCGCCAGCGGAACCAACGCCTTCGCCGCATCCGCCGCGTCGGCGATTTGCGTGTGCCCTGAAGCATGGAGCGTCGCCGCCGTGCACACGATGATGAAAAACACAATCGCCATGCAACTGATGCTCCCCACCAACACGTCCAGGCGAGCCTGTTTGTATTGACGCGGCCCAACGCGCTTCTCCACGTATCCCGCCTGCAAATAGAAAAACTGCCAGGGCGCGATGCTCGTTCCAATTAACCCCGTCAGCATCAGCAGATACGCACCGTTCGCGTGAATGTCTGGAATCACCAGCGAGCGCCCCGCCATCAGCCAGTCAGGCTTTGCCAGAAACGCCGACGCCACATACGACACATAAAACACACATGCAATTAGAAATATCTTCTCCACCTGCCTGTAAGTCCCGCGCACAACCGTCAACCAAACAAGAATCGCGGCAATCGGCACGGCAATGTACTTGGTCACCCCGAAAATCTGCATTGACGCGGCCACGCCCGCGAATTCCGCCACCGTGTTCGCCAAATCCACCGCCAACCCCGCTACCATGACGAAAAAAGTCGACCGGAACCCGAACTCCTCGCGTATCAGGTCCGAAAGTCCCTTTCCGGTTACGACACCCATGCGCGCGCACATCTCTTCGCTGACGTATAGCGCAATCGCAATCGGAATCAGCGACCACAGCATCGCGTAGCCGAATTGCGCTCCCACTACCGAGTACGTCGCAATCCCGCCCGCGTCATTATCAACATTCGACGTAATCAGCCCCGGCCCCACCACCGCCAGAAACAGCGCCAGCCGCTTCTGCCAATGCCGGCTCTGCCGGCGTACGTTCGCACTCCGGGCGCGCCAGGTTTCCAGTCGTCCGCTGATGTCGGTCCAGTTCATCATTTATTTCAGCTTCGCGTGCATCCGGCTCACGATGTCATCCACCGTAATCGCGCCAATCGGTTGCTGTTCCATATTCACCACAGTAAGGCTTCGCAAGTTGTACTTGTCGAAAAGCTCGAACACTTCCTTTTCATCGGCGTTGGGATCAATGGAAACAAGTGGATCGTTCACCAAAGCGGCCATGCGCTGGTCCTTTTCCGCCAGCATCAATCTCGTCACTGACACTGTTCCCACGAAGACCGCGTGCGTGTTGATCAAAATCACTGTGTCGAGCTGATCCAGCGGCACATCGTGAAAGCGTATGTAGTCCACCACTTCTCCGCGCGTCGCGTCTTCGCCCACCTGCACCACTTCGGTCGTCATCATCCCGCCCGCAGTGTGCCCTTCGAACTGCAACAATCCCTTCACTTCCTCCGCTTCGCGTTTCGGCATCTCCTCCAGCAATTCGCGGGATCTCTCCGGCGGCAAGTCCGCCAGCAAATCAGCGGCGTCGTCCGGCGGCATTTCTTCCAAAATATCCGCCGCCCTGCCAGGCTCTAGCGTTTCCACCAACTGCGTCTTCAGCCGCTTGTCGAGCTCGGCAATCACTTCCGCCGCCGCTCCTTCATCCAACGTCGCAATAATCGAGCTTCTCTCATCGGGCGAAAGCTCTTCCATCAACTCCGCCAAATCCGCCGGATGCATGTGCGCCAACTTCGAACTTGTCAGTCGCAGCTTCACTCGGCGTAACGGGTCCGGCTCGATCAAATTCACAAACTCCCACGGGATCATCATTGGCGGCAGCTTCTCCTGAATTCGACGGATCAGCCCCGGACTAGCGACTCCCTGCAGCAACCGTCCTACGGCCCCCGTCAAACCCACATCCACCCGCGTAACGCGCAGCTCCACGTTTCCGTTCATTCGCTGCTCCGTCATATCCACATCATTAACCCGGACCACCTTTCTTCCGTGCGTGTCAATGATCTGCTGATCCAGCAGGTCTTTCCCTACCGCCAGCCACGATTCGTTCGGTTGATAATGCTCCAGCTCCTTTTCGCCCACGATGAGCCGCATCGTCCCCGGAGCCACGAACCCGATCTGGTCATGCCGTGCCAGCAGAGGCTGATACTTCCCGCGCGTCAAGAGCACTCGGCTTACGCGATTTCCCTGCTCCGCCGGCTCCAGGTAGAATTCCTTCACCCTTCCGACGAGGTTCCCCTGCGCGTCGTACGCTTCAGACCCCAATAGCTCAGTGGCGTGCAACATGGCTCACTCCCTTTCCATTCGCGCGGGCAAAAAAATACCCGCGGCCGGACTCGCTCCCGACCACGGGCGGAAAAGTCGCTCCGCACACTTACCCCTGGTCGGCTTCGGCCTCCTTGGCCTCAAGCTGCATCACCGGCCATTCGCCGGGCACGCCTCGCTTGGCGACCCCCACCCGAGCCCTTCCTCTTGGCCCAGGCAGGCATCGACTCCCTGGATCCTGATTGGACGAACGCTCCAACTCGGTGCGCTTCATCTCGATTCCTTAGTTAAAAGCACTTGCAGACTTTGTCAAGCGAAGACTGCGCAAACTACCCATTATTTTTCCTTTTGAACACCATGTTCCCGGTTTTTGTCCCTCGTCGCTCGCACTTGCGCGAATACAGCTCCAAATATGACGCCGCAAGGTAGTCTTCTTCGTCGTATCCCAGTGCCCGCGCCGCTCCATCAATCGCCCTCTTGCTGCCCTCTAACTCCAAAAATGTCCCAATGGGTGTCTCGTCCAAGTCCAAATACAGTTCCGGGAACTTCTCCAACCTGTATCTTGTCCGATACTTTTCATACCGGAACCACGCCCGCAGCCCGAGCCTCACAAATAGCTTCTCGATCCGCCTGGCATTCTTCATGTGATACTCAATTTCCTCGCGAACTTTGTATTTCGCGCCGCCCCTTCCCAGTTTACCGCTTACCATCTCTTTATAGGTGATCAGCCCCCGGCCCCCCTTGGCATGTCTCCCGCGACTTCGGGGTGTATTCGGCTTCCGAGCCCGCCTCTCTCGACGTATCCGGAGGATGGCTTGCATCTGCTGAAATTCCCGGGTGCTCGTATCGTAAAGCGTGTTTTCCTCGTACACGGATCCCTTGCATTCCGCTCCAAGCCCCCGCAGCTTGTCCAATAGCCCGGTCAAGTCCTCCACTCGCAGCTTTATTTCAACTTCCCTTTTCATCGTCATTGTCAGTTCTGGCTCCGCCCGAGGCCACGCGCACAACCGTTCTTCGTCCGTCCATCCTGCTCGAATTTCTTCCCTCGCTGTTGCCAAACTCTGCGCCACCCGCGATAATCATCTCCGTTCCCAACCCAAATGGCTTCCGCATGACCGAACCGACGACGCCGCTGATGCAGCAATATCATGCTATTAAGCGCCAGCATCCTCACGCCCTGCTTCTTTTTCGTCTCGGCGATTTCTACGAACTTTTCTTCGAGGACGCCGTCGCCGCCTCGCGCGAACTCCAAATCACCCTCACCTCCCGCAATCGCGAAAAGGGCCAAGCCGTGCCCATGTGCGGCGTCCCCTATCACGCTGCGGAAAACTACATCGCGCGCCTCATCCGCGCCGGCCACAAAGTAGCCATCTGCGAGCAGATGGAAGACCCCTCGCGCGCAAAGAAACTCGTCCGCCGTGAAGTCATTCGCGTTCTCACTCCCGGCACCGCCACTGGGTCGCCGCTTCTTGAAACGCGCGAGAACAATTACCTCGCGGCCGTCGCCCGCTGCAGCAACGGCAGCAGCTTCGCCGTCGGCCTCGCCTTCGTCGATTTCTCCACAGGAGAATTCCGCGCCACGGAATTCACGGGTCCCGGTGCGGAAACTCGCCTCCGCGACGAACTCGAAATCCTCCGGCCGCGTGAAGTGCTTCTCCCACAGCCCACCACCCTTTTCCCGCGTGCCGGCGCTCCTGAACTGGATGGCCTCGGTGCCACCGAAACGCGCCTTGACGAATGGGCCTTTGAATCCTCCTATTCCGAGCGCATCCTCAGCGAACAATTCCGCGTCGCCTCGCTCGATGGCTTCGGCCTTTCCGGCCACGCGCAAGCGATTTCGGCCGCCGGAGGGCTTCTCCACTATCTGCGCGAAACCTCGGTCATCTCCGCCACCGATTCCGGCAACGGCACTGCATCCATGCAGCTTCGTCCTGCAGGCAGAGGCCTCGAGCATCTCGATCGCATCGTTTACTACGAGCAGCAGGACGCGCTTGTCCTTGATCATGTTACCGTGCGCAACCTCGAACTCGTCTCGCCCAGCGTCGGTGACGACGATTCTTCGACGCTCCTTGCCTCGCTCGATGGCACCGCTACCGGCATGGGCGCGCGGCTTCTCCGCTCCTGGATTCTGCGCCCTTCCATCTCGCTCGAAGAAATCTCCGCGCGTCTTGACGCTGTCACCGAGCTGAAGTCCGCTACGGTGGCCCGCGAGGAAATTCGCCGCGACCTCGACGAAATTTTCGACCTCGAACGCCTTACCAGCCGCGTCACGCTCGGCAATGCCACTCCGCGCGATCTGCAAGCGCTTCGCCGTTCCCTCGTCGCCGTTCCTTTGCTGCGTGGCTTCCTCACGCGTTTCGCATCCGCGCGTCTCGTCGCCCTTCGCGAACAGCTTGACGATCTCGCCGACGTGCGCGACTTAATTGCACGCGCCATCGCCGAAGATCCGCCCGCTCAGCCCACAGAGCCCGGCATCATCCGCGCCGGCTACAACGCCGAACTCGACGAGCTGCGCACGCTCAGCAAATCCTCGAAGCAAATCATCGCCTCGATGGAAGAGCGCGAACGCAAGCGCACTGGCATAGGCTCGCTCAAGATTCGTTTTAATTCCGTTTTCGGCTATTACATCGAAATCTCAAAAGCCAATCTCCATTTGGCGCCTCCCGACTACGAACGCAAGCAGACTCTCGTCAACGCCGAGCGTTTCACTTCGCCCGAGTTGAAAGATTACGAACGCAAGGTCCTTGACGCCGACGAACGCATTCTCGAAATCGAGCGCCGTCTCTATCGCGAGCTTCGCGAATCCATCGCCGCGCAAGCCTCGCGCCTTCGCCAAACATCCTCCGCCATCGCTCAAGTCGACGTCCTTGCGAACTTCGCCCGTCTCTCCGCCGAGCGTAATTATTCGCGTCCCACATTCACTGAATTCGATTCCGGCCACGCCATCAGCGACGCGAAAAATGGAACTGCACGCGGCGAATTGCTTATCGCCGCCGGACGCCATCCTGTCATCGAAACGCTCCTCGAATCCCGCGGCGAACGCTTCGTCCCCAACGATCTATATCTCGACGACGTCACGCAGCCCATCCTGATCATCACTGGCCCGAACATGGGCGGCAAATCTACGTATCTTCGCCAAGCCGCTCTCATCGTCATCATGGCGCAGACCGGCTGCTTCGTTCCCGCCGCCGAAGCGCGCCTCCCCCTCGTCGACCGCATCTTCACGCGCATCGGTGCTTCTGACAATCTCGCGCGCGGCCGCTCAACTTTTCTCGTCGAGATGAGCGAAGTCGCCGCCATCCTCAACACCGCCACCGGCGCCAGCCTCGTGCTTCTCGACGAAGTCGGCCGCGGTACCGCGACATTCGACGGCCTGTCGATCGCGTGGGCTGTCGTCGAATATCTCCACGAAAACGCGCGCCCCCGCACTCTCTTCGCCACGCACTATCATGAACTCACCGAACTCGAACGGCTCCTCCCCGGCGTCAAGAATGTTCACGTCTCGGTGCGCGAAGCCGGAAACGAAATCATTTTCCTTCGCCGCGTCGAGCCCGGCGCCGCCGACAAGAGTTATGGCATCGAAGTCGCGCGACTCGCCGGCCTCCCGGCTCCCGTGATCGAACGCGCCCGCGAAGTCCTCGCCGAGCACGAAAAAAGCGAGCACAAGCTCACCGAGGAGCTTTCCCCCGGCTCCGCGCCGCCGCAGCAGCCGGTAATGTTTGCTGCTGTTGACCAGGAAGTTCTGGACGCGCTTCGCCGCGCCAACCTCGATAACCTGAAACCACTCGAAGCGCTCAATCTCCTCGACGCGCTCAAAAAGCAGCTCTCGTGACGTATTCCTCGCGCGGGATGCTCGTCCTCGGCCTCATGTCCGGCACTTCCGCCGACGGAATCGACGTCGCTCTCGTCCGCATCTCAGGCTCGCCCGCCGCTCCCCGAGCGCATCTCGAGAATTTCACGGGATTTCCCTATCCGCCTGCTATTCGCGATGCTGTGCTACGTCTCGCCAACGGTGACGCTACCACCACGCGCGAACTCAGCCAGCTCAATTTTCGTCTCGGCGAATTATTTGCCGGCGCCGCAATGCGCGCCTGCCGCAAATTTCGCATCGCCCCCCACCGCGTTTCTCTCATCGGCTCGCACGGTCAGACGTTTTACCATCAAGGAGCGCCTTCTCCGTTTCTCGGCGCGCGCACTTCGTCCACTCTCCAACTTGCCGAGCCAGCCGTCATCGCCGAACGTACCGGCATCACCACCATCGCCGATTTCCGTCCCGCGGATATTGCCGCTGGAGGCCAGGGCGCACCGCTTGTGCCTTTTGTCGACTATCTTCTTTATCGGCATCCGCGTCGCGGTCGCGTCGCCCTCAATATCGGCGGCATCGCTAACATCACGGTCCTCCCCGCCATCGCGGCACCGAAAAGCGTTTTCGCTTTCGACACAGGTCCCGGCAACATGATCATCGACGCGCTCGCGGCGCATTTCACTCGCGGCCGCCTCCGTTACGACCGCGACGCCCAACTTGCGCGCCGCGGTCATCTTCTCCCCGAATTATTGAACGAATTGCTCGCGCACCCTTTCTTCCGCAAATCGCCTCCCAAAACTGCCGGCCGCGAAGAATTCGGCGCACTCTACGCCGCGCGTTTGCTCGCGACAGCCAAGCGCCGCCGCGTGCGTCCCGCCGATTTGATTCACACAGTGACAGCATTCACCGCCGTCTCCATCGCGCGAGCGTTGCGGAATTTCGTCTTCCCTCGCGCTCGCGTAAACGACCTCATCATTTCCGGAGGCGGCGCGCGCAATCTTTTACTGGTCGCCTATCTCGCCGCTTTGCTGCCCTCGCTGAAAATCATTTCTGCCGACGAATTCGGGGTTCCCAGCGACGCCAAAGAAGCCTTTGCCTTCGCCATTCTCGCCTACGAAGCCTGGTATCAGCACGCGAACAATCTGCCGAGCGCCACAGGTGCGCGCCATCCCACCGTCATGGGAAAAATCTGCTATGCGCGTCCGCGTTAACGCGCTAGGGATTTTCGCTGTCTGCTTAATAATATTTCTCGCGGGCTGCTCCCTGCGCAAAATAACAAGCGATTCCTCCACACTGAATTTCCTCCTCGAATCCATGCCGACCAACCTCGACCCGCGCATCGGCACCGACGCTTTCTCCGAGCACCTCGATTTCCTCATTTTCGACAGCCTCCTCCAGCGCGACGACCATCTCGATCTCGCGCCTGACCTCGCCGAAAAATGGGAAATGCCTGACGCACAAACTTACGTCTTCCATCTGCGTCACGACGTGAAATTCTCCAACGGCCAGCCGCTCACTTCCGCCGACGTGAAATTCACTTTCGACTCCATCATCTCCGGCGCCATCAAGACTCCCAAGCGCGGCGCTTATCAACTCGTCGACTCCATCACCGCGCCCGATCCCTTCACTGTCATTTTTCATCTCCGGGCGCCCTACGCTTCGTTTCCGCTGAACCTCACGCGCCAGGCCGTCGGCGTCGTCCCGCGAAATACCGGCCCCGATTTTGCGCAACATCCCATCGGCACCGGCCCATTTCGTTTCGTCAGCGCCGCCACCGATGAAGAGGTCGTGCTCGACCGCAATGCAAATTATTTCGCCGGCGCGCCCTCCCTCAAGCGCATCCGCTTCCGTATCGTTCCAGACGCTCTTGTGCGCGCGCTCGAACTTCGCAAAGGCTCAGGCGACATCGAAATCAATTCTCTCCCGCCTGATACTGTCGCGGCGCTTGCTCGCGACCCAAATCTGGAAGTCACGCGCGCGCCCGGCACGGCTCTCGCCTATGTTGCGTTCAATCTCGACGATCCGATCCTCGCGCATCGCGAAGTTCGACAGGCTCTCGCTTACGCCACTGATCGCCAATCCCTGATCACCTATCTTTTGCGAGGACACGGGCGCACCGCCGACAGCCTTCTCCCTCCGAACCATTGGGCCTACGATTCCAACGTTGCTCACTATGATTTTGATCCAGCGCGCGCAAATTCCCTTCTCGACGTCGCTGGTTTCCCTCGCGGTCCGGACGGCATGCGCTTCCATCTCGAACTTAAGACTTCCACGGACGAGTCCACGCGCCTTCTCGCCGCTGCTCTGCAAGATCAGTGGCATCGCGTCGGAGTGCAACTCGACCTTCGCTCGCTCGAATTTGCCACCTTTTATTCAGACATCACACGCGGCAGCTTTCAGCTCTACACGCTGCGCTGGCTCGGCGCGAATCTTGATCCTGATATTTTCGAATATGTTTTCAGCAGCAAGAAAATGCCGCCCGCGGGCGCGAATCGCGGCCACTACCGCAACTCGCAATTGGATGCTCTGCTCGATGAAGCGCGCGTCTCAACCGATCGCGCGAAACGGAAGGAAATTCTTTTGCAGATTCAGCAGCTCATCGCCGCCGACGAGCCTTACATCAACCTCTGGTATTACGACAACATCTCCGTGCACAGCCGCTGGGTTACCAACGTGCAGCTTTCTCCGGGCGGCGACTTCGACTTCCTCCAGCACGCAACCCTCGGCACTCCGTAACACCATGGCACAATTACTTCTCCGTCATTTCGATACTGCATTTACCCACCACTGGCGCAGGGTTTCGAACACGACAGCAAAGATTGCGACGCCAAAAATAACGCCGACACCGAGCGCAAATGCCACGACGCTGAATTCGGCACCCGCATCGTTGTCCGAGACCTTTTGACCATAGATGGCTATTTGCAGCCAGCCAACGAGCGAAAATGTCACACCTAGAGCAAGCACCCCAGCGAGGATGGATATTGCCAGGTGAGCGAGATATCGCATCATTACTACTCCTCGATCACTTTGCGAATCTCGGCCTCTGGCACCGCGCCTTCGCGGATGATCGACCAATCCGCGCCGCGCAGCGCCACAATCGTCGACGCCAATGCCGCGCCCGTCGCGCCGCCATCAAGAATCAGCGGCAACCGGTCGCCAAGTTGCTTCATCAGTGACCCGGCATCGCTGCACGCTGGGAATCCCGAGAGATTCGCGCTCGTGCCCGTAATTGGGCCGCCAGTCGCTTCAATTAGCGCGCACGCCACCTGCGACTTCGGCCAGCGCAAGGCCACGCGCCCGCTGTTCCCCGTCACTTTCAGTGGCAATCCGTGCGTCGCTTCCACCACAATCGTCAACGCGCCCGGCCAGAATTGCTGCGCCAGTTTCATAAAGCTTTCCGGCAAGTCGCGCGCGAGCCTCGCCGCCTGCTCAATCGAGTTCACCAGAATCGGTAGCGCCTTCGTCTCCGCCCGCCCTTTCACGCGAAATACTTGCTCAATCGACGCCAAATTGTAGGGATCGGCCGAAAGTCCGTAAAACGTATCGGTGGGAATGCCGACCACGCGCCCGCGAAGAATCACACTCGCAGCGTAGTGAATGGCATAGGGCTCAGGTGCCTCGGTTGAAACTTTCAGGACTTCTGCTGGCAATGGGGTCACTCGTGCGGCGC
>DATEHB010000173.1:0-21892 GCA_035279805.1 Candidatus Acidiferrales bacterium
GGCACGTCCGCGAATCAAGACGCCGTTGATCCTGCTAGAACTGCAGCTGCGTCGTGAACTGAATTACGCGTGCTCCGTTCGCGAGACTCGCAACATTGAATGGGGGTGAGGAGATATTCACAAAGTCTCCTGGAGTGCCACCGCCCACGTTCCAGTTCGGGTGATTGAACGCATTCAGGAAAGTCGCCTTCACGCTGAGTCCGACCTTCTCATAGAGCGGAACGAACTTCATGATAGACAGGTCCGCATTCACAAACATCGGCCCGTGGAGAAAGATGTTGTTACCAATCACACCCGGCGTCTGTTCCGGGAGGATCGGGTTCGGATTACTGGCGAAGAGTTGCGGGTTGAAGAACACGACTGGCTCGGATTTGGTTGGGCCCGGGAAAACCCCGATGTTGCTCTGCAACTGGCTCAGCGAGATGCCATTCAAAACTACTCCCGAATCTTGGGTATTGAAGCTGCTTTGTCCCCCCAGGAGGTCGAACACACGTCCGGATTGCCAGGTAACAATGCCGCCCGTTGTCCAGCCTCCGATGATGTTGTTAAGGATGGAATTCCCGGTAGCGAAAGTCCGGCCTTTGCCGAAGGGCAATTCATACGTGTAATAGGCGCGGAAGACGTGACGCAAATCATAGGCCGAAGGCCCTTTGTTTAGACCCGGGTTGCGCAAAGTCAAGAAGTTCACTGTCGCGGAATCATCGCCTCCGAGGTAGCGGGTGCTTAACGAATGGCTATACGTGTAGTTCGCGCCGACAAACAGCCCGTGACCCGCAGGATGTTTCAGCTGGATCTGAAGCGCGTTGTACGTTGAATCCGCCGGGTTCGAAAGCAAGAAAAGCGGTTGTCCTGTGGCGTACGGATTGACCTGAAAGAAGTTGATGGGATATGTGCCGGTGCCGCCGGAGCCTGCACATGGCGTAAAGGAGCTGTTTCCGCCCACCAAATTGCAGAAGTAATTGAGGCCGCCAGCGAGTGCGCCAGCGAATGCACCGGCCTGGCCTTGCTGCAGGAAGGTGACGAATCCCTGGTTCGCAAATCCGGCACTCGCAGGTTGACCCGTAAACGCAGTGTCGAAAATCGGCAAAGGAACCAAGCCGGTGGCGCCTGTGTTATCCGCGAAGGTCTGCCCCTGCCCTTGTGCCATGTTGGCCGCGAGGTTTCCTTGTGCGTTCGTGAATTCCTTCAGGAATCCGTTCTCGAAAATATTCACCTCGTTCACATCGAATGTTTGCCACATATGTACCGCGTGGTTTCCCACGTAGTCGACTTCGAGCGCGGTATTGCCCGGCAATCGCCGTTGGATCCCAAAATTCCAACTCTCGACGTAAGGCGAGCGGATGTTCGGGTCCACCGTGGCAAACGGCTGTGAGGCGAACGTGAAGAGCGACTCCGGAAAGGACGTGCTGAACGAGGCAGGAAAACCAGCGACCTGGGACGGAACGTTCGGGTCACTCAAAAATGCCGTGCCAACTTGAAACTGTCCCGAGCCCGTGGGACCCGCGCTGGCCGCTGGGAAATAAAAGACAGACTGTCCTGTTCCGGGGTTCGTAAACAGCGTAGCGTTCTCGAAAGTTATCCAGCCCTCGTCGTAACGACTGATTGACGCTCCGCCTCGAACAACCATGTTACCGCCGCCAGCGAGTTTGCCGAGAAGACCACGATTGAAATTCGGGTTCCAGGCAAACCCGAAGTTAGGAGCCGGTTGGACGAGATCTGCGCTATAGGGACTTGGCCGCAGCGTCACAGCCGGATTCTGCACTCCGTTCAACTGGCCTGGGGCGAAGAGGTGCGTCGAAGGCCCCAGAAAGTCTGCATAGGTCGGGCTAAAGTAGAAATTGTCGGTGTTGTGTATTGCGCCGGAGAACTGCCAGCGGAAGCCGTAGTTCAAGGCCAAGTCGTGCGTTGCGCGCCAACTATCCTGGAAATAGATGCCTCCGACGGTTTGCTTCTCCTTGGCCAGTGCCTGGCCCTGCACGGCGTACTGCTTTGTAGCCAAGTTTATCCAGTTAAAGCCGCTGACACCCTGAAGCCTGCCGGTGAGCATGGCATAGAGGCTAGCGGCGTTATTCAGGGCGCGATTGTTGCCGCTGGTGCTGATACCGGGAAAATTCGAGGTGGTGAACATTCCTGCAGCGGGGTCAAAAGGCTCGATTCCCGTGAAGTACGTCGGCGGGTCGTTGGTCTCCAGTTCGTGCATATTGGCGATGCGAATGTCGCCGCCAAAATTAAAGGTATGGCTTCCCCGCGTCCAAGTCACGATGTCCGCAGGATTCCAAAGCGGATTGTTACGGGGAATGGGAAGAATGAACCCGGGAATCGGGGTTCGAATTCCAAATCCGATGCTATTTTGTGAAAACGCAGTGCCTATAACTTTGTTTCCTTGCGTTGCAAACGGATTGGACACAGCACCGGGGTTGAACTCTTCCACGTTGCTCTCGATTCCGAAACTGGCCTGGTTGAGGAGCGTGGGTGTGATAGTCCAATCCACGGAATTCGACCACGTATAGTAGGTCGACTTGAAGCCGTTGCCTGCAAATTTCGATCCCGGATAGTTCGGGACATTAGCGATCTTACGCCAGTAAATGTCCCATGAATCGTGCCAGGCAACCTTGGGTGTGATCTTGAAGTCCAGGCGAGTCGTCGGCCACCATTGCGTATTATTTGTGGGCTGGTTCCAGCTCAACACTTGCAAGAAAGGCGACGCGCTCGGACCAGGCAGAAGACTCCCGTTTTTCTCAAAGCCGTCGATCTGGCTCAAGACGCCAGCCATGGTTGCATCTTCTGTATTCGGAAAGCTGTTTGCCTGAGCGAGCGCATAAAGGTTAGCGGTGCAAGTACTCGAGCCGGCATTACAGGTAACCCACGAAGGAGGAGAGGACGGAATTGACGACACGTTGTAGGTATACAGTCCCTGTTCGGCGCCGGTGGTTAAGACGAACGGACTGTTCAAGGAAGCGCCCGGCGAACTCTGGTATTCGACGTTCGCAAAGAAGAACAATTTATTTTTCCAGAGCGGGCCTCCCAAGCTTCCGCCATAGTCGTTCAAGCGCGTCTTCGCGAGTTTCAGCCCGCGGGCATTCGCGGTATAGCTATTCGCGTTGAAAAAGCTGTTCTGCGCCCACCAGAAAGCATTGCCATGGAATTGATTCGTACCCCTCTTGGTCACGAAGCGCAGCGTGGATGAACCCTCAGCGCCGGCATCAGCCGTCAAATTGCTGGTGGATACAGTTACCTCGTCGAAAGCGCCTACGCGAAGAGAGGCCGCGGTAAAGAAGCCTGTCGATGCCGTACGGTAGCGTTGAAAATTATCATTGGTGCCGTCAACGGAAATGTTAATCGCGGCATTTGGCAAGTTGTCGTATGTCGTGTAACGTTGGCCGCCTGCACTCTGGGCCCCGGCTACCAGCTGCGCGAATTCTAGAACGTCCCTTCCGGCCAGCGGAAGATTTTGGATTGCCCCGGGGCTAATCGTTGTAGCGAGGGTGTTCGTGGTTGTCTCAAGAACCTGACTGTGCGCCGAGATTTCGACGGTCTGGCTGGCCGATCCAACCTTCATTTGCACCGTAATGTTCGCGGTGCGGGCGGCGGATACGACAACGTCATTGTATTCCGCATCGGCAAAGCCCTTTGCGGAAACCTTCAAGGAATATGTGCCCGGCTGCAAAACTGGAAAGACGTATTCACCAGAGGCGTTTGAAGTGACAGTCTTCGAGAAGCCAGTTGATGCCTCGCTTATCGTCAGCGACGCACCAGGCACTACCGCTCCCGAGGGGTCGGTGACAGTTCCCGAAATTGTCCCAGTGGTTCGGACCTGTGCACTCGTTAGGGAAGCAAACAGGAAAAACGCGCTGGCAAGAGTAAGCGAGAAAACCTGCGAAGATCTGCTCAACATACAAGCCTCCAAGTAGCGGCGCCCATGAAGGGGTCAGGGTCGCTGAAACGCTGACAAGTTGCTCTGTCGGCGAGAAACAGTATGAGATTGAATCCTTCCTGCCCAAATTTTGGCGGAAGTATATGCATATAATATCCAATGTCAAGATATAATCCCGCGATCGGATTTCAGACTTGACAGGAGACGCCGTGAATAGAACTAATTGTCTTTCTTTCTGCGTGTTGTTGACCCTCTGCGCCGTTTTACTGCCGCGAGCAGTTGTACATGCACAGGAGCGACAGGACCAAGGCAAGCCCATCGGCAAAGTTTCTGTGGTCGGAAAACTGATCGTGATGGACTTGAACCAAAGCGCGCTGGGCCGGCAGAATCTTTTTAACCTTAGTCGCCATACTCTTCGTTTCACTCCCGAAGGCAACGGCTATCGCGTTGAGAATCTTCCAGTGCGATGGAACGCGGACTTCGGCGAAGAACTCAGCACGCCAGAAGTTTCGCTGCACAACTTCTCATTTCCCTTTTCCGGCAAGAGCTGGGATTCGTTCTCCGTCGGGGTTACAGGCTCGATTCGCTTCGGCCCAGCAGCAAGGAGCCTGTTCGCGGGCGCCGGGAATCCAGCCTTTGTGCCACGCGATCAAGGCGGAGTCTCCATTGCCCGTTTCGATCAATTGGCCGAAGCGGCCGGCAATCTGGTCAACACCGTTCCGGCGATTTGCGTCTTCTTTAAGCCGCGCATGTCGGGAGTTCGCTATGTGAAGGAATTGGATGATCGCGTGGTGGTTACGTGGGATTTAACCGAACCGTACGGCAACATTCAGGATTTTACGTGGACAAAAACAATTAACCGATTCCAAGCCGTGCTGCACAAAGACGGAACGATCGAGATGTCCTACCAGCAGCTTGCCGCAAAGGACGCGATCATCGGCGTGTACCCGCTCATCTCCGGTGGCACGGAAAGAAATCTCGCCACACTTCCCGGTGACAAAAATTCCACTGCTGCCGTGAATCTTGATCTCCGGAATCTCCAGCTTTCCGTCGTTGACGGTCTTTTTCTGAAAGTCAGATTCGAAACTTCTGGTCCCGTATTGCCTGAAGGTGGTTCAGGCCTCTCAGGAATTGCTTATCGCGTTTACTTCAACACTCGCGACGTTCCTCGCGCGCCTGCAACCGTACATCGCCTGTCTGCACCTGCGCATCCTGACGTTACGTGGACAATTTTCGGTTTCGCCCCACGCAATCGCGCGAACGGCCGCGTATCGCGATATGTTGCGTTCGGCCCCGGCATCTCACGTCGCGTTGAGACCAGCGGCAATACCATCTCAATTCAAGGAATCCTGCCGTCCGCGCTCCGCGGCGCCAAGGAGATTAGCGTTTCTGCAGATGCCTCTGCTTCGGACTCAGAGAAACCCGTCTCACAAATTCTCGCTCACGCCGTCGCCCTCAGCGGCATTCGCAATCCTGAAGTTCATTTCTCTTCACTCAAACCGCAAGCTGGGCCCTTCCCGATCGTCTATGAAGCCTTCCATTATTACGCGCTGCCGAATAATCGCGACTTGGCCTGCACTGTGATCAAGACCCTCGGCGACAAATTCGATTTCCTCGCCTACTACTCCGACTTTCGCGTCGACAATCAGGAAGCGGGCACTCCCAGTGACGGGCCGCTCGGAGCCGTCGGCGGCGCCGTAACGGGAATCGGAGCCGAACAGCGGGGCCTGGGCTCTTACTGCTCACAGAAGCGCTTCCAATGGGGTTTCATTCAACCCGTGTACTCAGAGTCCATTCAGATGCAGGAATACCCGCCGCCGGACGCGCCCATCGGCAACGATCACGACATAACTTTCTACCAGAAGCAACTCGGCGAAATTTCTCAGGACGGCAAAATGCCACCCTACATGTACGCGATGTCGCAGATCGGCCACGAAATGGGGCATCGCTGGGCGGCGTTCGTTTCCGCAAAGGTAGGCAGCGAGACGATTCCGCTCGGTCCCACGCATTGGGCCAGGGGCTTGCAGGCACGCGTCCCGTTTCCGTATGCGCGGCCAACGGAAGCATCCATCATGGGCGGCGGCGTGTGGCAAGACAACTTTGATGGCACTTACACGCAACTGGATGACGATTATTACGTGCCCGCGACCGGATACTCATACCTCGACCTCTACCTCATGGGCCTGATTTCCCCAGCCGAAGTTCCCGGCTTTTTCATTCTCCGCAATCTCGTCCCAGCCGGCAAAGACGCGAATGGGCACCCAATCTTCAAGGCGGACAGGACCAAAGTGACGATTCAAGACGTCATTAGCGCCGAAGGCCCGTGCTCCCCCGATGTTGAGCACTCCCAGCGGCATTTCAACACCGGAATCGTAGTCGTGGTTCAGCATGGTCTCAAACCAAGTCGAGACCTCATCGAACGTGCAAATGGCATTCGCACTCAGTGGATGAAGTATTTTTCGATCACAACGGGCCGCCGCGCCTCCATGACAGCAAACCCGAACTGAGCGCCGTTTTTCACCAACTTCGCGTGTCGCGGCAGAGTCGCACTTCGTGAACGTAAAGCCGTTCATTTGGGGCAAATGATCGAAAAATGCGAACAACAAATGAAAAAAAGGGAGCAAACGGCTTGAGCGAAGATTAGCGGCGGTCGGCAGCGAGATGGCGAACGTCGCGGCCGGCAACCATGTATATAACGTCTTCCGCGATATTCGTCGCGTGGTCGCCGATGCGCTCGAGATTCTTGGTGACCAGCACCAGCTCAAAGGCCGGAAAGACAACGGCGGAATTTTCCATCATGTACGTAAGCAGTTCGCGGAAAATCTGATCGCGGAGATGATCCACTTCGTCGTCGCGGATCAGTACCGATTTCGCGAGATCGGCGTCGCGATGAACAAGCGCATTCAGACTGTCGCGAACCATCCCTTCCGCGAGTTCGCTCATGCGCGGCAAATCGACATACGGCTTCACTTGCGGGTGGCGCAGAATGCGCAGAGCAGACTGCGCGATGTTGACAGCCTGGTCGCCTATGCGCTCGAGATCGTTGTTGATACGCGAGGCCGAAAGAATAAAACGCAAATCCACGGCCATCGGCTGCTGCAGTGCGACGAGCTGCATGACGCGATCGTCGATTTCAATCTGCATTTCATTTATGGCTTTCTCTTCCTCGAGAACGCGCTTCGCCAGCGCTTCATCCTTTTGGAAAACGGCCTGCACGGCCTGGTGGACGCCGCGCTCCGCCAGTCCCGCCATCCACAGCAGGCGCTCCTTCAGCTCCCCGAGATCGTGTTCGAAATGCCGTTCCATCAGAATTCCTCGGACCAATAATACAATCTCTGCTCCAATTGGAAAGAATCAGCCGAAGCGGCCCGTAATGTAAGCCTCTGTGCGCGGATCGGACGGCGTCGTAAATAGTTTCGGCGTCGGTTGATATTCGATCAGCCTGCCTTCGAGAAGAAACGCCGTAGAATCGCTGGCGCGCGCGGCCTGTTGCATATTGTGCGTGACGATCACGATGGTGCAGGAAGGCTTCAACTGAAAAAGAAGCTCCTCAATTTTTGCGGTGGTGACGGGATCGAGCGCCGAGCATGGCTCGTCGAGCAGCAGAACTTCCGGGTCAACGGCCAGCGCCCGGGCGATGCAGAGTCGTTGCTGCTGGCCCCCCGACAGGGCGTACGCGGACTTGTGTAACTGATCCTTCACTTCGTCCCAAAGCGCCGCGCGGCGTAAACTGTGCTCGACCGCCGCAGCGAGACTTCCCTTGTGACCATTGATGCGCAGGCCATAAGCGACGTTGTCGAAAATGGATTTGGGAAAAGGGTTCGGACGCTGAAAAACCATTCCGACGCGGCGCCGCAATCTGACCACGTCCATATTCATAATATTTTCGCCGTCGAGCAGGACTTCTCCTTCCATGCGCGCACGACGCACGGTTTCGGTCATGCGATTCAAGCTGCGCAAGAGAGTGGATTTGCCACAGCCGGAAGGGCCGATGATCGCTGTGACCACGTTCGACGAAATGTTTATATTGATTCCGTGCAGAACTTCCTTAGGTCCGTAAAATACTTTCAAGGCGGAGATCTTGAAACGCTGACCGCTATCCGCGGCGACTGAAGACTTCGGCGGCAGAGAAAACCTTTGTGGAGTTCCCACAGATGGATTTGATTTAACGCTCACGTTGTTCCGATTGCTTTCTGTACTCACTGTGCGGACCGGGCTGAGGCTGGCCATCTTGCCTACCTGGAAACCGAAACCTTGCGCGCCAAAACCAGTCGCGTGCCCACGTTCACCATTAAAACGAGCGCCAGCAACACCAATCCCGCCGACCAGGCTTGTTCGTGCCAATCCGCATACGGGCCGATGGCGTAGGTATAAATCATCACAGGCAGGGAGGCGATTGGTTCGTTCCAACCTGCGCTCCAATAACGGTTGCTGAATGCCGTAAAAAGCAGCGGCGCAGTTTCTCCCGCAACGCGCGCCAACGCCAGCATGATTCCGGTGATGATGCCGGAGCCGGCAGCCGGAACGACCACCGTCAGAGTCGTTTTCCACTTGCTCGCGCCCAGCGCCATCGCGCCTTCGCGAAGGGGATTCGGGACAGCCTTCAGAAACTGCTCCGTGCTGCGAACGGTGATCGGAATCATCATGACGCCGAGGGCGAAGCCGCCCGCCAAAGTTGAAAAATGGCGCATGGGCAGCACAACAATTGTGTAAGCGAAAATCCCGATAACAATCGAAGGCACGCCGTTGAGCAGATCCGTCGTGTACCGGATGAAGAAGCTGGTTGTCTTGCCTCCGAATTCGGCGAGATAAACTCCGGTCAACACCCCGATGGGCACGCCGAGAAGAAGCGCTATCAGAAGCAACTTTGCGCTGCCGACGACAGCATTCGCCATCCCTCCACCGCGTTCACCGACGGGTGTGGGCAGCTTCGTAAAGAAATTCCAGTTGATGTTCTGTCCTCCGTGATAGACCAGGTAGCCGAGGATGACGAAAAGCACGGAAACGGTTGCTGCGGCGAACAAGGCCGTCAAGCCGAACATGAAAGCGTTGAAAAATTTGCGCCAGTAGGTGCGCAGGCTCATTCGTGCGCGGCTCCCCGCGTCGTGGTGGCCAAAACCAGAAGACGAGCCAAGCCGTTGAGTACGAACGTAAGTACAAAGAGCACGAGTCCCAATTCGATCAGCGCGCTCAGATACAGATTCCCCGTTGCTTCCGTGAACTCGTTGGCAATGACCGCGGCAATGGAGTATCCGGGTGCGAAGAGCGAGGCGCTGACTTTCGGATCGTTGCCGATCACCATGGTGACAGCCATTGTTTCTCCGAGCGCTCGCGCAAGCGCGAGAAAAACGGAACCGATGATGCCACTCTTGGCAAACGGCACAACTGCTTTCCAAATCGTTTCCCATCGCGTGGCGCCCAGCGCCAACGCCGCTTCGCGCTGTTCGCGTGGCACCGCGATCAGAACTTCCCGCGACACGGACACAATAAAGGGCACAACCATCACGGCGAGAATCAGGCCTGCTGCAAGGAATCCGACGCCGTACGTAGGCCCTTGAAACAGTGGCAGAAAACCCAGCGTGGATTTCAATGCGGGCTCGACCGTGGTGCGTAGCCACGGAACCATGATGAAAATTCCCAAGAGGCCGTAGATGACGCTCGGTACCGCCGCAAGCAAGTCAACGAGAAAAGCAAGGCTGTCCGAGACGCGCGGAGGAGAAAATTCAGAGAGAAAAATTGCCGTTCCCAGACCCAGCGGTACGGCGAGGCAGAGACCGATCGCCGCCGTGACGAGCGTGCCGTAAAGAAATGGCAGCGCGCCGAATTGTCCGGCGAGCGGATCCCACACATGCGTGAAGAAGAATGCCCAGCCGAATTTTTGCCGCGAGAGTACCGATTGTATCCAGAGTTGGTAAACGAGAAGTGCGGTAATGCCTACAACGACGGCGGCGAAAATCAATGTGATGATGTGGGCAACTTCATCGCCGGTTCGCAATCGGCGAAAAAAAGCGCGCGGGCCGTGCCAAAGGGTCGCGCGCTCGATGACATTTGTGGGCGCCTGCATACTAGTGTATCTGGGCGATCGTTGCGTCTTCCTTTGCGGTCAGTACACTGGGGAGTTTCGCGTATGCCAGTGATTCCGCATCGTTCTGGCCCTCTTTCAACATCCAGTGAAGAAAACTCGTAATAGCTTCACGCTTTGTTACGTCGGGAATCTGTGTGGGAACAAGAAGCCAGGTGAAACTGGCGATGGGGTACCCATCTTTGCCGGGTGGATTGGTTATCGAAACGCGAAAATCAGCCGGCATCGAATCGGACGTTGCCGCGGCAGCAGCAGTGACGCTATCGAGACTCGCCTTTACAAACGCTCCGGAAGAATTCTGAACTGATCCGTAGAGAATGTGATTCTGAATCGCGTAGGTTAGTTCCACGTAGCCAATCGAATTGGGAGTTTGCTGAATTAATCCGGTGACCCCTTCGCTGCCCTTGCCGCCAAGTCCGACGGGCCAATTCACCGAGGTGCTGGCGCCGACTCTCGCTTTCCATCCCGGACTGACTTTCGAAAGATAGTCGGTCCATATAAAGGACGTCCCGCTGCCATCGGAACGATGAACCACTACGATACTGTTCGCGGGCAGCTGGACGCCGGAATTTGCACGAGCGATCGCGACATCATTCCACTTCGTGATTTTTCCCAGGAAAATTCCAGACAAAGCTTCCGGCGTAAATTTCAGCTCCGCGGTAACGCCGGGAATATTGTAGGTGGGCACCACAGCGCCAAGAACAGTCGGAAAATGAAGTGCGGGAACCTTGGCTTGTCCCATCTGCTCCGAAGTCATGGGCGCGTCGGATGCACCAAAATCGACGGTTCCCGCGATGAGCTGGCGAATACCGGCTCCAGAACCTACGGACTGATAGTTGATCTGAACATTCGGATGCGCTTTGTGGAAGTCATCGGCCCAGCGAGAATAAATGGGATAGCCAAAGGTAGAACCTGCTCCGTTGATGAGGACTGGCAACTGCCCTCCGCTCGCGTTATTTGCATTTTTCGAGCAAGAGACCAACAGCGCTCCTGCGAGGAGCAAGGCTAGTCCAACCCACACTGATGCAATCGTCTTCTTCACAATTTCCTCCACAAATTGTAGGTTTGTATTGTTGCAGTTTCGTTACAGCCAGATGAACGCTGCGTGACGCTGCGCTAGGGCAGGTCGT
Source organism: Candidatus Acidiferrales bacterium (assembly GCA_035279805.1). Lineage (GTDB taxonomy): Bacteria > Acidobacteriota > Terriglobia > Acidiferrales > UBA7541 > DAHUXN01. The sequence goes on from DATEHB010000173.1 coordinate 11,087, forward strand.
AGCGCAGGTTTACGAAACCCATTCCCAGATGCGCGCTCCTCGCGCCCGCCGGAGTGGCCGTGTTCGACCAGGGATTCCTGGACAGATAAGAAGCTTGCGTCATGATCTTCAGGTCGCCGTACTTGGGATTTTTCCAGAGAGTCTCAATAATCCCGAATGTGGCTTCTTGAATCGTGCGGTTCTGCGAGCTGCCGGAACCCGGGAAGCCGTAGCCTACAAACGTCGGCGGCGGACCCGCCGTGACTTGCTGAAAGTTGCGTCCGAAATATGCACCGCCGTAGTAGCCGTAAAGCATCGTTTGCGGAGTGAACTGATATTCGAAGCCGCCGATTCCGGAGCCTGCATGGATCGGTGAGGGAACGAAATTGCCCGCTGCATTTGTAGTGACTGCGAAATCAGGACCGAGGCCAAAGATGTAGCGTCCGCCGCCATCGCTCCAAAACGAATCGCCGAAGAAGCGCAGATTCTTGACGACCTCAAAATTCACGTTCACCGAGCCGCCGCCCCCGGACCTGGTGACATTGTCGTTCGTTGACGCGGTATTCAAGCGGAAAGCTCTGTACAAGCCCGAGGCTTCGATGTGGAATGCATGACCCCTGAGTTTTGTGTCATAGGCAAGTTTCGCGATCACGTCTGGTCCGATATTCGGAGTCTTTGCATTGCCGCCGGCGTCGTCAACTTGCGTCGTGTTAAAACCAGCGGGAAACGTCACTAGCCCGCCGGTGAATTGCTCAGGATCTTCGAGCGCAAATCCCAGCGTCCAGTTATCGTTCGCGTGGTAGACCACGCGAAAACCCGGGGTGCGCAGCCACACAAGGCCCACTTGATAGTTGGTGTCGATGGCTTGCGTATAGAAAAGATCGCCTGGCATTGCTGAAATGCCTTTGCGATTCGGCGTCATCATGCTCCATGATTGCCCGCCGAGCACTTCCCATTTGCCGCGGCGTACGTCGACCCAGTAGAGGCGCATACGCAGCGTGTCCGAGTGGCTCGTGACTTCCAGGTTGCCCGGGGCATTCCCCAGGAAATCCGCTTCCAGGTAGCCGGTGACATCGAAATTGTCGGGCTTCGCTTCGACCTTGATCCCGATGCGCGAGTTCTGCGCGCTGAAGCGGGTTTCAGACAGGCGTCCCGCTGGCGAAGAGCCGTTGAAGGGGATGTTGCCGAAACTGGTGCCGATTCCACTGCCAACGTCAGTGGAACGATAGACGCCAGTGAAATCCAAAAAGCCGAGTGGCGTGAATTCCGCGCCACCGATCTTGAAATACAGTGGAGCTTGATCCGATTGGTCACCCTGCGCTGGCTTCGAAGATGCCGTGGCCGGGCCGCTTGTATTCGCCGCAGTTGAACTCTCGTTGCTATCCACGGGTGCTTTTTTCTTTGTTTTGTGTTCCGGCACAGTCGTCAGGGTGCTGCTCGTATTGGCCGGGTTCGTCGCGCCTTTGGCTCCATCTGCGCGTCCAAACGTAGGCGCCACCGACAGCAATGCCATCGCTACCAGACAGACCACAAGCTTTCTCATTCACTCCTCCTGGAGAGTGTTTCCTTTGTTGCTTGCGAATCGGACGTCGAAATTCTGAGGCAGTGTTTCTCACAAGCACTGGCTCGAACAAGTGCTGAAAATGGGTGGCTGGCGGTCGAACGCCGCCAGCCAATCGGGGCGATGCAGCAGACCTCTCCGTGCTGTGGGTGGTGTGGGGTTTCGGTCAAGATCTGCTCCGTGAATCGAGGAAAGTGTGATCTATGCATTTGAATAGGTAGTGAGAAGAAGATGAATATCCGGTTACAGTTCCTCGCGCGTAACTTCCATGCTGTTCATATTCAAGGAGCTGGTTCGCCGGTGCCGGATGTCGAGACCCCGCAGCCAAAAGACGATGTCCTCCGCAATATTCGTCGTGTGGTCCGCAATCCGTTCGATATTTCTGGTGGCGAGCATGAACTGGACGTTCGGAGCAACCAAAGAGGTGTCCTGTTTCATGTTGGACAATAAATTATCGAAGATTTGGTCGCGGAAGTCATCGATCGCCTCTTCGCTTTCAAGGACCTCATTGGCAAGGGTGAGATTCCGATAGATCAGCGCTCCAAGGCACCGCCCGACCATGGCGCGTACTGAAGCGCTCATCGGATCGAGTTCCGGAGGCGGTTCAACACCGGGCATCTGGGAAAGAGAAATGACGCGCTGGCAGATATTGACCGCGAGATCTCCCATGCGCTCCAAATCGTTGTTAATTTTCAGCGTCGCGACGATGTGGCGGACTTCGTCTTCAGACAAATTGCCGCCGCGAAGCAGGCGCACGGCGTGATCGTCGATAATGATCTCCATCTCGTTTACCCGCGGTTCGGTGACGAATACTCCGCTGGCGATTTCCTCGTTGCTGGAAAGCAGGGCCTCGAGGGCACGGCTGACCGAACTTTCCACTGTGCGTGCCATGGAGACAAGATAACTTTCGAGTGCTGTGTGATACACGTTTCCGAGACTGCTGGCTGCTGATGCCATGTTTTGCGCCTCCTTTTCAGAAAGGGCTTATCCGATATTGACTACGTAAATCTACGTGGCCTCTCATCATTCCCGACACTGTGCAAAGTGATCAGCGATGGCGAATAGCTACTTGGTTCACGCGAGGAGCATGGCTGAAAACTGTTGCGGGGAGATGACGTGCGTATGAAATCTGGGATAACGCCTAGGTGAGTGGCACCGTAAAATAAAATTTTGAGCCTTCTCCGACGGTACTTTCAACCCATATCTCGCCGCCATGGGCTTCCACCACGTGTTTGGCAATCGCAAGACCGAGGCCTGTGCCGCCGACTTCGCGTGAGCGAGCCGCGTCGACGCGATAAAATCGCTCAAAGATGCGGGACTGATCTGCCTGCGGAATTCCGATGCCGGTGTCCGTCACGGTAATGATGGCGTAGCTTTCTTTGGTCGCGACATCTATCTGGATGCGGCCGCCGGCAGGGGTGTACTGAATCGCGTTGTCCAGTAAGTTGCGTAGCACTTCGCGCAGAAGGTTCGCGTCGCCGAGGACTCTGGGGAAATTCGCCGGAACGTTTGCGGGGACAAGGGAAAGCTTTTTCTGAGTTGCAGCGTTGCGCGAGGATTCAACACTGGCTTCGATCAGAACGCCCATATCCACGGCCTGAAAATCCATATCGAGCTTGCCCGCTTCGATGCGCGAAAGTTTCAGAAGATCGTCAGTCAAGCGCGAAAGGCGCGCGGCGTGGTCGCGAATGATTTCGACGAAATGGCGGTTGTTTTGCTGATCCTCGAGAGCGCCGGTGAGAAGCGTTTCGGCAAAGCCCTGAATTGCCGTCAGTGGCGTGCGAAGTTCGTGGGAAACATTGGCGACGAAGTCTTTGCGCACCTGTTCCAGGCGGCGAAGGTCAGTGATCTCGTGAAGAACCACAACTGCTCCGAACGGAGTACTTTTTTGCTGCGGCTTTGGCGCAACAACCGGATCATCGAATACCGGAATAGGCGCGACCGTCACAGAAAAACTGCGCGGGTTTGCGCTTCCGGAAGAAATTTCACCGTGCAGCACTTCGCCGCCCTCGAGCGCTCGATGGATCAATGCGAGAATGTCCGGATGGCGAATCACTTCCACGGCAGGTCTGCCTTCGATGTCCATGGAACCGATGTTCCATATTTTTTTAAACGCATCATTGCAGAAAGTGACACGCTCGCGAGCATCCACGACGGCGATTCCTTCCGCCATGCTGCGTAAGATTGCCGCGGAGCGATTGCGTTCCTCGGTCAGCGAGAGAATCGTGGCGCTCAAGTGGGAGGCCGTGTCATTGAGCGCCTCTGTCAAATCACCCAGTTCATCGTGGGCCGGCTCCAGTGGCAATGGCCGAAAGTCTCCGGCAGCCACGCGGCGCGAAAACGCCTGAAGGCGTTCAACGCGCTTCACGAAGCGGCGCGAGAACAACAGCGAAATCGCGATGCCCAGAAGCAGGATGAGAAACGATACTCCCCACAGATTCCGGCGCACTCGCGCCAGTGCCGTCGTGATTTGAGCCAGCGGCGTCGCGAAACGAATGACCACTGGCGGCTGCGCAGCGCGATCGAAGCGCATCGCCCAGTACACCAGATCACGATCGAGCGTGTGGCTATGCCGCACGGATTCGCCTTCACCGTCGGCCACGGCTTGGATGAATTCAGGGCGATTGGAATGGTTCTCCATGGTCTCAACGTCGTGGGCCGAGTCCGCCAGCACACGCCCATCAAAGGCAATCACGGTGACGCGCGCGCCGCTCCGGGACATTCGCGAAGCCCACGAACCAAGGGCCTTGGGATCGTCGAGGGGCGGAGGCGGAAACTTTGCAAGTTGCGCAAGGGAGCTGAGGTGCTCGTCCGCGGCGCGAATGTAGTTTTGGCGGAGAATGCGTCCCGCGTAGAAATCGACACTCACGAGAACGGCGAGAAGCAACAGCAGGTACGTCAGTCCGAGCTTCCAGAAGAGACTAGTTCTCACGGGTTTCAAAAATGTAACCAGCGCCGCGAACTGTTTTCAAGTATTCGGGCTTTTCGGGATTTTTTTCCATTTTTTCGCGTAAACGGCGCACGTACACGTCAACGCTGCGCGGCGTGACGAAGCGATCGCTTCCCCAGACAGCGTCGAGCAACTGATCCCGCGTGAAGACCCGATTTGGCCGGGACGCAAGATAATAGAGAAGGCGGAATTCGAGGGTGCTGAGGGAAAGTGCCTTGCCCTCGCGCTGAGCGCGATAGGAAACCGGGTCAACCCGAAGCGAACCAACTTCCAGCAACTTCGCTTCTTCGCTGGGAGAATTCACCCGGCGCAGCAGCGCCTTGACGCGCGCCACGAGTTCGCGCGGACTGAATGGCTTGGTAACATAATCGTCTGCGCCGAGTTCGAGGCCCACGATCCGATCTGCCTCTTCGCCGCGCGCGGTGAGCATCAGGATGGGCAGGCGATTCAGTTTTTCGTCGCGGCGAATCTCTTTGCAAATTTCCAGGCCTGATAGTTTCGGAAGCATCAGATCCAGAATCAGCAAATGCGGAGATGATTTTCTGATTTGCGCAAGCCCCGCGACGCCATCGCCGCACGCAACCACGTGGAAGCTGTCCTTTTCAAGGTTATAGCGCACGAGCTCCACGATGTCTTTGTCGTCTTCGATGATGAGGACTCGCGAGCGGGGATTCACGGTAGCGAGAGCATAACGGAAGGCACGCGCGTCAGCAAGAAGCGCGCCTACACATTACAGAATATTCACAAGAGCATGCACTCCCCAACTCCGAGACTACAATTCCGTACATACGAAAGCGTCGAAATCACGGTAAGATACGTCCAGCGTTACCAACGTCACAGTCCTGACGACCCATTGCCAACCTGATCGGGAAACCAGCGGCGCGAAACGGAAACCCGGCAAAAGGGCTGAAGCGGCAACAAACAACCATCGCAATTGACTTCGCAATCATCCAAGTATGCGCATCTGATTGCGTCCAGCAATGCGTATCCGCGCTAAAGGAACGCTTCATGCGCAGAATTCAACTGTTCGAGATTCATGACCAACGGTGGTTTCCAACTTTCCTGCGCGACCACGTCACTGATGCTCTTCAAATCATTCTCACCTTTGGACATCTCTACAAATCCATTACTCATAGGCTGGAGAAGGCACTGGGAAATGCCAGAACCCGGCGAGTCGTGGACCTTTGCTCCGGAGCAGGAGGACCGTGGCTGTCCCTGTGCCGAACAATCGAACAGGAGACGGGAGAGCCGATCGATGTCTGCCTAACCGACAAGTATCCCAACGCCGCAGCGTTTATCCGCGCGAATTCCACTTCGCGAAGCAGCATTCGCTTTCTCACCGACCCGGTGGACGCCATGCGAATTCCGTCTAAGCTAAGCGGTTTTCGGACCCTCTTTACCGCTTTCCACCACTTCCGGCCTGACGACGCCCGAGCGATTCTCCAGAACGCTGTCGATAGCCGGCAAGGAATCGGCGTATTCGAAGCCCCCGGAAGGCGTGCGCTGACAATCTCTTTGGTCTTCCTGATGCCAATTACCTATCTTGTTGTGCTTCCGTTCGTGCGGCCATTTCAATGGTCGCGGATGATAGCGAGCTACTTGATTCCCGTAATCCCATTTGTGCTTTGGTTCGATGGCATTGTGTCGTGCCTGCGGACTTATTCCCTCCGCGAGCTCCGGGAACTCACTGCGAAGCTCGGCGACGGCACATACCACTGGGAAATCGGAGAAGAAAACGGAAGTTCTCTTCCGGTCAGCGTTACGTATTTGATCGGTTGCCCGGAGAACGCTGTGGCGATGCCGGTCGCGAAATAGGGCGGCGTGCGTCATGATTTTTCTACTCTCCTTGGTTAACGCCCCACATTTGCCGACTCCCTGCAGCTAATTTCCACGAACAGTCCTGAAGCAGCACAAGGAAAAAGGTCATCGCAAGGGCTCTCAAACCTTTTGTTTTTAGTGGTCACAGGTGCATGCGACAATTTCTGTAGTGCCTTTACAGCCGCAAACCGGTCGCGCCCGGGCTGATTTACATGATTCACTGGATTGAATTCCTGAATGATTGCGCTACTCTGGCAGTGGTTCAGTTTTCACTCCCGATTGGTGATCTCGTCCTTCAAGGAGTGACTGCACACGGCGGCCCCTGGCGGGCCTTTGCAGTTTGACCGCCCCGGAAGCTGTCCCTGGTCGCCAATCGGGAAAGCTGCCACAGCAAACTAACGTGCGAGCGAATTGTGTTTCCGCTCACTTCGATTTCGCCAGGTCGAACTAGGCGCGGTATTTACGGGTGCAGCATCATTCCTCACCTTAGGGGGAATAAATCGATGGGTGACCTTCATCAAGATGTACCGACAAGAGATCAAATTGAGCTTCGCGCTTACGAACTGTACGTTCAGCGCGGCGGGGAAGATGGCCGGGATCTCGAGGACTGGCTTGCCGCTGAGAGGGAACTCCGTAACCAGCATTCATCGTCCACGGTTAAGTCTGGCAAGCCGGATAGCTTGTCGAGTAATAAAGAAAACGAAAAGCAACAACGGCCGAGAACGTTTGCCGCGGGCGGCAATCCCAAGGGTTTCTAATCGATCTGCCTTTCGTGCTGCTTTCGGAATTGTGCGGATAACAAACAATCGGGAAACTTTCCCGTTATCGGATACGCTCCAATCGGCTTACCGCCGACTCCAGCGCCTGCCGTTGCTTCCAGAAGTCTGCCCATAGGTCGCCGGTTTTTTCGAGACGGCGGCCAAGCGAGTTCACGTTCCACTTCTCCGGCAGCAGTTTGGCGCCCAACTCGCCCGTTCTGGCGGGAGTCGACACCGGCGCCTGCGGAAATGCGCGCACCGAATACACCGACGCCAATGATTGTCCTTCGGAATTCTGGTGCGCGTCGATCAGTACCCTGCCGCGGAGGCGTTTCGCAACGCTGCGCTCAAACGTAAGCAGCCCCGGATGCTTCGCATCAACCATGCCGGAAACTACCCGTACGAATGCGCGCGCCTGCTCATATGTGTATCGTGGTTCCACTGGCAAAAAGATGTGAATTCCGGTGGCGCCTGACGTTTTTGGAAACGCCGCTATTTCCGCCTTCTCGAGTATCCCCATCAAAATCTGTGCGACTTTAATGACCGTCGAAAACGGCGTTCCTTCTGTCGGGTCCAGGTCAAAAAAAACGTAGTCCGGATTCTCGACGGAACCGGCGCGGCTCGACCACGGGTTATGGTCGATGCATCCCAAATTCGTCAGGTAAAGCAGTGTCGCGCGGTCGTTGGCAACAAAATAATTGATTTTCTTCCCTTTGCCCTCGGACAGAATCGGTGCGGTCTTCACCCAAGCTGGAGTGTTTTTGTCCGCGTCTTTCTGAAAAAATGCCTCGCCCGCGATGCCATTGGGATATCGCCGCAGCACGAGCGGCCGGTCCTTCAGGAAAGGAATAATCAACGGCGCCATTCGGTAGTAATAAGCCAATAAATTCCGCTTGGTGATGCGGTCCTCGGGAAAGTAAATTTTGTTCAGATTCGTCAGGCGAAGCTCGCGCCCGTCAATTTCGGCGAACAGCTCTTCGCCGGCGCCGCTCGTCAGTTCTTTTTCCACTTGTTCTCCAGCGGCTTCTTTCGACCTTCGGGAGACTTGCACGCCTTTCACTGGAACACTCTTGCGTGAAGTTTTGTTCGAGCTTTTCTGCGGCGTGATTTGTGCTTGATCCACGGGTTGCTTCAACTCCCTCTCCAACGTGCATTCGACCGGGTTTCGATCTTCCTGCAATCCCAGAAAGCGCGGCTGCCGCAAATGCGTGCCTTCGGTCCAGCCGCCGAATTTCACGCGCGCCACCAGCTTCGGCTTCACCCACGTCGCTTTCTCGCGCGTGAACGGCTTCTCTTCAAATGGACAATCCTCGCTTTCCAGATCTTGCAATTGCGTCCACAGTTTTTTTTGTAGCTCTACCGAAAATCCCGTCCCCACCCCGCCGATGAATTTCAGGCTGTCCCCATCGTAGAGTCCCAGAAGCAGCGCACCGAAATATTCGCGTGTGCCCCGCGGCTCGGTCCACCCGCCCACCACTGCGTCCACTTCCTGATCTGCTTTGAATTTCAACCACGCCGTCGTGCGCCCCGCGGGATAAGGGCTGGAAACTTGTTTTCCAACGATCCCTTCTAATTCCCGCTTCACGGCAAGCTCGAACAGTTCCTGTCCCTTTCCAATCTGGTGATCCGAATAGCGCACCACCGGGCCCGCGCGCAGCACCTGCTTGAGAAAATCTTTTCTCTCTACCAGCGGAACACCGCGCAGGTCATGCCCATCGCAGTAAATGATATCGAACGCGTAATACACCACTGGAATTTCTTCCATCGAGCGCGCCGAGGGGTTTTGCACGCCCATTCTGTTCTGCAAACGCTGAAAATCACTGCGCCCTTCGCTGTCGAGCGCAACAATCTCTCCGTCGATGCACGCCTCTTTGCTGTTGATGCTGTGCGCGACCACCGACAGATCAGGATACTCGCGCGTGATGTCTCGGTTTGTTCGAGATATCAGTTTGAGCTTTCCATCTTTCACGCACGCCAGCGCCCGGATTCCGTCCCATTTGATTTCGAAAAGCCAGCTCGGATCGGAAGACGGGTTTTCTGCAAGTGTCGCGAGCGCAGCCTGGAATTTTGTGGGCATCGATGCCGGACGCGCGCCTTCCGGCATCTTCAGCTTCACCGCAGGCTGGTTTGCCACCATTACGCTCGAAACCTTTTGCGACGTCTTCTTCGGCGGCTTCATGGGCAGCATCGGCTCTGCGACTTTGCCCGGCGCGCCGCTCGTGTCCGCAGCTGCGTCGCGATGCTTGATGAGCAGCCAGTTCTTTTTGTCGCCGTTCCCGCGGATTCGAACCAGAACAAAACTGCCCTTCAGTTTCTGCCCGAACAATTTAAATTTTATTTCACCGCGATTGATTTGCTCCGACGCGGACATGCTTCCTTCCGGCTCAAACGTGCCGCTATCCCAGATGACGACTTCGCCCGCTCCATAGTGTCCCGCCGGAATCGTTCCCTCAAACGTTCTGTAATCCAGCGGATGATCTTCCGTCTGCACCGCGAGCCGCTTGTCCGCGGGATTGAGCGAAGGCCCTTTCGGCACGGCCCACGATTTCAACACGCCGTCCACTTCCAGCCGGAAATCATAATGAAGCCGGCGTGCGTGATGCTCCTGCACCACGAAGTGGTGCCCCTTGTCTCGCGCGACTTTCCCGCTGGGCTCGGGAGTCTCGCGAAATTTTCGTTTGCGCCGGTATTCCTGCAGCAAAGCCATGGTCGGATTATAAGAATCTGCCTCCTCGCTCCAAATATCAAAACCCGCCACTACAACATCAAATTTCCGCCGCTACAGGCTTCCCCTGATGCGTACAATAGCCCAACACAATACGCTTAGGGTTTAGGAACGCAACGGAGGGCAAGTATGGCTTCTTCGACGTGGAAAGGCTTCATCACATTTGGCCTGCTCTCGATTCCCATTCGCCTCTACGCCGCCGCGCGTGCATCTCGAATCCAACTCCATCAACTGCACAGCGTGTGCAACACCAGGCTCCGTCAGCCCCTTTTTTGTCCTACGTGCAACAAAATCGTCGACCGCTCGGAAGTAGTCAAAGGGTACGAAAACGATGATGGCAAGTATGTCTTGATCGATCCCGCCGAAGTCAAGAAAATCGAGCCGCAGTCCGCCCGCTCCATGGAGATTCTTGCCTTCGTTAAGGAATCCGAAATCGATCCGCTCTTTTTTGACTCTTCATTTTTCGCCGTGCCCGAAGACGAAGGCCGTAAAGCATACGAGCTGCTCCTAAAAACGCTCGAAAGCAAAAAGCGCGTCGGCATTGCCAAAGTTGCCATGCACCAGCGCGAATACACGGTTTTCATACGTCCATACGATCATGGACTGACGCTGCACACGATGTATTTCGCCAATGAAGTGCGCGAAGCTCCGGGCTACGGGAAAACGGAAAACATCAAGCTTAAGCCGCAGGAAATCAAGCTCGCGGAACAGCTCGTGGAGAGCTTGTCGGAAGAATTTCACCTGGAAAAATATCACGACGAATTTCAGGACCGTCTCAAGGAATTGATTGAGTCGAAGCAAGAGGGCAGGGAAGTTGCCGCCTCCCCTCAGCCGCATCGTGCTCCGGTAATTGACATGATGGAGGCTCTCAAGAAGAGCCTTGCTGCATCGGGCGCGTCACGCAAGAAGCCAATGCACGCTGAACGCACAGCGGAGTCGCACCGGCGAGGAACCCGCCGCGCAGCAAGTTAATTAGACCCCAACTTTGCTGCGTGCGGGTTCCCGCCATCACCTC
>DATEHB010000174.1:0-39936 GCA_035279805.1 Candidatus Acidiferrales bacterium
CACTAGGGTCCGAGCGACGCGGCCATTGCCGTCCTGAAATGGGTGAATCTGAGTGAAACGATGATGCAGCCAGGCCGAAACCAGCAACGGCTCCTTACTTTCATACGAGTGGTACCACTCTAGGAGAGTATCGATTTCGGGCGTTACGTGCTCTGGCGGACAGTATTCGTGCGTCGAGCCATCGGAGCGCGTCGGATTATTCGGGTGGTCTTTGAACGCACCCTTCTTTAGAAGTATTTGCACGCGATTCCCGAATTGGTCTACCGCTGTCACCGTTTCTTGGTGTGCGGTCAGAATCGCGTGAAGTTCAAACAGCGTTCCTCTTGTGAGAGGGCGAGACTGCGTGACAAGTTCCTGGACCAAGTGGACGGCTGCCTCTTGGTCATGCAGGATGTCGACCAAGGTCGACGGCTCAATATTTGTGCTGTCACGCTGGATCAGCTCTTCTAGGAAACCCTTCTGGATCAGTGCTTCGGTTGTCCCGCGATCAAGCTCATAAATGCGTTCAAGAATCCCGGTCTCGATACTGAGAGATCGGACAAGCCTCTCGTTGAATTCCCTCAAACCACTCTTGTTGGAGTCCTTCAACCGGGCCTTGAACTCGCGCCAGCTCTGGCCGAGAGGAATCGCATCTGAAACATCTATCGCCTCTTCGGATTGTAAGAGGGGTACGATACGCTTCCACTTATAGTCCATGTGTGTTTTGGCCTTGATAGTCCTCGAGATCCTGATCAGGCTCCCTTGTTCAATTCGCTAGTTGTGGACAGTTACTCGGGGTCACACTCGAGAAATTCAGCTAATAAATGTCGTACTGCTCCCAGTGCAGGGTCGGATCGGCTTGAATAATGACGCTCTTCTTCGTCAGTTGCTCGAGTTCGTCCATCAGCGAGGATTCGCGTGTCTTGAGCGCCTTCGCAATTTCCGGATGGACGCGCAGCGTTAAACTGGCCGCGTCAAGCTCCGGCGCCATTTTCCGCGCTTCGGATTGAATTTCGTAGCAAAGCGTCGGGATCGACTTCACCATGCCTGAGCCCGTGCAATACGGGCAGGGCTGGCAAAGTGTGCGCTCGAGCGCTTGTTTGGTGCGCTTGCGCGTGATGGCGACCAATCCGAATTCGTTGAACCGTAAGACTTTTGATGGCGCGCGGTCGGCTTTCAAGGCTTCTTCGAGCGCGGCCATTACTTTCTCCCGATTTCGCCGCTCTTCCATGTCAATGAAATCGATGATGATGATTCCGCCCAGGTCGCGCAGGCGTATCTGCCGGACGATTTCCTTGATGGCTTCGACGTTCGTACGCACGATCGTGTCTTCCAGACGATTCGAGCCGCGCCCGACGAATTTGCCCGTGTTCACGTCGATGGCTACCAGCGCTTCCGTGTGGTTGATGACGATGTAGCCACCAGACTTGAGCCAGACTTTCGGCCGCAAGCCTTTGTCGATTTCCTGCTGAATGCCGAATTCCTCAAAGATCGGCGTCGATTTTGTGAACAGTTTCACGCGATTCGCGAGCTGTGGCTGGAAGCGGCTGACGAATTCCAGCACTTTCGTGTATTCCTCTTCTGAATCCACCCAAATTGCTGTGTAATCGGAGCTCAAGTAGTCGCGCAGAATCCGCTCGACGAGGTTCAAGTCGCGGTGCAAGAGCGACGGGGCCTTCCTTTGTTCTCCGCGCTCTTTAATTTCTGCCCAGGTTTTCGTCAGAAAGTGAACATCGGCGCGCACTTCGTCAGGAGAGGCGGCCGCCGCCGCGGTGCGAACGATGAACCCGCCGCCCGCGGCGCCCTTCGCTTCCGTCACCAGATGCCTGAGCCGCGAGCGCTCTTCCGCCGAAGCAATTTTCCGTGAAACGCCGGTGTGATCAAGCGTCGGCATATAGACCAGAAAGCGTCCCGGCAACGCAACGTGACTCGTGATGCGCGCGCCTTTTTTTCCGAGAGGCTCTTTGGCGATTTGCACAATGATTTCCTGTCCAGCTTTCAGCAAATCGGAAATGAGCTGCGTGCGCCTGGGCTGGCCTCGGTGATGGCTCCCATGCCCGCCGCGGAACGGCTTGCGGCCACGCCCACGATCTCTGCCGCCACGCCGCATCGGGCGCTGCATCCGTGCGCGAAAATCCCCGCTGACGCGAGCCTGCATTGGCCGCGCCTGCGTTTCGTCGCCTTCCGCCGCGGCTGCCTCGCGCGTTACTGCTTCGCCGTCGCCCAATTCGATGGCTTCCGCCGCAGCTTCCGCGTCCGCCTCGCTCACGTCAATGGGAAGACCACGTTCCTCAGACTCGTCGTCATCACTCGTTTCGTTCGCACCGATACTGTTTCCGTCTCCCGTGTCATCGGCATCATCGTGTGCTTCGGAGTGGTCTTGTTCAGCCGATTCTGCCGCGCGCGATTCTTCCGCCTCGCGTTCTGCTTCTTCCTGTTGCGCCTCGGCGACTTGCTCGGCGAGGGCCGTCGCTTCTTCTTCCGTCAGTTCCGCGGAATGGTGCGCTCCTGACATCTCGCTGAAAACAGGGCCCGCATCGCGTGGCGTCACTGCTGCAGGATCGCTTATCTCCTCCGGCGTCTCGCGATTGAACAATTCGGGAGACGGCTCTTGAGGCCGCGTTTCTTCGACACCGGCCGAAAATACTGTGCGCGGCTCTTCGTGCTTCGCCGGCTCGTGCGATTTTGCTTTCGCGAGAGACTCTCCGGGCAATGGCTCAAGCGCGGCCGTCCATCCTGTTTGTTGCGGGTCACTGTTTTCTTCTCGGTCGGCTCCGCTTTCCGGTCGATCATGCCGCTGATGACCACGATCACGGTCAAATCCACGACCCCGGTCCCGTTCGCCGCCACGCGGAAATCTGGGTGTGAAGGCTGAACGACTTTGTTCTGTGCGTGTTTCCGGAGAAGCTTCCCGGACTTCTTGGATTTCGGGAGCAGTAGGCATTTCTGCTGGGCCCGAAGCGTCGAGGGCGTTGTCGGTTTCATTCTGCACACCCGCGTCCTGGGCGTCTGTCACTTCGGCGAACGAGTTTCCGGGCTCGAGTGGCGTATGCTGTTCGTTGCGTGGCTCTTCAACCGGCTCCGCGCTCGCCGGTGGTGCTTTCAATACCGAGAGTGATTCGCCGGGGAGGAGCACTGACTCAAACGGTTCGACTGGCCCTTGCTGTTCGGCCGGCTCGTAGGGCCGATGCGAAGCGTATTTCGAAGCTGGTAGTTCGCGGCCATGGCGTCCCGGTCCTCCGCGACCGCGATCGCGACCGCCACCAATGTGACCCCCAGGGCGTCCGCGTCCACCGCGCCCGCGATCTCTGCCACCACGTCCATATCCGCCGCGATCGTCGCGCGGCCTTCCTTCATAGGGCGGTCGCCCACGAAAACCCTCGCGGCGTGGCGTTGTCGCGCTTCCCTCAGCGGCAGCCGGCTCCGAGACAGCGTTTCCAATGTTGATTGTTTCTCCGGGCAACAGGGCCACGTCTGTTGGCTCCAGAGCCCCTTGATCAGCGCTCGCAGGCGTATAAACCTGTCCGCCCTGATCCTCCATTTTTTGAACTTTTTCTTCGACCGTGTGGACGATATGGTCGAATTCCTCGAGATCCTGCAGGAAATCGGTGACGTACAGGAAAGCGTCGCTATCGAGGCCAATATCCACAAACGAGGACTGCATGCCCGGAAGCACGCGTGTGACACGGCCTTTATAGATGCTGCCGACTAATGCAAATTCTTTTTCACGTTCGACGTAAATCTCACACAGTTGCCCCTCTTCGAGTATCGCGACTCGCGTTTCGTGCGGGTTCGCGGAAACCACCATCTCCTTCGCCATAAAAACTCCTCAGGGAGCATCGGCGCTCGGTCGCACGGTGCATGATTGCACGCGAGTGTCCCGGCTCAGCCGGGGCGGTCCGTAGGGATTCTCGTCTTTCGTCGATTTGTCCCTTCATCCGACGCGTTCCTCGCTCCCATATAATTTCCGGCGCGCAGCGCGCTGCCGGAGTTACCAATGTCCTCTGTGCTCAGTTGACGAAGCGTTTCGTTCGCACATTCATCACGAGGCCCAGAGCCAAAAATCCGAATATCGTTACCGACCCTCCGTAACTCATGAATGGCAGAGGTATTCCGGTCACCGGCATGTACCCTATCACCATCCCGGCATTTACGACTACGTGAAATGCAAGAATGGCGGCCACGCCCATCACAAGGTACATTCCTGCACGGTCTTTCGCCTTCTGCGCATTGTCCACTAATCGCAACAACAGCGCCAAATACAGCAACATGCAAATCAAAACGCCGAAAAATCCCTGCTCCTCCGCCAGCGCAGCCAAAATGAAGTCCGAATACCGCACGGGCACGAAGCCCAACTGGTTCTGGCTGCCCTTGCCAAATCCCTTACCCCAAAAGCCTCCGGAACCTACGGCGATTTCGGATTGCAGGATTTGGTAACCGGCGCCGCGAGGGCTCTGCTCCGGATTCATGAACGTTGCCAGGCGTTGTTTCTGATATGGCTTGAGGAAGTGTCCGTTCCATCCAACCACGGCCACCACAGCTCCCAGCGCAAGCAAGGCCACGGCATGCTTCCAATTGATCCCTGCCAGAAAGGCGCCCACTATTGCTACCGGGACCAGCACCATAGCCGTCCCCAAATCAGGCTGAAGCAATATCAATCCTGCAGGGACGCCGACCAACAAGCCAATCTTGGCCAAATCTGCAAGCGTTAATCGCTCGGTCCGCACTTCACTCAAATAGCGGGCCAGCACAATGATTATAATCAACTTCACCAGCTCTGACACCTGTAAAACAACGCCCCCCACCACAATCCAGCGTCGCGCCCCGAATCGAGTGTGCCCTACAACGAGCACCAGTAAAAGAGCTGCAAGACCAATCAAGTAAAGCAAAGGAGACTGATCCAGCATGGCGTTGTAGTCGATCCGTGACACAATCAGCATTCCGCCCAAGCCGAATGCAATCCACGTCAATTGCCTCCATTGCATTCCGTGGAGCGCCGAGCCATGCGTCGAGGAGTAAATCTCCAACAAACCCACCAGGCATATGGTCATGACGATGGCCAGCAGCCACCAGTCAAACTCAAAAGTATGGGTACGCTCCCTCATTGTCCTTGCGGAGCGCCTTTCGCAGCCTGCGTTGTGGCCGCGCGAATTTTTGACGCCGATCTTGCCGCCAGCAGCTCCTGTATCGGTTGTCCTAGTTTTTTCTGGTAGTAAGCCTCCACAAATCTGCCTGCTAGCGGCGCCGCGGCCCCGCCTGCTTCGAGAGCCGTATCCTGAACCAAAACAGCAATGGCAATTTCCGGATTTCGCTTTGGCGCGAATCCCACGAACCACGTGTTATAGCCGAAATGATGGCGCTGGGATGCCGCGATACGTTGCAGAGCTTTGGCACTGATCACCTGGGCCGTTCCAGTCTTTCCGCAGAATTCAATGTTCTGCAACTTCGCCTTCTTGAGCTCCGCCAGGGCAAATGTACCGGTGCCGCCTTCATTAACCACACCGTACATGCCATCCGTGACCTGCTCGACGGTGTTTTCTGAAAGAGGAAAGCGGGTGACGTTCACCGGACTGAAATCCTTCAGTAAGTGCGGCTGGTAAAAAACTCCGCCCGAAGCGATTCCGCCAATTGTGCGCACAAGCTGAATCGGCGTTGTTTCCGTGGCACCCTGCCCAATGGCTACCGAAATCGTCGAGCCAGGGTACCACTTGTGGTGGTACACGCGTTCGACCCACTCCGTCGATGGGACGAGTCCCGGCTCTTCGCCTGGCAGATCAATTCCTGTTTTCTTCCCCAAACCGAGTGCTGTCGCATAATACGCAATCCGGTCGATGCCCAATCGCTGGCCGACATTGTAGAAAAAGACGTCGCAGGAGTGCACGATTGCCTTGTGGAGACCGACTTCACCATGGCCTTTTGGGTCCCAGTCGTGACGCAGACTGCCGTAAAATACTGCGTAACCAGGACAAAAAACGTGAAAATCCGGCGGCGGCACACCCGATTCAAGCATCGCCGCTGACTCCAGAATCTTGAACACCGAGCCCGGAGCCAATTGCGCCTGAATCGCGCGATTCAGCAAAGGCTTATCCGGATTGTCGTTCAGAGACCGCCACTCGTTGCGCGAAATCCGGACTGAAAAATCATTTGCGTCAAAGGCCGGGCGGCTGGCCATGGCCAGGATCTCGCCGTTTTGCGGATTAAGAGCAACAATGGCGCCGATCTTGCCTGCCAGTTCTTGCTCCGCGACGCGCTGGAGGTCCGCGTCAATCGTCAGTTGAATTGGCTTTCCCGGTATCGGTTCCGTATCGTCCAGCGTGCGCACAGGCTTTCCTATGCTATTCACAATAACGCGGCGCATGCCGTCCGTTCCGGTTAGCGTGTCATTGTATTCGCGCTCCAGGCCGGCCTTACCCACGATGTCGCCCGGCTTGTAACGATCGCCGGATTGCTGGTCCAGTTGCTCCGGCGATACCTCACCCACATAACCGATCACGTGGGCCAGGAAATCGTCCGGCGGATATTTCCGCCTCTGCACCATCATCAATTCGAGTTCCGGTAAGTCCACGCGGTGCGATTCCACAAATGCGAGGTCGGCGTCACTTGCCTCCGGTTTCACGATGACCGGCTGGAATTTTGGCTCGATTTTTGCTTCCTCGAGTTGCTGCTTCAGGTCAGCGGGTGTGATGCCGAGTCCCGCCGTAATTTGCGGCAGGTCCTTCTGAATTTGCCCGGGGTCATCGCGCAACAGCAGAATGCTAAATGATGGATAGTTATCGACGATCACGCGTCCATTGCGGTCCAGTATTTTCCCGCGTGGCGCGATGATCGGTATCGAGCGTACACGGTTTTTTTCCGCCAAATCCGAATAGTGCCCCGACTGTACGATTTGCAATTTCCAGAATCCCAGCAAAAGCAGGATGATTCCGAGGACAATACCGTAGGAAACGAGGATTAAACGCCCCTGAGGCAGTTTCTGGTCGCCGCCGATCCAATTCGCCACGCAAACTCCCGCGCGGCGGGTCCTTGCAAACCCGCTCGTACCTCTTCTTGGTTTCCGCGGCCTCACGAAGATGTGCGTTTCTTCGTCAATTTCACGCGGAGAAAAAGGTAATCTTCACCGTAGCACCCGCACAGCCGTCGCGCAAGCTGCCTTGCCCATGTAGATAGCGTCGCGCACCGCAATTTGCACTGTACTCACGGACAGGGCGTTTGCCGGTTTTTCTGCCGCGCCGTGACAGACTTTGCAAAAAACGCTTCGAGAAAATCAATTTCAGCAGTGGATGACGTACTGCGAAGTTACCGCGGTTGTGATGCTTCCTTCGGCATGCCAATCTTTTCCGAGGAGCCGGTCCAGAAGAGTTTGAAGTTATGGTAATGGTGGGAGTGATGCAGGTAATACCCCTCGTATTGAATGTAAACATCGACATTTTCCGGAAGCCACAGTGTCACTTTGTGAGTGCGAAACATTACCGGCTCGTAGTCGATGACAAAATGTTCTCTTTGCAATCCGACCTGCGGAACCGGTTTTGTCAGATCGGTTTCAAGATGCATAACCTCGCCGCCATTTTCAGAGATCCACACGCGCCCCTTCAAGGGCAAGGCGTATTCCTCCGACGGCGTGTCGAAACTGGCAAGCAGGCTGGTTGGCGCGTCGGCTCGTTGCTCGAACCGCAGTATCCAAGTGGGCTTGTCGTTCCATTCTCCCAGGCCATCACATTTCCAGGTGAAATCGCCGCGATAGACAGGATGAAACGCCAGCGCGAGCGCCGGCGCGCCAAAATCAGCGAGCCTTCCTGGCATGTTCTTCGCACTTAATCCGTCGTCACGGACTTCGTGCACCCCGATGACGTGCTGGCGGGGCTCATCGATGAACACCATATATTCATACGTGCGCGCTTCCGGTGTTTCCATTTGTTTGTTCCGCTTGATCTCCACCGACTGATATTCTTCAGTCGCGGTAAACTTCTGCAGGTCGCTTACGAGTTGCACTGCATGTGCCTCGGCTGCCTGAAGAACTTTTGGCAGAGAGCAAGCCGCATCCGAAATTACGAACGGTCTTTCGGCATCGATGTCCGGCGGCGCCCAATTTTCTCTAGGGGGGAGTTCAACAGGGGGCGTCGGAGGCGGCACGAAGCCAGGAAACACCGTCGCTACGGGGCGTGGCGCGGCGGCAACGGCAGCCGGCGGCGCAGCAGCTTCCACCGGCTTTTCCAACGTCTCAATCCAGCCACGAACTCTCGCCGCGTTCGGGTCCTTCGGGTATTGGTTCAGGAAAGATTGAAACGCGCTCAAGGCTTTCTTGCGCTCTCCCAATCCGGCCAGAGCTTCTCCGAGAAGTAACTGAACTTGATTCGCCTTATCCTTGCCAAACGAAAGCGCTTTTTCGGCCGACTGCCGGGCATGTTCGAAGTCCTTTTGATACAAATACGAACCGGCCAATATCCATTGCGCCTTCCACGAAGAAGGGTCCAATTGCACGGCTTGGCTGAGGATCCGAATCGCGTCGGAATAATCTGCCTGTTCGAACCGCAGTGTTCCCAGAGCAAGAAGCGCCGAGGCTTGTGTGGGATCGACTGATACCGATTTTTCGAGATATGGTTTCGCAGCGTTCAAATTCTTTGCCAGCAGATAGCTCATCCCCATCGCGTAATTCGAGTACGGATTTTCCGGCGAGATGCTTAATGCTTTCTGCAGATGCTTTTGTCCGGAAGCAATCTTATTCGACCGCAAATCTTTGAGACCCTTCTCGATCTCTTTTTCCGCACGGGGTGCCAGAACGAACTGCCCAGTGGGCGGACGAAACACCAATCGGTCATCCGTCTTTTTCATGAAAACAATGACGCTTGCAGAGGCCCCTTCGAATGCAGGAACCGTGACGGTTTCGTGCGCTGTGTCGTATCCGTCTACTTTCACCTCAACTTCATACGCATCACCCGCGCCGACTCCCGAGAACACCCATCCATCTCCGCTGCTCTGCGGAAAATCCGGGACTGGTGCGGCATACGTCATCGACGTCAACTTGATTTGCGGCGGGACGGATAACGGTTCCCCCTGCTCGCTCCGTATGTACACAGTGACGCTGCCATGCTCTTGACCCAAGCGTGCCGGGCCAGCGCCCTGTGTGAAGGCAGGTAATGTCAGGCCCGCTGAAAGAACGACGCTGCCGACCAACTTTAGGAAACTTGGCTTCATGTTGCGTTTGGAGCGACACTAGGCGGTACCAACATTGTTATAGAAGCATTGATGGCACCTTTCCTAGGACAATAAACGACGTACCAAGTTGCTGTCAAGCCTATCGGAACCGCCGGGGACAATTCGGAAGTCCCCTTCCTCGGCAAACTGCAGAGGCCACCAGTGCAGCCCTTAGGGTACGCTGGATGCCGTAACTACAATGTGAACAAGCTATTGCGGTTGTGACGCTTCTTTCGGCATGCCAATCTTCTGCGAGGAGCCGGTCCAGAAGAGCTTGAAATTGCTGTAGTGGTGGTAATGGTGCAGATAATGCCCGCGAAACTGGTAATAAACATCGACATTTTGCGGAAGCCAGAGCGTTACCTTGTGGGTTCGAAATGTAATTGGCTGGTAGTCGATGACGAAATGTTCCCGTTTCAGCCGGATGGGCGCAATAGGGTTCACTAAGTCTGTTTCCATGTGCACTACTTGGCCACCCTTTTCAGAAATCCATGCCCGGCCCTTCAAAGGCAACCCATATGTGCCGGACGCCGACCGGAAGCTTGCCAAGCGGTTAGGGCGATCGGACCGCTGTTCGAATCGCACAATCCACGCAGGCCGATCTCCCCACTCGCTCAAGCCCTCACAGTTCCACGTAAAGTCATCACGAAAAAACGGATGGAATGCCAGAACCAGCGCGGGAGCGCCGCCATCCTCCAGTGGGCCGGGCATGTCCGTCGCAGATAAACCCTGGTCTCGAAATTCACTTACGTTAATCGCGCCGGGTCGCGGCTGCTCGATAAAGACCATGTAGCTGAACGTACGCGTCAACGGATTCTCGACACTTTCGTTTCGTTTGATTTCAACCGATTGATATTCTTCCAATGACGTGAATTGCTGAAGGTCGCTCACAAGTTTCGTGGCGTTCCTTTCCGCGGATTTCAAAACTCGCGGCAACGAGCACGCGGCTCCGGAAATCAGTGGTGGCTTCTGCGAATCCACATCGGGAGGCGCCCAATCACCCTTCGGGGGGAGTTCAGCAGCGGGCACCGCGAGATGCACCGCAATCGGATCCGTGGCGGCCGCCGGGACCTGAGCTACGTTTGTGACTGCCCGCTTTTCTTGCTCCAATGGGTCTTTTCGCAAATCTTCCACCCAGGCGCGAATCCTAGGCGCACTGGAATCCCCAGGATGCTCAGTTAGAAACGTTTCGAACGCTATGATCCCACGCTGGCGCTCTCCCAAACGCGCCAGTGCCTCCCCAAGAATAAGCTCGACTTGGCTCGCCGATTCTTTCCCATTTGCGAGCGCCCTTTCCGCATGATCGCGCGCTTGCCGGTAATCTCGCTGATGAAGATACGCGGCGGAAAGCATCCATTGCGATTTCCACGAGGCCGGATCTAGTTGCACGGCCTTATTCAAAACGTCGATAGCGCCGGGATAGTTTGCCTCCTCAAAGCGCAACGTACCGAGCGCCAGCAGCGACGGTACTTGTTTCGGATCCACGGAGACGGATTCTTCAAGATAAAGCTGCGCGCTCGGCAACTGCCTCGCAAGAAGGTAACTCATTCCCGTAACGTAGTTCACGTAGGGATTGCCGGGCGCCATGTGAATTGCGTTTTGGAAATGCTTTTGCGCCGAGGAAATCTTGCCGGAGTTCATGTCACGCAGGCCCTTATCCACTTCCTTCTGCGTGCGAGGCGCCAGTACAAATGCGCCAGTCGGTGGATGAAGGGTCAATTGTT
The DNA here is from genome assembly GCA_035279805.1 of Candidatus Acidiferrales bacterium. Classification (GTDB taxonomy): domain Bacteria; phylum Acidobacteriota; class Terriglobia; order Acidiferrales; family UBA7541; genus DAHUXN01. Next base: position 10,896 of record DATEHB010000174.1, read on the forward strand.
CATCCTTGGGTTTCAAGAAAACCGTAACAGCCGCGGAACCATAATCCATGGCGGGGACTGTCACCGTTTCCCGAGCGGGCTGATAGCCGTCTACCTTCACTTCGAGTTCATAAGTGACCCCCGTTGCAAGGCTGGAGAACACCCAGCCATTTCCATCCATGCGAGGGGATTGGCGCACCGGCGAATTATCCGCGGCGGTAAGAGTCATCTGCGGTAGCGCGGAAACGGGGACGGGCAACCCATGCTCGCTGCGGATGTATACCATGATCCATCCCGTGCCCTCCTTCGCGCCCAACGTGCTGGGTAAAGGAGGACCCTGCGCTGCCAAGTAGTCTCCAATGCCGAGGAGCAGAGACGCGATGGCCAATAGCTTGATAAGCCTTAATTGCATGTTCGTCTCGTGAAGCGCGGTGGGTTCGCTACGCCTAATCGCTCCGTCCTTGAACAAGACCATAAAGGGAAGGTCTATTGGCTGTCAAGGATGCATCAGGTTGTCGGTTGCTCCGAAACTCGATTTAACCTTCCCGTTTGCGATTCAAGTTGAGTGATTCCCTTCGCTCTTCTATAATCATCTTTCCGGCAACGAGGCGTAAAAAAACAGTGCTAAAGAATCTGAGTCAGAGCAAAACGGCAGTCAGGATTTTCCTGGGCGGTATCTTGGTACTTATCAGCGGTGCAATGGTTTTGACCATGGCGCCCATTTCACCGCTCGGCAACTCCAGCACAGGCAGCCCGGACGCAGTCGTCACCGTCGGTGGAGAGAACATAACCGCCGCTGCCGTTCGCCAGCAATTCGATCAGCAGACCCGCGGGCAGACTGTCCCTCCGGTGCTGCAAGGCCTGTACATGCGTCAGATTCTCGACCAGATGGTTTTCAAGCGTTTGCTCGACATGGAGGCCGACCGTCTTGGCATGCAGGTTACGCCTGAAGAAACCTCCCAGCGCATCAAGCAGTTGATTCCGACCGCTTTCGTCGGCGGCAATTGGATTGGCGCCGAGCGTTACGCACAGGAAGTGCAATTGCGGACTGGCATGTCCGTGCCGCAATTCGAAGACTTGGTGCGTAGCGGTGTGCTCATGGAGAAATTCAAGAACCTCGTCACCGACGGAATCAGCGTCACCCCTCAGGAAATCGAGCAGCGGTATCGCTGGCAGAATGAAAAAGTTCAACTTGATTATGTCGCGATCAAGCCCTCCGATCTCGAATCTACTATCAATCCCTCTGACGCCGAGCTTTCCGCGTATTTTTCGAAGAATCAGTCAAAATACCAAGTACCTGAGCGCCGGTCCGCCAAGTACGCTCTGCTTGATCTCGACCAGCTCAAGAAAAACACCAAAATCAGCGATGCCGATATCGAGTCGTACTATCAGCAGCATCTGAACGACTACAAAGTGGAAAATCGTGTTCACATTGAGCAGATTGTGTTCAACACGCTGGGCAAGACTGACGCGGAAGTGTCGCTGATCAAGCAACAGGCCCAGAAAATTGACGATCAAGCCAAACACGCCGCGAATTTTGAGGATTTGGCGAAAAAATATTCCGAGGACGCGAACACCAAAGCCAAGGGCGGTGATATTGGCTGGATTGTTGCCGGCCAAACAGCTCCCGCGTTCGAGAAAGCCGCCTTCAGCTTGCCGAAGGGCAGCGTTTCCGACCTGGTGCAGACGCCCTATAGCTTTGACATCATCAAAGTGGTGGATCGGGAAGACGCGCACACGAAACCCCTCGCGGAAGTTCGCGACTCAATCGTCACAACGCTGACGCAAGAAAAGGTCAATGATGACCAAAACGGCCTGGCCGACAAGATGGCCGCCGCTGTCCGTCAGTCGAACCGCCAGCCCATCGACGCCATAGCGAGACAATTTAACTTGCAAACAGGCGAAACACCCCTTGTTAGTGTTACCGAGCCGGTGGGTGATTTGGGCAATTCGCCGCAGCTTCAGGAGGCGCTTTTTTCGCTTCGCCAGGGAGAGCTGAGCCAGCCAATCTCAATCGATCGAGGCTATATCATTATCTCCGTCGACAAAATCGCTGCCGGGCACCAGGGCACGCTGGCCGAAGTGCGCGGTCGCGTCCTTGCCGATTTCCGCAAGGAGAAGGCTCAGGATTTGGCGGAGCAGAAAGCGCAGGATCTCGCTAAGCGCATAAAGACCGGTGATTCGCTCGACAAAGCTGCCAAGTCAACCGGTCTGACCGCCAAATCCACGGACCCAATCACTCGCACCAGCCAAATTCCCGACCTCGGTTCGGCAAAAGAGCTTGGAGCAGCTTTCAATATGAATCCCGGCCAAGCGAGCGCCCCGGTTCTTGTCAGTGGAAGCTGGGTCGTTTACCAGGTGAAGTCGAAACAGGGGATCAATCCGGCGGATTTTGCAAAGGCGACGGAAGATTTGAAGCAGCAAATTCTTCAGGAGAAACAGTCGGTAGCGTTCGAAGCCTTCCATGACGCCCTTCAGAAGCGGTACGAGCAAGAGGGCAAGCTCGCTTTCAACCAGGCAAATCTGAAGTCCCTGACCAATCAGTCCTCAAGCTAACTATCTGTAAATAAAATACTTATTTTGTCATCAGCGGACCCACTTTTCCGGTTGCATCCCGCTTCCCCTTGGTCTAGCATACTTCTTCCAGCAGCGCCCTACCCGTCGCCAGCGGGACGTCACTGAATGAGCAGGACCCTTCCCGCACGAGCTGCCTTTTGAACGCCGACTGCAATTAACGCCAGGCATTTCGAGACCGCGATGGGTAATAAAGTGACAATGGCCCGTGCAGGGCAAACCCAGCTTCCCCAGAATAGAGAGACTTCGATGAATCAGAAACTGATCGCCCCGCGCAACGACTATCGCTGCTGCGTTGAAATTAATCAGAATGGCAAGTATTCCGTTCGCGTGCAGGTTAAGTTCGGCGCCAAGGACTGGACCCTACCTGTATTTTTCCTTGTTTCGTCCTTCGACACCGCCATGAAGAAACTCGAAGAGGCTCTTCAACTGTTGCAGCGCCACGAGGAGCATCTTTGGTTCTGGGGAATCGAACGTAGTGACGATCCGAAGCTCACAGGTGAGATGCTGAACCAATTCGGTCTTTATTACGACCAGCGCAAGGACTTTCCTCGGCGCGCTGCGGAACTCACGGTTCCAGCCGGCCGCCCGGTCCCCGCATTCCGCCTGGCGCAAGCGCGCCGCGCGCTAGCGGATTCCATCAGCTCCGGTCGGACTGCCCTCGCGAGCGACTAGTCGCTGTTCGCTGAGAACATTGTTCACTGATCGCTCTTGTGTTGGTCGCCACACGACGCGCTCTTACTTACCGCGGATAATCACTTCCCCATGCGCGATCACATGGTCATTAATTGACAACCGATATTTGAACGACCCTGGGTTGAGTCCTGCCCGCGGCGTCCCGCTCATTAAACGCACTCCAGCGGGTGCCTGGAAGACATTCGAGGAAAACGGACACCGCTGTGGGTCAAATTCGACGCGGAGGTTCCCGCTTTCCGCCACCCAAACTATCTGGTCCGCGGCTTCTATCAGAACAACTTCCGGCAAAACTCCCACAAGTACAAGTTTCTCGGCCATAATTGAGTTGCGCCGGAGTTTCGCCCGGCGCGAGCCTCGAACCATAGCACACCCGCGCACGGTTTACATCTTCGCCGCTTCGGAATCAGCAAGAGCGGTGACTGAACGACACTGCGGCCATGTGCCCAAAAGAACGCGGTGCTCCCCGCCAAAACGCCGGAGTCATGGTGGCAGGCCTCAATTGCAAGAGCGCACCGCCGTAACGATGTGTTTGGCGGAAATGCCAAACGCTTCGAGCAACTCCTCCGATTTTCCGGAATGCGGCATTCCGGTAACCGATAGTTTCACGTATTTCTTTGGCGCAACTCCGACGCATGCCAGCGCGGAAAGCACTGCCTCGCCAAGGCCGCCTTCGGGATAGTGATCCTCAACTGTAATCAGATTCCCAGAGGCGTCTTTTAATTGCTTGGCAAATTGCTGACCGTCGATTGGTTTCACGCAGTACAAATCCATCACGCGTGCGGAAATCCCTTGCGATTTCAGTTGCTCATGCGCCTTCAGCGCTTCATGCACGGTGATTCCCCCGCCGACGATCAACGCCCGATCATTTGCGCTCTCGCGCAACACTCGGAAGCCCGGCACTGGAAACCGGTCGGTTGAGGAATAAAGCAGCGGTGTCTTCGGCCGCGAAGTGCGAATGTATGTGATCCCCGGCATCCGCGCGGCCGCCTCCGTCAGACGTTCCGCGGAATAGGCGTCAGAGGGATACAGCACCGTCGAGCCATGAATAGCGCGAAACGACGCGATATCTTCGAGCGCCATCTGGGACGGTCCATCTTCGCCAATGGACACGCCGCAATGCGAGCCGCATAGCTTGATCGAACTCCGACTGATCGCCGCCATGCGCACCTGGTCGAAAGCGCGCGAAAGGAAACAGGCGAATGAAGATAGAAACGCGACTTTGCCTCGCGCCGCCAGGCCCACGCCCACGCTCACCATGTTTTGTTCCGCAATGTACGCTTGATAGAAGCGGTCAGGATACGCATCACCGAAAATCTCCGCGAACGTGGAATTTTTCACGTCGCCATCCAGCGCGACAATCTGCGGATTCACAGCTCCAATCCGTTTCAACGCATTGCCGTACGCCTCGCGTGTCGCCACGGAAGCATCTGGCTTGTAATTCGGCGCTGGCGGCTCGGGAAAACTGGGCGGCTCCGGCAATTTCGTTCGCGCGTATGAACGCCCCGGATCGGCTGCCACTTCAATAGGCCCGCCCATCTCAGCGATCGCCCTGGCGAGCTGCTCCTTTGACAATGCTTTGCCGTGCCAGCCGTCCTTATCGGCGAGAAAACTGATGCCGTGGCCTTTGATCGTGCGCGCGATAATCGCCTGCGGGCGGCCAGTTGTCCCCTTCGCGCGATCGAGTGCGGCCAGCACCGCTGCGATATCGTGGCCATCGATTACCTGGGCATCCCAGCCTTCCGACTCGAATTTCCTGCGGTAAATTTCCATGTCGTGCTGGTACATCGTGCGTTCACTCTGCCCAAGTGCATTGATGTCGCAAAGCGCCGTCAGATTATCGATCCCGTAATGCCCGGCGAATTCCGCCGCTTCCCAGTTACTTCCTTCCGCCAGCTCGCCGTCGCCAAGCAGTACGTAAACGCGCGTTCCCAGCTTGTCCATTTTCGCGCCAATTGCAAGTCCGGCTCCGACCGAAAGTCCTTGCCCCAGGGAGCCCGTTGCCGCATCGACTCCGGGAATCAGCGGCGTCGGATGCCCTTCGAGTTCGCTCGAAAATTGCCGCAGCGTCATCACGCGCGAAACCGGAAATACGCCCGCCTCGGCAAGCGCAGCGTAGAGCAAAGGCGCCGCGTGTCCTTTCGACAGAACGAATCTGTCGCTGTCCGGTCCGTTTGGATTTTTCGGATCGAACTTCATCGCGTAAAAAAACACGCCAGCCGTAAGTTCGGCGGCGGACAGACAAGAAGTCGGATGGCCAGAGCCCGTCGCCGTCGTCGACATCATCGACAGGATCCCCAAACGGCGCGCCTTTTCGCGAATCATTTCAATCGTGGATGAGGACGGAGCCGCTTTCGATGTGGCGCTCATGATCTCTCCTTTATAAAGTCAAATCCGATTTTACTCGGTTTCGGCCACGTGTGCGAAGACGCGTTTAAGGATGGTTTTTCGGCCCAGGCGAAGCCTCCGTTTCCATGCCGCCAAACGCGACTCCGTGAGCTTCTGGCCCAAACGCAATTACGATTGTCCCGCCGATAAGCACAATCGCTGCGAAAATCCCCATAGCGTGGCCGTAGCTCATTCGCTTGCCCATCAACGCCTCAAGATACGCGCTTGACGCCGCAAAAAGCACGCCAAGCTGATAGGCGAAGCCTGGGAAGAAACCGCGCAGCGTGTCTGGCGAGAGTTCATTGATGTGCGCGGGAATCACGCCCCACGCGCCCTGCACCATGAATTGCATCAGAAACGCACCGGCCACAATTAACGGTAAACTGGGCGCAGCGATCCACAGTGGAATCAGCGCGACAGCTAAAAGCGTCGCGCCAATCATTGCTCGACGCCGCCCGCGCCGGTCCGAATACAATCCCACGAGTATGCCACCGGCCATCGCGCCAATCATTGACAGCACGGTGATCAACGCCGTCGCGCCGTGGCTATAACCTCGCTGCGACTGCAGAAACGTGGGATAGAAATCCTGCGTGCCGTGTGAAATGAAATTCATCAGCGCCATCAGCAGGACCAGGTACGCGAAACGCTTCCAGTTACGAAAAATCGACCGAAGATAGCTGCCCCAATCGATATACGCTGACGTTGCTTTCCATGCCTCGCTCTCTTTCACTTTCGAGCGAATGAACAGCGTCAGCAGTGCGGGCAAGCCGCCGATGAAAAACATCGCGCGCCAGCCGAAATGCGGAAACACGAGCCAGTACGCGATTGCAGCCAGCAAATAGCCGAACGCGTACCCCTCTTGCAGCACTCCGGAAAGAATTCCCCGCCATTTCGCTGGCACGGATTCCATCGTTAGCGATGCCCCAACGCCCCATTCCCCGCCCATGCCGATGCCGTAAAGTAAGCGCAGCACTATAAACAAGGAATAACTAGGCGCGAATCCGGAAAGTACTTCAATGGCAGAGTAAAACAAGATATCGAGCATGAGCGGCAGCCGCCGCCCGTAGCGATCCGCCAGCAAGCCGAAAATGAATGCGCCAATCGGGCGCGTCGCCAGGCTCGCCGTAATCGCCAGCGCAATTTCCGGAATGCTTTTGTGGAAATCCTTGCCGATTGGCGCCAGAACAAACGTGAGAACGAAAAAATCGAAGGCGTCGAGGGTCCATCCAAGGAAGCAGGCGATGACGGCGTTACGTTGACTCGAGCGTTCGGCGGCGAAATTCGTATCCGGCATCATCGGCCCGCGCATGTTAGGCCACCAAGAGTCGGAACGCAATCACGGCGCGATTACCGGCGCAACCGGTCCAGGCCCGCGAAAAGAAAAACGGCTACCGCCGAATTGATGACCGAAGCAATCAGCAGTTGAACCGAAAAAAATGGCTCAGAGCGCGCCAGCAACAAATGGACGGTGATGGCCAGAACAATCTGGTGAACATGAAAAAACAGAAACATCAGGATGAACCGGCTGATTGGATGCTCCGTATCCAGTCGCGCACCCACCGACGACGCGATGTATCCAATGAGGCCTTTGGCGATGCCGTAAAGCCCAATCGGCGTGTGGCTGATGCCGTCCTGCAACAGGCCGACAACCGTGCCGAGAAAGAGTCCTGTTACGGAATTCCTGCGGCTCAAACCGAAATAAACGACGGCCAGCAGCGGCAGCTCCAGCAGTTGGAAGTGCGCGCTGAATTTATTCAAAAACGCCTGGATCACCAGCGCGAGGAAACACACCAGCACAATTGTGCCGCCATAAAACTTGTGAACTTCGATGTGCTGTGCCTGGGAATCCATGCGGACGTTCATCGGGCGCCTTGCATCATTGTTCTGTGCCGGGCGGGTTCGTCGGGCCAGGTTTCGCGGTTGTTATCGGCTTTTTCTCGAGCTGCGGCGGCATTTTACCGGGTCCTTTTACGTTCGCTTGCGCGCCCACTGCGCCCGATGCGTTCGCGGGTTTATTGCTTGAAGAATTATTTGCAGCCGCCGTCGCGCCCGCGGCCTGGCTAGCTTCCTTCGGGTTAAGAGCCTGCTCTGACAACAGCACAAGCACTTCTTCCAGCCTGTTCAGGTGCGCAGCCGGCTCAACATCAATTGACTGGAACGGAAATCCCGCCTTCATGGAAACCGCGGTGCCAATACGCAAATCTTTTGGGAAGATTTTGTCTTCACCGGAGGTCAGAATCTCTTCGCCTGCTGGGACTTTCTCCTCTGTCGAGACGTAGTCCATCCACAGCAACGGGCCGGCGGTCCCCTTCACGACGCCGTGCGTTCGCGTATTCGCCAGCAGCGCGCCCACGCCGCTCTCTTTGTCCGTGATCAGCAGCACTTGTGCCGTGTTTGAAAATGCTTCAAAGATTTTCCCCACCACGCCGTCGGGCGTTACCACGGCCATGTTGCGCCGGATTCCGTCGTGTTCACCGCGATTTATGAAAATCGTCTGGCTGTTCGAATCCGCGCTCGCGCCGATCACTTCGGCGGCCAGCATCGGGACGTTCGAGTGCGCTTGCCGGAAGCCCAGCAGCTTGGCAAGCCGGCCGGCCTCCGCCGCTTGGCCTTCGAGTTCCTGATTCTTAAGCCGGAGTTGGCCAATCTCGCCCGTAAGTTCCCGGTTTTCCTCGCGCGCGTGGCGCAGATCCAGATATCCGAACCACGCGCCGTCGATTTTCGAAATCAGGAACGTAAACGCGCGTTGCGGCGGCATTAGCACTTCCGCTGACCAGACACGGATGAGCCGCACATCGCGGCCGCGCTTGATTTGGAATGCAAGCACCAGCACTTGCGCCAGAATCACGACGACCAGCAGAACCAAAGGCCGTTGGCGGGAAGGGACGTCCATATAGTCCATAGATTGGAAGTCAGAGGTTTCAGGCTGGATAACACGCAGCGCACTGCTCCCAGGACTCCCACGGAGATTTGCAATCCAGGCGAATCGATATTTGATGGCTTACTGGCAATATTCCTCAGTCAATCGAAACCAGGCGTAACAGCCGGAAATCGCTCAACATTTTGCCGGTTCCGAGTACGACGGACGCGAGCGGATCATCGGCGATCGAAACCGGCAGCCCGGTTTCCTCGCGGATGCGCTTGTCAAGATTCTTAATGAGCGCGCCGCCGCCCGTCAGCACAATGCCGCGATCGCTGATATCCGCGGAAAGCTCCGGGGGCGTACGCTCCAGCGCCACGCGAATCGCGTTCAAAATCGTGGCGATACATTCGGAAAGAGCCTCGCGGATTTCGCTGTCGTCAATCGTCACCGTGCGCGGCACGCCTTCGATCAGATTACGGCCCTTCACTTCCAGCGTCAGCGGTTTTTCCAGCGGATACGCGGAACCGATTTCGATCTTGATTTGTTCGGCGGTGCGCTCGCCAACCAGTAAATTGTATTTCCGCTTCAGGTAGTGCATCACCGCTTCGTCCATTTCGTTTCCGGCCACGCGCACCGAACGCGAATAAACGATGCCGCTCATCGAAATAACAGCAATGTCCGTGGTGCCTCCGCCAATGTCGACTACCATGTTGCCCGACGGTTCCTCGATGGGCAGGCCCGCTCCAATGGCCGCTGCCATGGCCTGCTCCACCAGATAAACCTCGCTCGCGCGCGCGCGATACGCCGAATCCTGCACGGCCCGCTTCTCCACCGGAGTAATTTCGCTCGGCACGCCGATCACGATCCGCGGATGCACCAGAACGCGCCTGTTGTGCGCTTTCTGAATGAAATATGTCAGCATCTTTTCCGTGACCTTAAAGTCCGCGATGACGCCGTCTTTCATCGGCTTGATCGCCACTACGTTGCCCGGCGTTCGCCCAAGCATTTCCTTCGCTTCTTTTCCCACCGCAACCACTTCGCCGCTGTTCTTATTGATCGCAACGATCGAGGGCTCATTGACCACAATGCCCTTGCTCTTGGCAAACACCAGCGTGTTCGCTGTTCCCAAATCTATAGCGAGATCGGACGAGAAAAGACTGAACACCGACCTCATCGAATATCCGTTTTTCATGAACCCCCTCTGGCCCTGCGTCCCCCGCCCACAAATCTGTGATGAGCCTTCGCTCAAAAAAATTCTAGGGCACCACTACAGGCACGCGTTTCACCGCTGTGCCGCCCCTCCGGTCCTGTCCCGTAATCACGATTTCATGCGCGCCGCTCGTCATGGGCTGTGTGAAATGCCGGAATTTCCCGTCCGGGCCGATGTCCGCCACCGCTTCGCCGTCAATCAGCAAAGCGGATCCCGGTTCCGTGTGCCCAATTACCTCCACCACCTTGCCATCAAACTCGATGCGATCCACCTCGAGCAACATACTCTGCTCTTTGGCTTGATCAACCAACGAGAATTTCGACGCAGCCGCGGGCTCGCTGGAAGCTCCCTTTGCATCGACCGCCTTCACCGTCCAGAAATAATCGCCGGCGGCTAAACCGATGACCTCCACTGCCGTATCGGTGGTTTTGCGGTCCGCAAGAACGCGATTGAACATCGATGTATCGCTGATCTCGAGTTCATACGCCCGCGCGGTGGTGACGGGCTGCCATTCAAATCGAATCGGCGTGTGCTTGGGATCTTCCACGATGATGGGCTGCAAATTCACGGGCTGGACAAGTCCTGGAGGCGCGAGTACGTCAGTTTTTGTGATCGGCCCTCCCGTGGCGAACGTCGCGCGCTGGAACTGCGTCACCTGCACTTGTTGACCGTCGCGTTTCACGTCTGCCGCGCCCGCCGCGACTGTGATTTCATTCTGCTTCGTATTCGGATCCGTCTTCACGTCCGCATGGCTGTTCTCGTGAAGGGAGGCAACCGCGTCTTGGAACGATACTTCCGCCTTCGATCCCGGCACTTGCCACGCGCCCGTTGTCAAATCCACATTGCCCGCGCTGATGTGCATGCCGACGCTGGAGGCGCTGTTTTGCGGCACAAAGATTTCTTCCACCGTCACTAGCGTATCCGGTTGCACCGTATAGTTTGTGCCATCCGCGAATGCGATACGGGCCACTCCGTCCGGGCCTGTCTGGATCAAGTCGCCCTTGTCCAGCGCCATCTGAAATTCAGCCGCGCGCCATTGCACGGAATTCACCTTCTTCACTTGTACCTTGCCGTCCAAATTGACGAACCGCGCCCCGCGCACATCCGTCGACGCGACGCTCGAATCCTTCGATTCCAGCGCATGTGACAGATGCCGGGCCACGTACGCAAACGTATCCGGAAATACCAGGTAACCCGCCGCGGCAAACAGAATCAGAAACACAAAAGCGTAGAGCAGAATCGTCCGGTAGGTCACCGTGTGCCAGTACACTTCCACCCGGTTGATCTTCGGTCTTGTCGCGTCGGTGAATTTTTCTCTTGTCATGCCGGATTTCAGTTGATTTTCGAATCTAACATAGGGGTTAGGGCCTTTCAACATGACCTGCCATAAGTTGCGAAGTCGCTAACACTTGACCGGAAGGACAGTTTTTCGCGTCCTTCGTGATGTGCCTGCGGACAGGCCGGGTGAAAAAACCACCCGTCGCCCGTGGTACGATTACCAGCCATGCGCAACAACATGGATACCAGAAATCTCGGCTCCGACCGTCAACTTCTACGGCACACACTTGCTAGCCTCGCCTATCGCGCCAGCAAAGCAGTTCGTGGCGCGCCTGAGAGTTTTGCGGGCTTTCGCGCCTCCGAAACATCCCGGACGCCTGGGGAAATCATGGCGCACATGGGCGACCTCTTCGATTGGGCCCTTTCCATCGCAAAAGGCAAACAGGAATGGCACGATTCGCCTTTGCTGCCCTGGACCCGCGCCGTAGAACGGTTTTTTGCTGCCCTCGAACAATTCGACGCTTATCTTGCTGCTGACCAGCCCTTGAATGCGTCCGTCGAAAAACTCTTCCAGGGCCCCGTAGCGGACGCCCTCACGCATGTCGGGCAGCTTGCAATGCTGCGCCGCCTTGCTGGTTCGCCGATTCGCGGCGAAAATTATTTTCGTGCTGAAATTATCGTTGGACGCGCCGGTGCCGAGCAGCCCGCTCCCGTGCGCGAATTCGACTGATTCCGAAGCACAGAGGCAAACTGCGCTCCTCTCGAGCCGACCGACCCAACCCAATCGTCCGCACGGAGATTCGAAGTTTATCGGTTCCCGGAAATTGCGAGGATGGTTTGGCGGCAATGCACTGAAGCCTTACGGCTGGCCAGATCGCTGATTCCGAAATGAATCGTTCGCGGGCGCGAGAATGGACGCGCTCAACTCGCGGCATGAAGTGAAGCCGCTCAGCGCCATCGACAAATCAAAGTCAGCGAGCAGATTGAGCACCGCGTCGCGCACGCCCGCTTCGCCTGCCACGGCGAGTCCCCAAATGTATGACCGCGCAATCAGCACCGCTCGCGCGCCCAACGCGAGCGCCTTCATGATGTCCGCGCCGCGCCGAATGCCGCTGTCAAAAAGCACTGGAACCCTTGCATTCACAGCGCGGACCACGCCCGGGAGCGCATCCAGCGCGGCGATCGCACCATCCACCTGCCGTCCTCCATGATTTGATACGATCACGCCGTCGACGCCGCAATCGACCGCGCGCGCTGCATCATCCCGGTGCAAAATCCCCTTCAGGATAATCGGCAGCTTGGTGTGTTCACGCAAAAACGCCAGGTCTTCCCATGCCAGCGCATTATTCGTGAAGATGTTGGCCCACAGACGGACCGCTTCGGCGGGATCTTTTTCCGGCGGCTGCTTCAACGCTGCGCGAAACACCGGATCGGTAAAATAATTTGCCAGCCCCTCGCAGGAAAAGAATGGCAGATAGCTGCGTTCGAGGTCTCGCTCTCGCCAGCCCAGCATCGACGTGTCGAGCGTCACCACCAAGGCCGTATAGCCCGCGCGCTCGGCGCGTTGCAACATACTGGCGGTCAGCTCCGGATTCTTGCCCCAGTAGAGTTGAAACCATCGCAACCCGGCACCCATTGCCTGCGCCACTTCTTCCATTGGTCGCGAAGAAAGAGTGCTCAGCACAAACGGCAAATCAAGTCCCGCCGCTGCGCGTCCCGTCGCAACTTCCGCTTCGCGGTGAATGATGCCCTGTACGCCCACCGGACCAAGGAGCAGGGGCGCCGGCAATCTCGCGCCCAGCAAATGCACGCTCAAGTCGCGGGTGGAAACGTCCCGCAGCATTCTCGGCACGATGCACCAGCGCTGGAACGCCTCCAGATTCGCGCGCATCGTATTTTCGCCGCCCGCGCCCCCGGCTACATAGTCATACGCGCGCGGATCGAGCGCCTCTTTCGCCTTTTGTTCCAGCAGGGAAAGCGAGACGGGTACCGACATTTTTTCCCCGCTGACGCCGGGCTGATAGATCCCGAGTTCGCGCTCCAGGCCGAAATTCCTTAGCGGATTGGCTTTCTCGGAATCCATTTGCGTGCCGGAATCATACACTTGCCGTGGTGTCCGTTAACTCAAAGCCGCGCGAGCTGGCGCCGAACGCTGCGGGGTTCGGATATTTCGCTTCGGGCAACCAGAAGTGGAAGAAAAGCCAGCATAGGATAAGAATTACAAAGCAAATTACGCTGCCTTCAGGTCCCACCGAGCCGCCCGTTAATAATTTCGACCCGTGGAAACTCGGATTCAGCATGTGCCCTTGCGCGACCTGCCCGCTGTCCGGAACGCCGTAGAAAAAAGTCTCGGCCCAGTCCCAGGCTGCATGAAAACCAATGGCCATCCACAAATCTCCCGTGCGCCGCAAAATCAAACAGAACAGAAATCCCGCCGAGCCTGCGGCCAACGCGCCCAGCCAGTCCTCGCCACCATTTCCCAGATGCAGCGCGCCAAAACAAATCGATAGCAGCAGAGCCGCCGGCCAGAAGCCAATGCCGGTCGTCAGCGTGAACAGCGCATACCCGCGCACCGAAAATTCCTCCGTAAAGCCCACCAGCAAAAACGCCACACCCCAGAGCACCGCATATTTCGCGAGCTCCCCTCCCTGCAGTGCAAACGTCCCAAAAGAGAAAACACCGACGGCCCGCAGACTCCCCAGGAGTATCGTCATCGCTGCGAATCCGATAATCGCTCCTTGCCAAAATTGCTTTTGAAACGCTTTGCGCCCTGGCAATCCATAATCGCCAATCGTGCGTCCTTCGATCCGGCTCATAATCCAGCTTGCGATTAAGAACAGCAAAAACACCAAGCTCTCACTGACGATGATATTCGTCACGGAAAATCCGTTTTGCGGTGGGCGGCCGTGAGAGAGAAGTTTGCTTCCAAAGCTAAGACCAGTGAGAAATGCGGCGATGATTGCGGCGAAAATCAGCAGCCGCCACCCTGCGCGAAGTCCATTCGGCCCGAAAAAAATCTCGTTCGATGCGGACTTGCGGTCCGGCCCGGCAGGTGGCGGCGCGTCGCCGGCGGAACGAATACCTGGCGGCGTGATTGCTCCGCTGAGTAACGGGGCAGCGGGACCGGATGGTAGCTGGGGCATTTGTTTTATCTCCGTGCTTTCCGGGATCACGCGCCGCCAAAATGTGTCGAGTTTTGGGTACGCGAACTTGCCAACCGGAGTTCCGGGCCTAAAATAGCATCAAACGGGGAATAAGCCATGTCAATTACCTGGAAGATGGTTGGAATTGTTCCGTCAATTTTGGCGGTCGCTTTCTTCGTGAGTCTCTCGCGCGCTTGGGACGACCTGCCTGATCAGATTGCTACCCATTTCGATTTTTGCGGCGATCCCAATTCGTGGATGAGCAAACGGTCGTTCGCGCTCATTGCCGGCGTATTTGGCGTCGGTTTTTCCGTATTCATCGCGTGGCTTGCCTTTTCATCTCCTTTCCACGTCCCGCGGTTTGTTCCGGGCGTGCTGACTTTGGCTGCATTTATATTCTTTTTGGCTTTTTGGCAAATTGTTAATTTCAACGCATATGACAAGCCCTTCAGAAGCGCGTGGATTCTCAGCCTGGCGGCGATCATGCTGGTTCTAATCTTTATCGGAATCTTCTTGCAGCCGGGGGCTTTGGGGAATTGAGCCGGCAACAATCCAGAAAGTAACAATGGGGGGAACGCGAGACTTCGCGTCACGAGGAGAAAACGGAGGTCTAACCGCCCGCGCCGGCCACCCACGCATCCAGAACGCGCTGTTGCTCGGGCGTCACATCCTCAAATATGATGCCCATCCCGAATTCGGCATGCACGTGCAGCACTCGTCCCGCGGATTCAAATACTTTCCCATCCTTGCTCAGGCGTACGCGGATCGCGGTGTCTTCGGCAAACGGATTTAGCGCTCCGGTATAGCACCCGGCAGAACTGATCTGCGTTGTTTGCGCGGTAATGCGCTCACCGGTTTTGATTTCCACCAACTCCGCCAGTGCAACAAAGGGAAAGCGATGAGCCATGCGGCGATTCAGCGCCGCGTCGCCTTGCTGCGAATTGTCCGGCGATGCGTTCGATGGACGGTCAGCCATTTTTTCAAGACCTCTTCCTGCTTGCTGCTTGCTCCACAATAAACGCGCAGCCCGTTTTCGGCAATAGGACTAAAGAAGCACGTCGTGTTCGGGATCCTGGCCTGTCACGCAAACCATTTTGGGTGTTGACCGCACGGGGGCAAATTCGAGAAACTATTGCTTCAGGCCCCGGTACCAAAAGCGATTATACGCCTGCCTGCCAAGCGAACTGTCCGGCTCTCGGCCAAGGACGCTGTCAACCAGACGTAAACACCGCTAGTCACAGCGCGCACGCGTTCAAGGTTATACAGCCGACGAAATAATCGAGGTAAACAAATGAACTCGCCAATTGGTGAACTCCTTCCCCCCACAAGACTGATGCTGACTCCCGGCCCCTCGTCCATCGACCCGCGCGTGTATCGGGCAATGTCGACCCCCATCGTCGGTCACTTGGATCCCTGGTTCCTGGAAATGATGGGCGACGTCCAGACGCTTTTGCGCCAGGTCTTTCAGACGAAAAATCGTCTGACCTTCCCGATTTCCGCGTCCGGTTCCGGTGGGATTGAGGCGGCTGTGCTGAATCCGCTCGAAGCGGGAGACGAAGCCCTTGTCTGCGTGAACGGAGTATTCAGCGAGCGCATGGCGGCCATTGCCGAGCGGACGCCAGCAAAGATTATTCGCGTCGAGGCTCCTTACGGAAAACCTTGCGATCCTGATGATGTGCGCCGCGCGGGCAAGGGAAAGAGAATCAAAATTCTCGGTGTCACGCACGGCGAAAGCTCGACGTCGGTCGTCACGAATCTCGATAACATGCGCAAAGTCGCGGACGAATTGGGCGCGCTCCTGGTCGTCGACACGGTTTCAACACTTGCAGGCATGCCCCTCGATGTCGACAAGACAAACATCGATATTTGCTTCAGCGGATCGCAGAAGGCGTTGAGCGCCCCTCCGGGAATGTCTCCGATCACCGTAAATGCCCGAACAGAGGATGTCCTGCGCGCGCGAAAAACGCCCGTGCAAAGCTGGTATTTCGATTTGACCACCACGATGAATTATTGGGGCAAGGAGCGGACATACCATCATACGGCGCCCATCTCGCTTGTCTTCGCGCTGCGCGAAGCGCTGCGGCTGGTTCTCGAAGAAGGCCTGCAAGCGCGCTGGGAACGCCACAAAGAAAACCGTGACGCACTTGTAGCCGGTCTCGAAGCCATGGGCCTTGAAATGTTCGTTGAAAATCCGAAGGACCGCCAAGTCACTGTCACCGGTATCAAAGTGCCGCAAGGAATCGAAGACTCTAAAGTGCGCGGGCAATTGCTGGATGAGTTCAATATCGAAATCGGCGGCGGATTTGGCCCGATCAAGGGCAAGTTGTGGCGCGTCGGATTGATGGGCTATGGATGCCAGAAAAATAACGTTTTGCTTTTCCTGGCAGCGCTGGAAAAGTGCCTCCTCGACCAGGGCTTCCGCCTTCCGGCGGGCGCCGGAGTGGGAGCGGCAATCCGCAGCTACTCTGAAACACACGCGGCTATGGCGGGCCAGAAATAGGCGGAGAATTATTGGTGGAAAATTTGGGTCAGGTGGAGAATAAGCAATGACTGCAGCGACCGTAACGCGGATTCCAAATCAAGGGGCCATGAGCGATTTTGTTAGGCCCTTTGAAGTTGCGTCGAAGATGACCGACGTCGTTTATCGTTGCCGGTTTTCACACTGCTGGAATGGCATTGCGACGCGTCATGCTGACACGATCGACTGCAAGTTTTACGTCGACGGCAAAGGCGTGGTGCTCGGTTTGGCGCACGCCGCTTTCATCGAATTCCAGAATCGCGCAAAACGGTATTTGACCGACCGCGAAGCGAGCTTCATCGCCGCGGAATATTTACGCGAGCGCCTCGAGCAGGAAGACGAACACGAGTTGTACGACGTATCGCACGAAGAAGTTCTCCGGATTGTCGAAAAGTTGGGGATCAAGTAGACCCGCAAGTTTTTCAGCCTCGATCTTCGTTCCGCGCCAATATTTTGGATGGATCGCTTCCTCAGTTCGACGTCGCGACCGGAGGCTTCGTTCCCGCTCACTATTCGTAACGCAGTGCCACCATCGGGTCCACGCGCAAAGCGCGGCGCGCGGGAATGTAGCAAGCCAGCATTGCGACAGTGACGAGTACAATGGCGACCGCCGAGAACGTGAGCGGATCGGCCGCGCTGACCGAGAAAAGCAAACTCGCCATCAATCGCGTCAGGCCGAATGATACAGCCAAGCCGATAGCGACGCCAACGAGAGCGATTTTCGCTCCCTGCCGCAGAATCATGCGCAGCACATCTCCTCGCTGTGCCCCCAAAGCCATGCGAATGCCGATTTCGTGGGTGCGCTGCGCAACAGAGTAAGAAATCACACCGTAAATTCCAATCGCTGCCAGCACCAGCGCGAGTCCGCTAAAAAGTCCGAGAAGAATGAGCGTGATGCGGCGCGCGGAAACGGAATCCATGATGAGTTGCGTCATTGTTGCAATCCCGAAGACCGGCTGGTTCTTGTCAATCGACGCCACCACGCCGCGAATCGCAGAAGCCAGCGCGGCGGGATTGACGGCCGATTTCACGAGTAGCTCCATGTCGCCCATAGCGCTGCGGCGGGCTGGGACGTAAACCTCGAGACGCGGCGGGTTAGCAAGTCCATAGAGTTTGGTATTGCCGACGACGCCGACGATGGTGATCCAATTCGGCGGGTTTTTTACCGGGTCCGCGGGTGGGTGGCCGAACATGAAGCGCTTGCCAATGGGATCCTGATTGGGGAAGAATTGGCGGGCCAGCAGAGCATTAATCATGCCAACGCGCGGGGCGTTTTCGTCATCCGCATCCGTGAAGGTTCGGCCGCGGAGCAACTGAATACCCAGGGTGCTCACATACGCGGGACTCACAGCGTGATAATCGGGATGCGGCCATTGCCCAGGGCGCGGCAGCGGCATGCCTTCGATGGTGATGTCGGTGCGGTCGTGGTTGCCGGTGAACGGAATCACGGTGCCCACAGCGGCGCTTTGGACGCCGGGGAGCGCGCGCACGCGCTCGAGAAGTTGCTGCCAGAAATTGCGAACGGCCGGCGCACTGGCATACTGCTGTGTGCGCAAGTTGATCTCCATCGTGAGTACCTGATCGGTTCGCAACCCGGGATTGACGGAAAGCAGGCGATAGAGGCTTTTCATCATCAGGCCCGCGCCAACCAAAAGAATCAGTGCGAGCGAAATCTCCGCGATCGCAAGAGCGCCACGCAAACGATTCTGCGCTGCGCCTGTGCTTGCCGTTCTTCCGCCTTCTTTCAATTCTGATTGAATATCCGGCTTCGTCGAATGCATGGCCGGCGCCAGCCCGAAAATAAAAGCCGCCAAGATAACCACGCCTCCTGCGAATAGCAGAACCGCGCCGTTCAGATTCACTGTAGCGCCGGAGAGCATGTCCATCGAAACCATCCCGGTCATCGCGTGAATCCCGCCAACCGCCAAAGCGAGGCCCAAAATGCCGCCGAGCAGCGCAAGAACAAAGCTCTCCGTCAGCATCTGGCGCATGATCCTGCTGCGACTGGCTCCGAAAGCGATTCGCAGCGCAATTTCCTTCGTCCGGGCGGCGCCGCGCACCAGGAATAGATTGGCTACGTTCGCGCAAGCGATCAGCAACACAAACATCACGGCCCCGAAGAGCACCAGAATCGCCGGCCGCATGTCGCTGACAAACACTTCGCGAATCGGCTGAAGATTGACGCCGCACTGGTCGTTTGCTAGCACATATGCCTTCGCGAGTTGCGCTGCGATTCCGTCCATTTCTGCGCGCGCCTGCGCAAACGTGACTCCGGGCGCAAGGCGCCCGATCACGCTCATGTCGCCGCGATCTCCTCGATCGGTGACTGCCGAATTATTCGTGGCCCAAACGCCAATTGGCTCGATCACGTCCGTATGGTCAATCGAGCGAAAATTTGGCGGCAGCACTCCGACAACCGTGAAGCTCCGCCCATTGAGAGCAATCGCCCGCCCGATGGCATTGCGATCCCCGCCGAGATGCGACTGCCAAAGCTGATAGCTCAGCAGCACCACCGGCGCTGTGCCAGGCTTTTCTTCGGATGAGTCAAAATCACGCCCTATGTAGGGATGCACGCCCAGCATCGAGAGGAAATACGGAGACACAGCTTCGCCGCTGATGTTTTCGGGCTGGCTCACGCCCGAGATGTTGAATCCGAGCTGGTGCACAGCTGCCATTTGTGAGAAATCGTGGCCCTGCTCGCGCCAATCGCGGAAATTCGGATAGGACACACTTACGATGCCGACCTTCGGATTTGTTTCGTTTAGCACAATGAGCCGCGAAGGATCCTGATATGGCAGCGGCTGCAGCAAGACTCCATACACGAAGGAAAAAATCGCCGTATTCGCGCCAATGCCCAGTGCGAGCGTCAGCACCGCCACTACCGTGAACCCAGGAGCCTTTGCGAACATTCGGAACGCGAAACGCATATCCTGCGCCAGATGTTCGAGCCAGGCCCATCCCCAGGAGTCGTGACTGATTTCGCGAATCGCCAGCGCGTTGCCGAAATTTTTTCGTGCAGCCATGTGCGCCTCCTCGGGCGAGAAACCGTTCTCGGCATGTTCCTTTTCGCGCAGTTCGAGATGAACACGCATCTCTTCGTCCATGTCGCAGTCGAATTGCTCACGGCGAAACAACATCGAAAGCTGTCGCCCAAATTCACGGAGCCAGTTCATTGTTCTTGTCTCTCAACTCTCACTTTCGACTTGTCAGTTTCCAACTACTCATACCGCAGCGCAACCATGGGATCGACGCGCATGGCGCGGCGCGCGGGAATGTAACAGGCCAGCAGCGCCACCAGAATCAGCAGAACCGCTACGGCTGCGAAAGTCAGCGGATCCGTCGCGCTGACGCCGAAGAGCAAATTGGCCATCAATCGAGTGAGCGCCACAGCAACAACCAGACCGATGACGACTCCGAACAGCGCAAGCCGCACGCCGTTTCCCAACACGAGACGCAACACGTTTTTACGCTGTGCGCCCAGCGCCATGCGAACCCCGATTTCGTGCGTGCGCTGCGCTACCGAATATGAAATCACGCCGTACACGCCGACAGCCGCAATCACCAGCGCCAATGCGCCGAAAATGCCCAGCAGAATCGCGTGGAATCGCCAGTCGTTCAGTGAAGCAGAAACCACTTGCTCCATGGTTTGAATTTGAGTGAGCGGCTCGCCCGGATCCACGTCGTGCAACGCGCTGCGAATCTCGGGAAAAGAGAGTAGCGACGCGGCTTTCGGGCGCACCACAAACGAGGCTGCGCTGTTCCACTTTGTCTGTGTGTAGGGGATGAACATGGTCTGGCCGGGCATATCGCCCAGCGCGGATTCGCGAATGTCGGCGACAATTCCGACAACTCGCCGCGGTGCGGGCTCGCTTTGTGCCGGACCCATCGGCTTGCCGATCCAGATTTGCTGCCCGATGGGATCCTTCCCCGGCCAAAACATCCTTGCCATCGTCTGATTGATCACCACCACGGGCGCGCCGCTCACGTTGTCGGCCGCGGTCAATTCGCGCCCGCGAAGAAGCGCGATTCGCAATGCGCGGAAGTAATCCGGACTGACGATTCGAATGTTAGCGTCCAGCGGTTCGCCAGCAGGCGCTGCGCTCGTCCCGCCCTCGATGTTGAAGAGAATGTCCGAACCGCCTTCGAGCGGCAGCGTGTCTATGATCGCTGCCTGTTCCACGCCCGGAAGAGCCGAGAGGCGCGCGAGCGTCTGATCGAAGAAAGCCGTTCGTTTCACCTGCGTGTCGTATTTTTCGCTCGGCAGGGAAACCGAGAATGTCAGGGCGTTGCGGGCATCGAAACCGGGCTTCACCATGGTAAGCCGCGCAAGACTTTCCAGCGCCAGCGCCGCCCCAATCAGCAGCACCAGAGAAATTGCGATTTCGCTCACGGTCAGCGTCCGGCGAAGCCCGCCCATGCTTCGCGCGCCCGCCTGCGCGCCGGATTCCTTGAGTGAGCTGTTCAACTCCACGCGCGAGGTGCCCAGCGCAGGCGCGACCCCGAATATGATTCCTGTGACGATGCTCAGCGCGAATGCAAAGGCGAGAACTCTCCCGTCGATTCCGAATGGCCCAACATGCGGCAGACTCGCGGGAACGAGCGTCGCAATGAAGCTAAAACTGGCATAACACGCCATCAGGCCCAGCGTCCCTCCGAACACCGCCAGCAGAATGCTCTCCGTCAGCAATTGCCGGACGAGCCGAGTACGGCTCGCGCCGGTGACCGCGCGAATGGCCATCTCCCGCTGGCGTGTCGTCGACCGGGCCAGGGTCAAATTCGCTACGTTCACGCACGCAATCAGCAGCACTAGCCCGACCGCTCCAAAGAGCAACAGCATCGTTGCGCCGGCCCCTTGGTTCAGCATCTCGCGAAGCGGAATCAAACGCGCGCGCTCGTGCGGCATGAACATCTTCGGAAACTGCCGCCGCAGGTCGGAAAGCGCGGGAGTGAGCGCCGCCTCGGCCTGCGCGACGCTGACTCCGGGTTTCAGCGTGCCGAAGCAAAGCTGCCCACCGTTTCCTGGATCATTGCTCGTGGCGGGAACTTGCAGCGGAAACCAGAGTTGCGCTTCAGGCGGACTGAAAGTCGGACCTGTGAAACCCGCGGGAAGGACGCCAACAACCGTGTAAGGCTTGCCGTTCAACGTGAGGCTTTGCCCCACGACGTTTGGGTCCGTTTTGAATCGGCTGCGCCACAAACGGTTGCTCAGCATGACAACATTCGGAGCGTTGACCACACCCTCCTCGGGACGGAAATCGCGCCCGAGAATCGGATGCACGCCCGTCATGGCAAGAAAATCCGTAGAGATTCCCATCGAAGGAATGCTTACGGGCTCGCCCGATACCATGAGCGTCACATCGCCCGACCACTGAATCAGCGCGAAGTGTTCGAAGACTTTTTCCTGTTGTTGCCGCCAGGCCGCAAAAATCGCCGGAGAAATGGACTCTCCGCCAAACGCGTTGCCCGTTCTTGCCACCAGGTAGATTTGCTGCGCGTTAGGATAAGGCAGCGGCCGGAGAAAAATTGCGTTAATGATCGAAAAAATCGCCGTATTCGCGCCAATTCCCAGCGCCAGCGTCAGCACAGCAACCGCCGTGAACCCGGGATTCTTGCGCAGCATGCGGAAGGCGTAGCGTAAATCCTGAAGGAGATGTTCGAGCCAGGCCCAGCCCCAGGACTCGTGGCTTGCTTCGCGGAGCACAAGCGCGTTGCCGAAATTCTTTCGCGCGGCGGTGTAAGCTTGTTCGCGGGAAACGCCGGCCTCGCGCTGTTCTTGTTCGCGCAGCTCAAGATGGGCGCGCATTTCCTCGTCCATATCGCGATCGAACTTTTCGCGATTCAATAACATTTGGAAGCGGCGAGTGAATTCAGCAAGCCATCTCATAGCCCATCGCACTCCTTGCTCATCACGCAGTCTGGATCACGCGCGTGATGGCGTGGACGACACGCTCGAATTGCGATTCCTCAACTTGCAATTGTTTGCGGCCCGCGGCCGTGAGGCGGTAATAGCGAGCGCGGCGATTTTCCGCCGTTGTCCCCCAGTAAGCCTTCACCCAGCCTTTGACCAGCATGCGTTGCAAAGCCGGGTAGAGCGATCCCTCTTCGACCTGCAGCACATCTTCCGAATTTTGCTGAATGGTGCGGGCGATTTCGTAGCCGTGCAGTTCGCCGCGGCGCGCGAGAGTCTTCAAGATCAAGAGGTGAAGCGTGCCGGGCGGAATTTCGTCACGATGCATTATGTGCTCCTGGCATAGAGATTCGATGCATAGTTAGTCTATGCCAGCGTAGATTGATCGGCGGGAAATGTCAAGCGGGAACACGCCGGACTCGCGGAGACCCCGGCTACTTCTCCTCTGAAACCTCAGGTTTCGGGTAGGCCTTCTGAAGATCGCGTTGATATTCCACGAAAAGCGATTGCACGCGTGAAAATTCCGTTTTCACGGCGTCGCGCAATTCCGGATGCGTCGCAAAATCGTACAGGATCGCCGCTTCCGTCTCCGCGTCAATCATAAAACCGGAGTGTCCCACATCCGTTGTCGCATCGGCCAGCATTCCGTACGTGTGGTTGGAAAAATTCGAAGATTTCGCGGTGACTTCGATGCCGGGAATTTGACTGGAGACGCTGCCGGTTTCTTCGTAGCCTTCCGGCTTACCAGGTTCCGGCAGAATGCCCGTCGCGCCGAACTGTTTCATATAGGCGAAATCCAGTTCCGCGAGAGTGGCGACGGAAATACCATCGCGTTGAGAGCCGTAGTGATCGATTTTCACTTTCGTGCCGGTGGCAAGAGCAGCGGCGCGCGCCGCGTCATTAACCCATGCGGTGACTTGATCGAGATAAACGGAATCGGGATAACGAATGTAAAAATCCGCGGAAGTCTTGTCCGGTACGACATTTGGCGCCGCGCCGCCTTCGGTGATGGCTCCTTCGATGCGCGTCTCCGGCCGCATATTCGCGCGAATGCCGTCGATGTTGTCGAAAAGTTTGATCACAGCTTCTAGCGCGTTGCGCCCATTCCATGCTGTGAGTTCGTGCGCGGGCGCACCATAGAATGTGTACTCCACGCCGTCGATATTCATGCAGCAGGTGCCAAAACCTGGCGCGGGCCGCGTGGTGACCATCAGCGAATGGCTGCGCACGATCACATCCGCGCCCTTGAAGACTCCCGCGTTCCACATCACGGTTTTGGCATCCGGAGGCATCATTTCTTCGCCCGGCGTCCCGTACACAGTGACGGTGCCGGGCGCGTGCGTGCGCGTCAGAAATTCCGATACGGCGATGGCTGCGGCCAGGCCAACCGGGCCCTGCGCGCTATGCTGATCGCCATGAAATGGTCCCTTCGTTCCTCGCAGCGCGTCGTACTCGACGATGACGCCGAGATTAGGGCCGGCTGTGCCACGTCGATATTCGGCAACGAAGGCCGTGGGCAAACCAGCGACGCCAGGCGTGACGTCAAAACCGTGCGCTTGCAGGTACGCAGTCAGCTTCGCCACGGCTTGCGTTTCCGTGAAACCGATCTCCGGATGCTGTGTGATCCAATCAGATATGGGCAGCAATTCCGTTTGCATCAGCACTTTCACACGCGCGACCACTTCGTCGCGATTCTTGTCAGGCGCGGTAAGTTTGGCGACCATTGACGGCACGTCGAGCGATTGCTCAAGCTGCTGAATTTGCTTCACGACGTCGGGTGCGGCTTCGCGCTCCGTGGCTGTCTCCTGAGCGAGACTGCCTGACGCCACCAGCAGAAATACCATTCCGCAAAGAATCATTTTGCGCATAGCCGCCTCCTCGAACACAATCGCCACCGAGCCCGGGTAGTTCGCGCCGTAATATTTCACAATTTGACCCGGATTCGCCAGAGGCAATCACGCCGCCGCTAATTTCTCCTGACGCTGCGAATTGTTGGACTTCGGGCGAGCATTTCGTTGAGACCGGGAGACGAGGTAGTCGCAATGGGTTCGGTTGTTTTTGTAACGCTAGAAGCGGTTAGGCATCAGCGAGCGTTTCGTTGTAGTTCGGAGACGATGGTTCGCGTTCGGCGGACTCAAAGATTTCGCCGCAATCGAGGCATTCGAGATATTCCTCATCTTCATCCTTCGCGACGAGAATCGTGCGGCTGTGAGAACAAGCAGGAGCGGCCACGCTTAGCGCCTCCGGCAGGTAAGACAACATTGTAACACTCGGCAGGCTCCACACACAGCGCTGTTGCCGCGTTTCCCTGGCCCCCCAAAGAAAACGGGCCACGATTTCTCGCGGCCCGCGGTTCGTTCTAGATCAAACGACTTCGACTAGAAGATGAAGCTCGCACCGATCTGCAGAATGCGCGGTGTGGAGACGGTGCTGTTGCTCACGCCGAACTGTGTGCTGTTGATATTCTGATTGTCCACGAAAAATGTCGGGTGATTCAGTACGTTAAACGCTTCGCCCCTCAATTCGAGCTTGGTTCTCTCCGTGATTCGAATTTGCTTAAAAACGGCAAGGTCCTCGTTGAAGAACGACGGCCCGTTGAATGCATTGCGTTCCAGCGTCCCCACGGTTCCAGGTGCGGGATTGCAGAATCCATTCGGAGCAATCGGAGTGCAAGTGAGCGCGTCATTCGGGGCTCCGCGTCCGTTCGCACCGATTAACGAAGGATTGATGAAGAGCACCTTGCCAACGGACGAGGTCGGGAAAGACAGGCCTAAATCGCCGCGAAGTTGCGATATCGACAGCCCCGTGTCCGCAGTCTCGTTTACGGAACGACCGCTACGATTCACTGTGCCGCGCGCTGAAAGGATCGAAAAAGGCGAGCCACTTTGCCACGTAAAGATGGACGAAATAGTCCATCCGCCGACCAGCCTGTTCACGAATCCGTTGGAGGGTGACATTCTGTGGCCATTTCCGAAAGGCAGATCGTAGATGAAGTTGGCCTTGAAAGCGTGCGTGATATCGAAATCCGCTCGGCCCCGCTCGGCTCGCGGATTCGCGTTGTCGAGCAGCGGATCAAATTTGGTTTGCCCCCTGCCGCTGGAATCGGTCAGCGTCTTGCTGTAAACATAACTTGCCTGGACGCTCAGTCCGTTCCGGATGCGCCGGCGAATCTCAACCAGCCCTGCGTTAAACGTGGAGTTGGAGAAATTCGTAAGAAGATCCCCGCCGCGAATGAAATCGTTTGGAACGAATTGCACGGAGCCCTCGAGGAGCTGTGTGTGATAGAAGTCTGCCAGTGTGCCGGCGGCTCCCTGTCGAATGTCTGCAATAACCGTCGAGCTTCCGAAGTCGCCACCCTTGCCCACGTTCGGGAACACGGTAAGCGGTTGGCTTCCCGGAACAGTGTTGTCGAAGCTAGGATTGAACCCTTTTCCAGCAGCCTGGGCGAGGAACGCGTTCGACCGCGCGCGATTGAAATCAGCCAGAAAGCCGTTGGGGAGCAAAAGCACTTGGTTGATGTCGATACCGCGGTAGAGCCTGGTGCCGTGATTTCCCAGATACGAGGCGGTGACTGTTGTGTCCCGCCCGAGATTGTGCTGAACCGACACATTCCAGTCCTGAACGTAAGGAGTCTGGATGTCAGGGTTAATCGCGAACCCGGCGTTGTTGGCCGGACCCCCCAGAATCGCCTCATTTTGCGCAAACGTTATGGGGACTTGGAACGTGGGTGTAGTTATCGCCGGCAAAGGAGTGATTCCGTTTGCCGTCAGTTGCCCGCTCACGGTGCTGGAGACTGTTTGGTCGGTTACGCTGGAGCTGAGGCCCGCATTCCCTGACACCGCGTTGTCAGCTGCACGGATCGTCTCGTCATTCACAAAATGGACGCTGTATCCCGCACGGAAGACGGTCTTACCTGATCCCCACGGATCCCACGCAATACCGACGTTTGGACCAAAGTTGTCGAAGTCTTTATTGTAGATCGGACGTCCGGTGCTGCCTCCGGCAAAATTAAGCGTCGCGTTAGACAAAAGTGTCTGTTCGACTGTTTGTCCTGCCGGTATCACCGGCGTCAACACCAAACCGTCTCGTTCATTGTAAGGACTGACATATTCCCACCGCAGACCGTAATTCACGTTGAGGTTCTTGCGCAGGTGCCAGGAATCCCCGGCATAGAGCGCCCAATCATTGAAACTGAGATTGCGAATATTAGGCGCACCGTTCACGAACCCGGAAGTTCGGCTGGTCACGTTAAACGTCCCGGTCTCTGAACTCACAAAGCCCGCCAATGTGGAAAGAAGAGCATTTGCCGTGTCTTGGTCGCTGGATGCAGGAACCGGGAATCCGGCATTTGTGAAGTCTTGCGGCAAGATCCCATAAGGGTTCGCAGAACTGAAGCCAAGCGCCAGATTTACGGGACCGGCATCGCCTTCGGAACGCACGGTCACGCGCTGTATTTGCGTACCGAAACTCAAGGCGTGGTTTCCGTGAATCCAGCCTGCATTGTCCTGCCAAGACCACGTGTGTGTTTGGCGGCCTTGGAACAGGAAGTTGGGATCCGGGTTTGTGAAGATCGTGCCACTGATGATTTGCGTCCCAAACTTCTGGCCGGTATTGAAAGTGGCTGGCGCGAGGTCAAACCCAAATCGCACCTCGTTGGTCAGTGAGTTCGTGGGATTCCAACGCCACGCTGCCGCAAGAAAATTCGTCGTATCGAAGTTTGACACCAGCGGCACGACGTTGAACGAAGTGTCGATGTCGGGCCGGTCGACGGTCTGCCGGTTCCAGGCATAAGTGCCGGAAAATGAGTTGCGCGAGCTCGGCTCAAAATCCAGGCGGAATCCGGTATTCTTGAGCTGATTGTCGGATCGCGCGTTGAAGTCGAATCCGTTGGTGTTCAGATTGTCTCCGACATTAGGATCATTCGCGGTCGTAGGAACGCGAGCTAGCAGAGAGGCGATTGCTGGGTCAATTTGAAATACGGGAGCCACCGTAGTTCGTTGGGAGTTCGTAAAGCCACTCTGATTTTCCAATGCCAATATGTTGACGGTTACCGGCGTGGTGGAGCTGGGCGGAATATACGTAAACATGCCTGTGCGCGCGCCAGCCATTAAGATAGTCGTAGACTGCCGCGTGGTCTGTCCTAGATGGAGGAACTCGTAGTACCCGTACGCGAACAGCTTATTCTTGAAGATAGGGCCGCCAACGTTACCGCCGCCCTGATTCTGGTTTAGAGCGGGTAGCGGGTTTCCGTTGGCATTATTGAACCAGTCGTTCGCCGCCCATTTGTTGCTCCGATAATACCAAAAGCCCTCGCCGTGCCAAGTGTTCGTGCCGCGCGGCGTCACGATACTTACCTGCGAACTGCCTTCCACCGCCGGATTCCCATTCTGGCTGTTAACCGTAAACTCCGCTGTCTGGCTTTCGAACGGCAAATTCGGAATAAAGTCCAGATCGTTCGCGCGAATAAAGTTGTCTTGGATATTGATGCCATCTAGCGTTACGGTGCTGAACGACGTTCGCTGACCGTTAATCACAGTGTTAGTCCTGCCATTCTGGTTCACGCCGGGCACTGTGCCGAGCAGATTCATTGGGTTGCGATCGAGGATAGGGAGTTTCTCGATCTGATCTTTCGTGACCGTATCGTTTACTTCCGCGCTGGTGGTCTGCAAAGTCTCGGCGCCGGCTTCGACTGTCACAGTTTCGGTCACTACTCCGACTTCCAGAGTGATTGGCGGAACTGACAAGGCGGTCGCAGCGTCGAGCTTCAAATCGGTGACCACGCCCGTTTTGAACCCTTGGGCATTGGCTTCTACTTTATAAGTGCCGAAATTCAACTGCGTGATCTGATAACCACCGTTTGAGGCTGTCTTGGTCGTGTATTTCGCACCTGACTCGAGATCAGTAACGGTTATTTCCGCTCCGCTGATAGGCAAGTCCTGTTTATCCTTCACAACTCCATTGATCGAACCGGTTGGCACCTGCGCCGAAACCGAAATTGCGCCAAACACAAACACCAACAGCGCGAACAAGCTGTTCCTTCCAGCGGCGTGAAAATTCATCTACGTCTCCTTAGCGGCGATCGCCTGAACTTCGTATTTTGGAAAACACCCCGGTCTGGGCGAATATCCCCTGGCACCGGGAGCATATTGAGCACGAATATGCCCAAAACATTCGAACTTTATTCCATTGCCCTAAGTGATTGATTTTCATTGCAGAAAGGCGCGGTGATACTCATGACCCGCAACTGAATTTTTCGCAACTCTCCTAATTATGGAAGACGCTTCGCCTGCAACTATACGGATTTCGGAATTTTTCCGGGCTGCGGCGATTCGCCGCGAATTTCAAAAATTATCGACCGTTCCGGCAAATGGCCTCTCATTTCTTTATTTCAGCGCGCTACCGGCGGATCTCAGTGTCTATTCGCCAACAACTTCTCTGACCGCAGTTGACAAAGATAGAAAAGGAAACTATGTAACGCTGTTCGCTT
>DATEHB010000175.1:0-4624 GCA_035279805.1 Candidatus Acidiferrales bacterium
GCGCGGCGATGACACTCGCCTTCAATTTTGCGAGCGGCCAATTGCGAATGCCCGTTGCGCGAAACGTACGCGATGAGGGATCGAAGTCCGGCGTGGCGGCGGTGTCTTGCGTCACGCGCATTTCGCCCGTGCGCGTATCGCGGTGAATGCGGAACGTGCCTTCGCCCCACGCGGTGATGGAGAGTGCGCCGTTGAACGAACTGGAAGCCGCCGGTTCGAGGAACAAAACCGTTTCTTCGCCGGCGCGGAAACGCGGCGCTCCCGGCACGTAGCTCGTCACCGGACCCGCGCGTCCGCCAATCATCCACACTTGGACTTCCTGCGGCGAATCGCCTTTCCAGTTTTCCAGCACGCGAAATGACGTTACCGTCCAGATTTCTCCGTCGCGCCAGAGCGCCTGGTTGCCCGTGCACTCCGCGTGAACCACACTGACGGCGGATGACGTGAGCTGTGCGAGCGACAGCGGAGCAAGAGTGGTTGCGCGCGCGAGAGGCGACAGCACAAGCGCAAATGCAATCACGAAAGAAACGGAAGTCAAATCGACGAGCGCAGGTTTCATATCATTTCACCTCGAGGATGCCTGTGGCGACGGCGATGTCGCCATTGGGCGTGGTAATGAAAAGCGAGCGAACGCCCGCCGCGGTCTGGCTCGACAGCGTAAGCGTCAGCTCGACGAGATTCGGGAAGAGGCTGGCCATTGACGCGGTGCTGATACTAATGTCCCCGCCCGATTGCGGCGAACTGAATGCGTAGGTGAACGTGGGATCGAGAAAAGTTCCCTGCACGCAGATGTTCACGGTCGCGCTCCCGGAAGCGGGGCGCGTCACGATGAGCGGCGAAGCCTGAATGGTGCATGTGCTGCCATCCGGAGTGACCATGCCAACGAATTCCACGCTCACCGGAGACGTTGTCGCGCCCGCCGTTGTTTCTTCCGGGACGAGGATGTCATTGCCGAAGGCAGACGTGGAAGCGGCGCTCAGTGCGATCGCGCTGGGAAAACTTGCGGCTGGAAGAATGACAAACTGCACAGGATTCGAAAGCGCAGGCGGCGTTCCCGGATTTTGAATTTCCACCGAGAGTGCGCCCGCAGCGGCAACGTCGGCGGGTTGCAGCGTCATTGTGCAGCGGTTGGGCGTGGGGCAATTCGTGGCGTGCGGTGAATTATTGATGAGGAGTTGCGACGTGCCGCTGCTGGTGGAGGCAATGAAGTTGAGTCCTTGAACGGCGAGCAGGAAACTGTTTTGTGGTCCGGCAACGATACTCGATGGAAGGACAGTTTCAATCACTGGCGCGGAAGTGAGCGCGACGGTTGCCGTTCCGGCGAGCGATGAACTTGCGACGCTCATTGCGGTGATCGCGATAGCGTTCGGCGAGGGCGCCACGGCGGGCGCGATGTAGTTGCCCGAATTATCGATCGAGCCGCAGGAAGCGCCGGAGCAGCCCTGACCGGGCACGGCGGTAGCGATAGCCCAGGTGACGCTCGGATTCGAAACGCCGGTGACGTTTGCGATGAAGTGGAATTGCTGCGACGGCGCGAGAAACGCGTAGAACGGAGCGATGCTTACGCCCGGTTGCGCGGAAGGCGTGATGGTGATTCGCGCGCTGCTACTCTGCGCCGGAGCTGCTTGGCTGATTGCCGTAAGCGTGACGCTATTCGGCTGGGGTTGCGCCTGCGGTGCGAGATAATCGACGGCGGTTTCGCTTCCCGACGGGGGAACGCACGGATTCGACGCGTGTGCACAGACTTGGCCGACACTCGAGTTTCCGTTGGCCACGTTGTTTACCGTCCACGTGACGGCTGAATTCGTCGTGCCGCTCACCGTAGCCGTGAAACTCGCGCGCCGCGCCGCGGCCACGGATGCCGCCGCTGGGGAGACGGTCACCGAGACAGGAGTAATGTTGATGATCGTGACCACGGCTGAGGCAGACTGCGAACTCGCGTTCGCGTGAATCGTTACAGGATTCGTGGCGGGAATGCTTGCAGGCGCCGCATAGGTGGCTGTGTTCGCACCGCTTGGCGTGATGGTTCCCACGGTGGAATTGCCTCCCGCGATGCCGTTGACGTCCCACATGATCGCAGTGCCCGTCCCTACGCATAGAGAGGCCGAAAAAATTTGGGACGCGCTGGCGGAAATGTTCGCAGAAGCCGGCGAGATTGAATTTGGAGCGGCGCAGGAAATTGTGATGCTGGCGTTGCCGGATTTCGAGGGATCGGCAACGCTTGTGGCGGTAACCGTGACCGTAGGCGGCGCCGGGGCCTGTGCAGGAGCAGTATATGTCGCCGCGTCTGAGCCCGTCGCTGTGATTGCGCCAAGAATCGAATTTCCGCCCGGAATATTGTTGACGCTCCAACTGACGGCCGCGCTCGACGCGCCGGTACCGGTCACCGCCGCGGTGAAATTCGCTGTCGCGGTCGGGGCAACGTTTGCGGAATTAGGCGCGACGCTGACGACAATCCCGCTCTGGATTTGCACGCTGGCCGAAGCGCTGGAGAGCGCCACTGGGCTCGTGGCCGTTACAGTGACGCTCGGTGGCGATGGCAAAGATTGCGGCGCAGTGTAGAAGCCCGCCGAAGAAATTGTGCCAGTGACGGAGTTTCCTCCAGCGATGCCGTTTACGCTCCAGTTGACGGCGCTCGAACTTGCACCCATGACCGTTGCGGTGAATTGTTGCGTCGCGCCGAGAAGAATGGAAGCCGTAGCTGGTTGAATGATGATGGTTACATTCGATGGATTCGGCGCAGAAGATCCGCTCAGGCCGCAGCCGCAAACGAACGCTGCGGTGACAATTGCCGTCACGCAGAGTGCCAGAAAGCGGCGAGTGCAGCGAAGGCAGTGTTTCAGCGAAGGCCTTGCGCGATGCAGCGCGTTTTCGTGAAGAGAGAAGAACATTTGCCTTTGACCCGTTCGGCGAATCGAGTAAAGGCACGATATGTTCCACAACGGCGCAGGTAAGAGCGGCCCTGTCTGTAATCTTGCAGTTCAATGAAAACACAGCGTTAATGTGTACAACCCGCCCTCGCTTTTGCGCTAGAGAATCGCACGCAGGTCCCGCGAAGCTTGTGTTGGTGTTTCAAAGCGGGACTGTAATGCGGAAACTTTCCCTTTTTGGAATTTGTAGCTCGGCAGCAGCGCTTTGCAGCTCATGTCCCGTTGCGGCCGTTCTTGCCGCAACTGACATGAGGTCTCTGCGCACTCGTGCCACGCAAGGGATTGGCCCATTGGCTCGTAGGAAGGCCTCACGTCAACCCGCACATCTTGCGGGCGGCCCCTCAGATTTGTAGCTCATGTCCCGTTGCGGCCGTTTTTGCCGCAACTGACATGAGGTCTTTGCGCATTCGTGCCCCCTGGAACGTCTTGCGCCGCGCGGCCTTTAGGTTCACATTGCACACGTCTGGCATCGTAGATCCCGATGAAAGTAGTGAACCAATTTGCGACGGGCGGCGTCTGGCATAGTGGGAAGGCGATGGATGCGCTGGCGGCCAGTTGCACTGAGACCGTAGTGAGCGGCGATGCTTCGCTCGAACGCGAATTCCAGGAGCGGCTGTCGGAATGCACCACGCTCGCGTTTCGAGTCGCGCTCGCCATCGTGCGCGACCGCGCAGAAGCGGAAGACGTGGCGCAAGAGGCGCTCATGCGGGCATACAGAAATTTTCACCGGCTCCGCGACCGGACGCGATTTCGCGGCTGGCTGGTGCGCATCGCGTGGCGCATGGCGATGGATCATCGCCGCGCAGGGCGCCGTCGAGAGAATCGCGAGCAAGACGCTGCGGCAAACGACGCCCGCGGGATTACACATACGTCGCAAACCGCCGAGGAAATCGCGGCTTCGCGGGAATTTCAAGGGCGACTCGCCGCGGAGATGGAAGTGTTGCCCGCAAAATTGAGGATCGTGATGGTGATGGCGGGAATCGAGGGGTACGACACGCGCGAAGTTGCGGCGTTGCTTGGATTGCCAGAGGGCACGGTGAAATCACGGCTGCGTCTGGCGCGGAAACGGTTGGCGGAGAAATTACGATGAGTTGCGAACGATATCGGGATTGGATGACGGCCGCGGCCGCGGGTGATTTGCAGAAAAACCGCCGCACGGAATTGGAATTGCACTTGAACGGTTGCGCCGGCTGCCGCGCGGAATTTCAGCGCGTGCAAATTCTTCTCAACGCGATTGACTTTGGCGTGACTGCGCAAACTGCAGCCGAGCCTTCATTGAAACTGATCGAAAGCGTACGGGCGCGTATTCGTGAAGAGTCTCCTGTCGTTGCGTGGTGGAGCGCGCGGAATGCGCGCTGGATTCCAGCGGCAGCGTGCGCGGCTGTACTGATTTTGGCAGCATCGATTTGGACTTTGTGGCCGCGAAACCAAGCGCCGCGCCAGTTAATCACGAGTTCGGTGACTCCCTCGATCGCACAAGCAGGGCGCACGCCCTTGGTCTCGGGCGCCGCAACGCCAAGAATCACGCCCGAACGAAACGAGCCGCTTGCCGCCTTCCTGCGTCCGGCCCGCAAACGTAACGTCCGGCGAATCGAGCGCCGACAGGAAGCGCCAGAAATCATCGTCCAGCCAGGCCAAATGAGAGCGCTGGAGCTCTTTGTGCAAGTGATGAACAGCCGGCAAGTCGACGGCGC
>DATEHB010000176.1:0-11254 GCA_035279805.1 Candidatus Acidiferrales bacterium
GGCTTGCGCTACGTGAAAGCCATGGGCGTCGATCTTCGCGCGCGCCACGTCGCACAAGTTTCCATCAACATGACCGACTATGAGCAGACGCCGCTCCATCGCGTGTTTGAAATGGTCCGCAGCGAAGCGGCGCGGTATGGCGTTTCGATTATCGGCAGCGAAATCGTCGGCCTGATTCCCAAGCGCGCCATCGAAATGACCGCGGATTTCTACCTGAAGTTCGAGAATTTCTCTCCGGCGCAAGTGTTCGAGAATCGCCTGGCCGCCGCGCTTTCCGGCGCTCCGCTCGAATCCGGCCCGGGCAAACTCGCCGCACTCGCGCGGCCGTTTCTCGAAGCTGTCGCTGAGCCGGCGGCAACTCCCGGCGGCGGTTCCGTTTCCGCGCTGGCCGCCGCGCTGGCCGCAAGCCTCGCGCAAATGGTCGCGGGCCTGTCGCGCAAAAGGAAATCGCAGGCTGCTTATGCTGACCAACTGGACCGCGCCATCGCAGAAATGCGCTCCGCTGCCAGCGAACTCGCGGACGCCATCGATCGCGATGCAGAATCCTACGACGCCGTGCTCGCTGCGTTTAAGTTGCCGAAAGATTCGCCCGAAGATGCCCGCCGTCGCGAAGAAGCCATTCAAATGGCCACGCGCGGCGCTGCAGAAGTTCCGATGGCCGTCGCCCGTAAATCTTTGGACATTTTTGAACGCATCGGGCAACTGGAAGCCATCTCCAGCGCTTCTATGCTTTCAGACCTTCGCGTCGCCCGCTTGATGGCCGCCGCGGGGGCTCGCGGCGCGCTTGCAAATGTCGCCATCAATCTCGATTCCATCACCGACGCGACGTTCGTTTCCGCCATGCGCACGCAATCGCAGAATATCGAATCGCGCCTGACGGCGAACGCAGTCCGTGCATAACAGCAAAGCGGGGGGCCAAACGTGAAATTATTTCGAGACAGGAAATTCGTCGCCGCATTCACAACCGTATTTGCCGCCGTGATTTTTGCCGCCGTCGCGCTGATTCCTTCGTCTGCCGCCGCCAACACGCTTGGCACGGACATCATCGGCTTGTTCCCAAAAGATGTCAGCGAACTCGCCTACGCCGATCTGAAGGAAGCGCGCAAGCATCCCTGGTTTTTGCAGCTTCAGCAGCAAATGCTTCCCGCGAACTATCGCCAGTTCGAACAATTCCTGCGCTCTGCTGGCATAGACCCCGACACGCAGATTGACGAAGTCGCCTGGGGCGCCACCTCAGCGAATTCTCAACATCCGTACGAAATCGCCGGAGTCGCGCTCGGCGCGTTTTCTCCACGTTCCACTGAATCGCGGTTCGCGTCGCAGAAAATCCCCAACGTCGAAATCCACGGCTATAAATTGTGGGCCTTCGGGAGCGGTTCAGGGCCCAATGATATTTTCTTTTTCTTTTTGGACAGCAATACGGCCGCCTTCGGCCAGCGCGACATCCTCGAAAAACTCATCAACATTCGCTTTGGCGGCGGGGAAAGCCTGTTATCCAACCCGGATCTCTTCCCGTTGATCAACGCCGTGAACGGCAGCGGCACCGTATGGGCCGTCCTCGACAAGACCAACACACAGCTCGCCTTGCACCAACTCCTCCCGCAAGCAAGTCAGTTTCCCCAGGCTTCCTCGATTCTCGACCGCATTCACAACATGGAAATTCAGGTGCAAGCCGGCGATGGCATCAACGCAAAATTCCAAGCCGTCTGCAATTCTTCCGAAGACGCGAATCAGCTGGCCGCCATGCTCCAGGGCGGCATCGTGATGCGCCGCTACCAGATTCAGCAGTCGGATCCCGTTCTGGCGCAGGCCCTCGAAAGCGTCACTGTCAGCCCTTCCGGCAATGACCTTAATGTCGAAATGCCTGTCACGAACGAGCAGCTCACTTCCATGATTCGCAGCCGGACGTTCGCGTTCCCCATGTAGTCGGGCATTCATGGAATTTTCAATGGCAGATTCGTAGTTTTGATTTCTCCGGTACTATTGTACTGGGCCTGCGTCCGCCGCTCTCGATGAATCCAATTTTCCTTCCGATGCAAACTTCTTCCTTCATTCTTTTCCAATCGCCTCTGGCGCGCTCCTAAATCCAATCTGCACAGCGCAAGTTGTTTCTCGCAATTGGCAGGCCGGATGCTACTTCATATTCCGAAACCATTTCCTTAGGCTGGAGGACACTTGAAGCGGACCCTTTTCGTTTTGGTCCTGGCAACTCTCGGAGCGAGCCTTCCCGCGATGGCCGGCTCGGTCGATATTCAGTTGAAGGGCGTCGGCGGCGCGAATCAGGGCGGCGTTTACGTTGCACCGTACTATCTAAGCATCAACGGCGGCCCATCCATTCCGGTCATCTGTGACGACTTTAGTCACGAAGTCACCATTGGCGAGGGCTGGAAGGGTCATATTTCTACGTTTGCTGACCTCAGCACCACGCGCTTTGGCTCTGCGGACACTCAACAATACGACGAGGCGGCCTGGCTCTTTACGAAGTTCGAAGCAAATCCGGGGCAGGCTGGCGACATCAATTTCGCTCTCTGGGCGCTTTTCACGCCTTCGGCCACCGGATCGAGCGGCTACACAGCCGGCGCAGCCACGTGGTATTCCGACGCACTCAATTGGTATGCGGCCGGCGGAGAAAATTCCTTCAATTTTTCCGGCTTTGAAATCATCACTCCGGATAATTTGACGGGAAGCGACAGTCCGCAGGAATTCATCAGCTACTCTCCCACGCCGGAACCTTCCACCCTGCTTCTGCTGGGCACAGGTCTTCTCGGATTGGGAAGTTTTGGCAGAAAGCGTTTCTCTTCCCTCTCGAAAACTTCTGTCCGGAGCTAGCTTTCAGTGCGGGTCGTTCACCCGGCCCGCATTACTTTCGCCATGAAGCGCGGTATTTCGTCGTCGGAATTTAATTCCTGCGGCTTAAGCGGCGCTTTCCATCGCTGCGTTCAAGACCGTGCGGGATTTTTGTGGAAGTATTTTACGAGGATAGTTCGTGCGCGGCCGTTGCTCGAATCAAAGTCAACCCGATCCACTCGCCTTTTTATTTCCTTCTCGCGTTCATCGGCCGTAACCGTCACCAGACTCTCAAGCGGACCCGGTCTTGCTCCCTGGGAACCGCGCGGCCCTTCGACGCTCAACTCCACGCGATCCTCGAAATCATCAATCGTTACGCTGCAAAGAGCGCTAGACTCGCCCGCTTGGAGCAGAGCTTTGCGGCACGATTGGTCCGTCGCCACGCCCAGGTTGACGCGCTCTTCGTCGGTGAGTCCGTGCCGGCTCGCGATGTGCTCCACGGCGCCGCGCACGCCCGCGAGCAGCCGTTCGTCTTGGCTGAACTTCATTTCCGTTCGCTTGTGTTCAGTGTCCACGAGTGTCGGCCACATGCACTTCGCAGGCTTCGCGGCAATCAGGACAGTAATACAGGCCATCCTCGCACAGCCGAATCCCCTGTTGCGATTGGCAATACGTACAGTATTTCTCGCAACCGCAATGTTCTTCTGTCTTGTCGCACTGCACGCATACGACGGGTCCGGCCATTGAACGCTCCGCGAACTCTCGCCTCAATATAGGGCATCGCGGCGCACGCGACAAGCGTGTTTCTGTTTTCTGTCGTCCAAAGATAGCGCAAGGAAATCTTGCCCAATTTCGCGTGGAATTATTCCGGCAGCGCGTCCTCGATCTGCTCCGCCACCCGCGCTGCGGAGTCACGCACAGGCAACGCCGCCTTCTCGGCTCGCCGCGCCCATTTTTGCACCTTCATCGCCGCTGCATTCCTTCCTGCTCTCACGCCATCCGCCAGGCACTCCCTCATTTCGTCCCCTGACTTCCGCACAAGCAGCAGACTCACGGCCGCGCCTACTCCGAGGCCCACAAGAAATGACCATGCGTTCTTCGAATCTGCGTTTCTTCTCATCGCCATCAACTCCTTGTCGAAATATCCTTCAAAGCAATCGAGAGG
Source organism: Candidatus Acidiferrales bacterium (assembly GCA_035279805.1). Classification (GTDB taxonomy): domain Bacteria; phylum Acidobacteriota; class Terriglobia; order Acidiferrales; family UBA7541; genus DAHUXN01. The sequence continues at coordinate 3,953 of DATEHB010000176.1, forward strand.
AAGCTCACGGCACGCTTCCCCCCGACTCTCACAGCCTCTACTACTTATACTTATTGCTTGCGCTGCCGGCGATCGCTTTTCTGGTCGCGATCCTTGTCCCGCTTCTCGCGATCTTCCTGCCCGTGCTGCTGACCGTGTTGCCCTTGGTTTCCGCCCTGCCCGCCTTGCCCGCTCTGCTCTCCGTGCTGCCCGCGTTCACCTCGGTCCCCATGCTGGCCTTGCCCGTGCTGCTGACCTTCTTGTCCTTGGCTTTCGTTCCGGCCGCTGTTTTCTTGATTCCCTTGTTGCCCGTGTCCTCCGTCTTGTTGACCACCCTTACGTCGTTTCTCCTTCTCGTTCTGGTCGCCCTTCTCCAGCTGTCTCTTGGTCGATTCACCAGCCATGTGCTCTCCTTAACCGCGAAATTGGCTTTGGTCCCCGTCGTGGTCGGCAAAACCATGAATAAATGCTGGGAAGACGCTCGTGGGCTCCAATGAGATTCGAGCTGCAATGGCTCTCTTCCATTGGTAGGTCCCTCGGCCGTCTCCAGAGTAACGGCGCGTCCTGCCCGAATCGATACCGTGATTAGCCTATATCGGCGCGCTCCTTGTTGTAGGTGATGTCTCTCGAGGAAACCCACACAACGCGTGTGGATGCGAACGCCCGCGTTTCTTGACACGTCTATGCACGCATGCTAGTTTCACTTCTTTGCTTCGTGAGCGAGAAATTTTCCTGTGAGCACACCCGCCACCGCCGAAGTGCGCAAAACAGCCTTGAATTCCGTGCACCGCCGGATGGGCGCGAAGATGGTGAACTTCGGCGGCTGGGACATGCCCGTCGAATACACCGGCATTCTCGCTGAGCACGAAGCCGTTCGCGCTCGTGTTGGCCTCTTCGACGTCAGCCACATGGGCGAAATCGAAATTCGCGGACCCCATGCGCTCGAGCTCGTCCAGCACGTCTCCTGTAACGACGCCGCGAAACTGGCCATCGGCCAGGCGCATTATTCCGGCCTGATGACGCCTCGCGGAACCTTCGTCGATGACCTCCTCGTCCACAAAATTTCCGGCGCGCATTATTTTTTGTGCGTCAACGCCGGTAATCAAGACCACGACTACGCGCACATTCGCGAGAACAATAAATTCGGCGCCGAGGTTGAAAACGCCGGCTCGCGCTACTCGCAGCTTGCCATTCAGGGACCGCGAGCGCTGGAGCTTCTGCAACGCTTCACCAAAGTCCCTCTCGCGTCCATCAAGTATTACTGGTTCGCGTTTGGCGAAGTGAACAGCGTGCACTGCCTGATCGCGCGCACGGGCTACACAGGCGAAGACGGGTTCGAAATTTATTTTGCCCCGGAGCATTCCGAGAAAATGTGGAACGCCTTGATGGACGCGGGCCAGCCGCTCGGCATCGCCGCCTGCGGACTCGGCGCGCGCAACACGCTTCGCCTCGAAGCAGGAATGGCTCTCTACGGCCACGAAATCGACGACACGACCACGCCCTGGGAAGCCAATCTCGGGTGGATTTGCAAAGTAGAAAAAGGCGATTTCCTTGGCCGCGATGTGCTCGTGAAGCAAAAAGAAAAGGGCGTCAATCGCATTCTGGCCGGATTCGCCATGAATTCGCGATTGATTGCGCGCGACGGCTATGGGGTGTTGGACGGCGAACGTGAAGTGGGCGCTGTCACCAGCGGCGGCCCTGCGCCATTTCTAAAAAAGAACATCGGCTTTGCGTACGTGCCGCCAAAAATGAACGCCCCCGGCGCGCCAATTGGCATTTCCGTGCGCGGACAGGTCGCCCCGGCGCACATTGTCGCAGTGCCGTTCTACAAACGGCCAAAATAATTTTCATTTGGGTGCGCAGTCCCCGTTCGCGCGCATTCCGCGAGCCGTTCTGCGGTTCTTCTCGACACAAGGAGACGCTATGTATCCATCAGATTTTCGTTACACCAAGGACCATGAATGGCTTCAAATAAGCGGCTCGACCGGAACAGTCGGCATCACGGATTACGCTCAGCATGCCCTCGGCGACGTCGTCTTCGTTGAACTGCCGAAAGTTGGCGCGAAACTGAAAGCCGGCGAAGTCTTGGGCACGGTCGAATCCGTCAAGGCCGTCAGCGAGGTTTTCAGCCCCGTCGGTGGCGAAATCACGGAAGTGAATTCCGAGCTTGCAAACGCGCCCGAAAAAATCAATCAGGATCCGCACCGCTCCGCATGGCTCGTAAAAATTAAAATCGACAATCCTCAGGATGCCGCAAAATTGATGGACGCAAGGGCTTACCAGGAATACGTCGCCGAAAAGGAGAAGGAACAGACCGCCTGATGCGTTACCTCCCCAAAAGCCAATCCGAACGCCGCGAGATGCTCAACGCCATCGGCGTGAAATCGATTGAAACGCTCTTTGAAACGATCCCCGCGAAATACCGGCTCCGCGAGCCGCTTAAATTGCCCGGCCCGCTCTCGGAAATGGAAATCATCGATTATTTCAAGGCGCGCGCAGCCGAAAATTCGCGCGGTTACACTTCATTCTTGGGAGCGGGCGTCTACCAGCACGTGCGTTCCGTCGTCACGGACGCCCTCGTGCAGCGCGGCGAATTCCTGACATCCTACACACCCTATCAGGCCGAAATTTCGCAGGGAACGCTCCAAGCCATTTTTGAATTCCAGACTTTGATGTCGCAACTCACCGGCCAGGAAGTCGCCAACGCCTCGATGTACGACGGTTCCACGGCGCTCACCGAATCCGTGCTGATGGCCGAACGCCTCACGCGGCGTCATCGCGTGCTCGTCGCGCGTACTGTGCATCCGGAATACCGCCACGTGCTCGCCACGTACGCGAAACATCTGGGCATCGAAGTCGAGGAATTCGGATTCGCGCCGTCTGGGCAAATTGACGCCGCCTCAATTCCCGGCAGTTCCTGGAAAGAAGCCGCGGCCGTAGTCGTGCAATCTCCGAATTTCTTCGGCGTACTCGAATCGCTTGGCCCCATTGCAGAGACAGCGCATGCAAACGGCGCGCTTCTCATCGACTGCATCACAGAGCCGCTCGCTCTCGGCATCATCAAGCCGCCCGAAGAGGCCGACATTGTCGCATTGGAAGCGCAAACCTTCGGCGTGCCACCAAGCTATGGCGGTCCCTTCGTCGGTGTAATCGCCACGCGCGACAAATTCGTTCGCCAGATGCCGGGACGTCTCGCCGGCGAGACCACGGACGCCGCTGGCCGCCGTGGCTTCTGCCTCACGCTGGCGACGCGCGAACAGCACATCCGCCGCGAGAAGGCCACCTCGAATATTTGCACCAACGAAGCCCTCTACGCGCTCGTCGTCACGATTCATCTCTGCCTGCTCGGCAAAGACGGCCTGCGCGAACTCGCGGCGCAAAATCTGTCCAAAGCCCATTTCGCCCGCGATGCGATGAAACAAATTCCCGGCGTAGCGCTTCCCTTCTCCGGAAAAACATTCAACGAGTTCGTCGTGGAATTTCCTCGTCCCGTCAGACAGATCAACGGGAAATTGCTCGCGCAGAAAATGATCGGCCCGCTGGCGCTCGACAAATATTATCCCGGGCAGGAGAAGCGCGGCTTGATTTGCGTCACCGAACTAACTCCGCGCGCTGAAATCGAGCGGCTCGCGGCGGCCGTAAAGGGTATTGTGCAATCCGGGTCATAAGGAGCGGAAGTTTTGAACCAAAAGCACTCAACGACTGATCTTGAAGCAATCAGCAACGGAGTCAGGAAGGCGCGCGGCCACGTCAATCAAAATGAGGGCCTGATTTTTGAGAAGTCCGTCACGGGCAAGCGCGGCATCGAATTGCCGCCTCTTGATGTGCCCGCCATCGACGCCGTGAAAGAATTGGGCGCGGAATTTGCGCGCGGCGGCGTCGAAGGCTTCCCCGAAGTCAGCGAGATCGAAGTGATTCGCCATTTCACGCGCCTTTCCACGTGGAATTACGCCATCGATCTCGGTATGTATCCCCTCGGCTCCTGCACCATGAAATACAATCCGCGCGTGAATGAATTCGTCGCGCGCCTCGACGGCCTCGCTACCGAGCACCCGCTTCAGCCTGGCGAAGTATCGCAGGGCTGCCTCCGCATCATGCACGATCTGGAAAAGTGCCTGCTCGAAATCACCGGAATGAACGCTGCATCGCTCGAGCCTGTCGCCGGCGCGCAGGGCGAATTGACGGGCTTGCTTTTGATTCGCGCCTATCTTGAAAGCAAGGGCAACGCACGCAAGAAAGTTCTGATCCCGGATTCCGCGCACGGCACCAATCCCGCGTCCGTCGTGATTGCCGGCTACGAAGTCGAAAACATCAAGTCCAACGAACGCGGCCAAATCGATATCGAGCATTTTCGCCAGTTCGTCACCGAAGACGTCGCCGCCCTCATGATCACGAACCCCTCAACGCTCGGCGTTTACGAAGAAAACATTGCGGAAATTGCCGCGATTCTCCACGAACGCGGCGCGCTGCTTTATATGGACGGCGCAAACATGAACGCGCTCGCCGGCGTCACGCGCCCCGGCGATTTCGGCGTTGACGTCATGCACCTCAATTTGCACAAGACTTTTTCCACTCCGCATGGCGGCGGCGGTCCCGGCGCTGGCCCCGTGCTGATCAAGAAAATCCTCGAGCCGTTTTTGCCCGTGCCGGTCGTTCGCGAACACGACCGCAAGTTCGCGCTCGACTTCAATCGTCCGCAATCCATCGGACGCGTTCGCGCCTATTGCGGCAATTTCGGCGTGCTACTCCGCGCACTGGCCTACACGCTCGCGTACGGCCCCGGAATCCGGCAGGCCACCGAAGACGCCGTCCTCAACGCAAATTACATCCGCAAGCACCTCGAAGATTCTTACGACTTGCCGTACAATTTGCCCTCGATGCACGAAGTGGTTTTCAGCGACGCGCGGCAAAAAAAGCGCGGCGTCAACACCATGGACATTGCCAAGCGCCTCATCGATTACGGCTTTCACCCTTATACGACTGCATTTCCGCTCATCGTTCCCGGTGCGCTCATGATCGAGCCCACAGAATCCGAGTCGAAAGAAGAATGCGATCTTTTCATCGACGCCATGCGCGCAATCGCCGCCGAAGCGGAAGCGAATCCCGAGCTTGTGAAAACGGCGCCGCATACAACGCGCGTCGGCCGCCTTGATGAAGTCGCCGCCGCACGCAAACCGATTCTTCGCTGGAAGCCGCGTCAGCATCTCGATGCGACGCCGCACAAAATTGCGACCACCGTCATCCCTACGGCGTAAACGTCTCTGGTCGGCGCGTTAGAAACCCGTCCCGCAATAATGGCGTCTAAATACGCGGGGACGTATATACTTCTGTTCCACCACCTGTCGGGAGCACGCCATGACCTCGGAAGAAGCCGCCACACTCTCCAGCCATCTGCTCTCGGATTTGCAGCGCGAATCGCAAATCACGCGGAAGGTATTTGCCGCGCTGCCCGAAAATCAAACGGGCTATCGCATTCATCCCAAAGCGCGAACCGCCCTCGAACTCGCCTGGCACATCGTCATTATGGAAACCTGGTTTCTCGATTCCATTTTTCAGGGGCAGTTCTATGCGGGCGTCAGCAGCAAAGTGCCGCCTGAAATCAAAACCGCCGCGGACGTGATCGCGTGGTACGACGAGCAGTTTGAGCCGAATTTCAAGAAAGCATCAAAGCTGAGCGGCGAATATTTTGCGCGCCCTCTCTCATTTTTGCGGAAATTCGATTATCCCGCCGTGCTTTATCTCCAGATGATTCTCTCGCACACGATTCACCATCGCGGCCAGTTCGCCGCATATCTGCGCGCGATGGGCGCTCAGGTTCCCGCAATTTACGGCGGCAGCCTCGACGAGCCCGCCGAAAAATCCGCCGAAGCATAAAGAAACACCGCTCCCCGAATTGGATTTTCTCCGAGTCCCGGACCATCACTGGTTCGGAAACCGCACGGAATGAATCACGGCGCGGAAGGCGCTGCTGTACGCGTCGTAATCTTTCTGCGGTGCAATGCAGATCACATAGAAGAGGCCGTTCGGCCGCAGCGTTGTCACCAGCCAATCCGCTTCGGCGCCCCCGGCAGGCGAATCGCTTTGCAGATACGTGGAAAGCGCCGGCAGACCGCCGAGCGTTGCCGGCTCGGCCGCGCGCATCACGCTCAATTTCGAATTCGATTGCTGGAGATTGGCGATCAGTTGCGCATTGGACTGCTCCAGCGTCGGCGCGCTTCCGGAAATATTTTGCGGCGCAAACACGCTGACAATTACTCCGTACGCCACCGTCGGTTTCCCTTGCGTGTCGTTGACAATCCCTCCCTCGGGAGCGAGCGTCGCTCCTCCGTATTGCGCCTGCGATTTCCAATTATCCGGATACGACAGAGTAACTTCGCCGTTCGCAAACGAATTGTATTGAGCCGAAGGTGCCGTTGGCCCGCCGGCAGCGCCGTCAGCCGCGCCCGCGGCTTGCTTTGGCGGTGGCGGAGGCGGGGGAAGCGATTTCACGTAGCGCTTAATCTCTTCGAATTCGCGCGAATCGTGCGTCGCGTTCGCCGGCGCGCCATTTAGCCGGTCAACTTCCTGGTCGACACGTTCCACGCGGCGCTCAGGACTCGGATGGTCGCTGAAAAATTCCGGAGGCTGCGGAAGTTTTTCGAGTTTCTCGTAAAAATCCGCCATGGCCTGCGGATCATATCCGGCGTCGTGCAGGATTTGCGCACCCAGAATGTCCGCCTGGCTCTCGTCGGTGCGCGACATTTTCAAAAATACAAGCGGGACGCCCACGCCGCCCAGCAATTGCTCTATGACCGCAGCGGCCCTGTCGCCGCCGATCAATGCGCCAACAACGCTGAGCCCCGCTTGCGCCCCGTACGCCTTCGTCGCCTGGTTCGTGCCATGTCGCAGCGCCACGTGCGAAGTCTCGTGTGCCATCACCGCCGCGAGTTGCGCTTCACTGTCCGCATTCTCAATCACGCCGCGATTGACGTAAACGAAGCCCCCCGGCAGCGCGAATGCATTGATCGCTTCACTGTTAACGCACCTGTATTCGTACGGATATTTATAGCCTGGCGCGTGCGCCGCCAATCGCATGCCAAGCCGCTGCAAATATGCATCGACTCGCTTATTTTTGAGCAGTGGAAACTGGCGCGGCACTTGCTTCGACGCTTTTGTCCCCAATTGAATATCCTGCTCGGGAGAAAAGAGATTGAAGCCCGGGTGAATCACCGTGCGATCGTCGGAAAGCCCAGCCGGCGACAGCGCCAGCAGCGCCACGGCCACGACAAAACCCAGCAATGCCCTTCGCGCCACAGCCGTTCTTGTTCCAACACTCAGGCGAAC
>DATEHB010000177.1:0-3668 GCA_035279805.1 Candidatus Acidiferrales bacterium
CCGCCATAGCGCCGCTGCCAGAATGCGTAACTCAGGTTCACGCCCCCCGCGCAGCCCGTCTGGTCATCAGACGCGGAAATTAGACGTCCGAGAAAAGGTTGAACGCCCAGCGTGGAAAAAAAATCGCCGCTGACTAAAATCGTTTGCGCCATGTCCACTTCACCGCCCCTGGCCAGATTGAATCTGTCTTGGCCCCACGCGGCGATAGACGAAAACGCCTGCTGGCGCTGCTCGACCTGCTGCCACAGCGGAAAAGTGAATTCCGCATACGGCCCGTTGAAATTGCCGCTTCCCCAATGATTCTTGTTGATGTGCACGATGGCGAGAGTGTCAGGATCCTTTACCGGCAGGGTTCGCAGGCGAACGGCATCAATCAACTGAAAGATCGCCGCGTTCGCGCCAATCCCCAGCGCCAGCGTCAGGATCGCTACCGCCGCAAACCCCGGCGACTTCCCCAACATCCGCAGCCCGTACCGAATGTCCTGCAACAGCGCGTTCATCCTTCACCTCCCGCTTCTGTGTATTACTACGAAGGACTTCGTATGTCAAGACAGACCAAGGAGCCGGCAGCTCGATTATTTATCCCATCCTCATGGTCATTCGGAGGGGCCTTACGACAACGGATATGCTTTCTGGTTTCTGATTTCTGCTTTTTGCTTTTTGCTTTTTGCTTCTTGTTTTTCGTTTCTTGACTCTTGGCTATTAACTCTCGACTATCACCTGCACTCTGTCACTCCGAGGTCAGTCCTCCGCCCGATGAATCTGCTTGTGTACGTGCGCCTGTTTATCCTTCCCCCACGTTGTCATCCCGAGCCCGACGTCGTTCGCCGGAGCGAGGGATCTGCTTTGGCCTTTTCGCGTTTCGACTTTCACTCGCCACTGGCGTTCCTATTCCGCCTTAGCCGTCCCATTCTGCACAGCTTCACTCAGCATGGCATGCAGCCGGGTCGCCACATCGTTCGCAATTTTCTCCGACTCGTCCCCCAGCGCGGACTGCTGATCGCCAAGCGCGGATTGCTGATCGCCAAGCTTCGACTGTTGATCGCCAAGGTTCGACTGCTCGTCTCCGGCTTGCGACTGCAAATCACCGAGCTTACTTTGCAAATCCCCAATCTCAGACTGCAGGTCGCCAAGCTCCGATTGTGTCCCGCCTTGCGTGCTCAACCGCTTCGCATCGGTTTCCACTTTTTGTATGTCCGCGCTCATGTCCGGCACTTTTACTTTCACTTCCCGCTGCTGCCGCCCAAATTCTCTCTGCTTCGCTCCCAGCGTGCGCTGCTTCGCTCCAAGATCGGATTGTTGTTCTTCAATGGTTACAAGGCGATCGAACAGGCTCCGCGCCCGCTTCACAGTGGCCGTATCGGTAATTGCGTACGATTTTCCGTTAAGGCGAAATGTGATTTTCGCCGGTTCAATTCTCGCGTGGAACGCGGCCTCATCATCCGCACTTTCATCCCACAGCGTACATTTGCTGTCGCCTATGCTGATTCCAACACCGTCGTCGTTGGAGGTGCTGGCCCAGCAATGGTCGCCACGCCCTTCGACGTGCATGTCCACCCGCTCGCCGTCGCTACGGCTAACGACCATAAACGTGTCGTTCGCGTATTTCGATTGCGCTTTCGCACCCGGAGACGCCGCGCCCATCGCAAGGACAAGCGCCGCCATTGCCGCGGAACGCCACAAATTGATTGCAGACATTTTCCTCATCGCTTTCACTCCTCTTTCCAAGTCCCGAATGCTCAACCCGTTGCTCACTGGCCACTGCCCACTGAAACCTGCTTCACTCTGGCTTCGCAATGCCCTTCGCAATCGCGTCGTCGAACATCCCGCGCAACTCGCGCGCCGCTTTCCTCGCAAGCTCGCCTTGCTGGCGGCCCAATTCGCCCTGCCGCCTGCCAAGTTCGCCCTGCTTACGTCCGAGCTCTCCCTGCTGGCGCCCGATTTCCCCTTGTCCAGCACCTGCCCGCGACTGCGAGCGCCCCACCTCGCCTTGCAGCTGGCCGAGTTCCGACTGCAACCGTCCCAGTTCTCGTTGTGTCGCGCCCGTCGCCTGCAGTTCCTTCAACCGTGCGCGAATTTCTTCCAGTTCCGGCGTAATATCCCGCACTTTCACCTTCACATCTTCCATTTGTTCGCCGAGCTTTTCTTGCTGCGCACCCAGCGCCTCTTGCTGACGCCCCAGATCTTCCTGCTGCTTCCCAAGCGCCTCCTCGGGCGCAAAAAGCTCCTTAGCTTTCGCGATAAACGCCGGGTCCGTGATCACATAAGACTTTTCGTCGTGCTCGAACCAGATCAAATCTCCTCCACCCATTTTTTTGCGAAGCCTCTGCGCATGCTCCAGGTCTTCGTCGCTGCCGGACATGCTGATGTCGTTCGAATTGCCGTACATCATGACGTAACGTGGTCCGCTGCCCATTGAAATGCTGCCGTTAATGATCGTGTTGCCGCTGGCAGACTGCTCTTGCGCTTCGCGCATTGCCGCGCGTGCCTCTGCCAACGCCGTGCGAGCCTCCGCAAGGCTCTGCTGCGCCGCGCGCAAGGCAGAGACATTGGCGCTCGAAGCCGACCCCACGTCTCGGAGCGCCTTTTTCGCGGCGCGCAATTGCTCTTCCGCGTCCTGCACAGATACGGAGGAGCCGACGACCACGATCGATTGAGGCGCCTCCGGCGCTACCATTGCAGCGGGAGAAATGTCCGCGAAGCTTGCGTACGGCGTCGGGCTGGCAACTGCAGGTGTCGCTGAGCTGGGTGCGAAAGGATCGCCTGCGATAGGGCCGGGCACGATTGGCGGATGCTCAGGCGCGCCGGGCACCGACATAAGAGCGGGTCGCACAGAACGCGCTCCGATTGGACCCGCAACGGCAGGCGCGCTGAAAGGATCCGGCGGAGTCATGCTTGCTGGAGCGACCGGGCCTGTTTTCGGCGTCGGAGCCAATGCAGGCGCGGCAGCGCCGCCCTCAGGCGCACTGGCAAGCGCCGGTGCGATGGGTGCCACCGCTGTGACGCCGCCGTTCACGCCGGAAGCAACTCCGCCCTTGGGCGCCTTCGGCAATGCCGGAGCTTTCGGCCCGCCGGGCACGATTACGTTTTTTCCGTCCTGCTGCGGTTTGTCCTGCGCGGACGCAATCAACGGATGCACGGACGCGGCAAAGATAATCAGCGGCGCCGCAACCGCAACAATCATCACCGCCAGGCGTTTCTTCATCGAAATAGGCCCCTTCCACGACAGAATTCTCTCCACGCGTTTCTCCGCCCGGCATCCATTCGCCATCGAGATGCCCTCCCAATGGATTCTTCCCGGCGCGGCTTCCAGCTCCGCGAAAAATCCCAGCAGCGTTTCCGCGTATCGCGTCCGATCCGCCCCGCCCGCCAACGCCGCTTCGTCGCTCGCCTCTTCCGCAAGCTCCGTGATTTGACGGTCAATCCACCATGAGAGCGGGCTGAACCAGAAAATCGCGCGGTGAATCAACGACAGTCTCTGCGTCAGCGCATCGCGACGCGCCACGTGCGACACTTCGTGCGCCAGAATTGAATCGAGCGTCGCCTCATCCCATTCGCGCCAGTCCATCGGAAGCAAAATCACCGGATGCAACACTCCCATCGTCGCCGGCACCGAAAGCATTTTCGTCTCAGCCAGTCGCGGCGTCCTTTCCAACCCGCCCATGCAC
>DATEHB010000178.1:0-9546 GCA_035279805.1 Candidatus Acidiferrales bacterium
ATTTCGCGGAGGGAGCGAATCAGCTCGTCGCGCGAGATTTGGCTGCGGCGGAACTGGATGCGGAAGTGGTACGCCGAATCCGGGGAATGGTAATCGAAGACGTACGGACGCGGGCGCGTGTCGGCGTCGTTCTCTTCCTGGCGGACGCGGCGGGCCTCATCGCGCGTCAAGCCACTCTGCGCGATCTGCATCACCATTTCGCGCATCTTCTTTTCGTTGGGCTGGCGCGCGACTTGCAGCAAAAGCGACTTCGAAATCACGCCCTTCTCGATGCACAAGCGGCGAATCGCGTCGGGAATCATGCGAATGGAAAGAGTTTCCGTGACGGACGAGCGCGCGCGGCCAATTTTCTTGGCGATGTCGTCGTGCGTGTAGTCGAACTGCTCCGCCAAACGGAAAAGCCCGTCCGCTTCCTCGAAGGCGGTCAAATCCTTGCGCTGGAGATTTTCGATGAGTGCGAGCTCGAGCGTTTCCGCGTCGTCGGCGATTTTTTCAATGCAGGGTAATTCGCGCAATCCCGCGGCGCGCGATGCATGGTAACGGCGCTCCCCGGAAATAATGTAGTACGCGTCTTCGCGCGGCATGTAGCGCACGAGCAGCGGTTCGAGCACGCCCTTTTCCCGCACAGACTGAATCAGCTCCGACAAATCGCCGAGCGCTTTGCGCGGCTGGTCGGGATTCGGATGCACTTTATCAATGGGGATCATCCGGCCAATCGACGCGCCGCTGAAACTCGTTAGTGTTTCTACATAATGCGCGTCATGCCGCATCTTGAGTGTGACGGGTAACCCGATCCGCTTCGACACGTTGGATGACCTCCTGAGAGAGCTTCTTATATTCTTCTGCGCCGGTCGATTTGGGCGCAAACGCAAAAATGGTTTCCTTGTACGCGGGACTTTCTTCGAGACGCACATTCTTGCTGATGCGCGTCTTGAAAAGCGCGTCGCCAAAGACGGCGCGAATCTGCTCGTGCGTGTCGCGCGAAATATTCGTGCGGCGGTCGAAAAGCGTGATGACCACGCCGAGGACTTTCAGGTCAGGATTCGGACGCGAACGAATGCGCGCATACGTCTCCAGCAAATCGTCCGTGCCTTCGATGGCGAAGTAGGCCGCTTGAATCGGCACCATCAGATGAGTGGCGGCGACCAGCGCGTTGACCGTTAAGATGCCGAGCGCCGGCGGCGTATCCATCACAACGAAGTCGAAATCCTTCAGGATTGGCGCGAGCGCGTCCTTCAATTTGTAAGGAGCGTCAAACGCGCCGGCCAGTTGCTGCTCGAGGCGCGCCAGCGAGAGCTTCGCGGGAGCCAGAAAAAGATTCGGATCCTTCGTGGGCTTGATGACTTTCGCCATTTCCGGCGCATGGTCGCCGAAAACGTCGAACATGGAGATTTGCACATCGCCCGCGTCAACGAAGGCGATGGTGGCGTTGGACTGTGGATCGAGATCTATGAGAAGGGTTCGCTTCTTGCGCAGCGCGAGAGCCGCCGCGAGGTTGATCGCGGTCGTCGTCTTCCCCACGCCGCCCTTTTGATTTGCAATGGCCAGGACACTCGTCAAAAGCGCCGCCACTCCTTCGGCAACAGCAGACCTACATATAGGTTCGTCTGCCAGAAGCCCACAATAAGTAGGCCAAATGTACCGATACTGCCTGCTATGCGCAAGCGAAAAATACCTGCAAGTATGAAATTATTTTCCAGGCGGGAGGAGCCGCCGGCATTCATTTGCTGGGAAGATTCTTGAAGCTATTCGCGCGTGCGCGGGCCGATAACTCCGATCGGCCTCTGCACAAAAGCAAAACCGTGCCCGGTCCGTGAAGAACGACGGACCCGCCGCTACAAAGGCACCAACAAACAGCTACATCTTATAACGGCCGAGATCCTCGTCGTTCAAGTTCTCGAGCCAGCGGCGCAATTCTTCGTTGGAGGTCTTTTCCGTCGCGCTGCTTGAAATTTTGGAAGTCTTAAAAACTTCTTCCTCGACGAAAATCGGGCAATCGAGCCGCAGCGCAAGCGCAAGCGCATCGCTGGGGCGCGAATCGAGCGACATGGTTTGGCCTTCGCGCTCCATCCAAATTACGGCGTAAAATGTATCGTCCTTCAGGTCGCAGACGACGACTCTCTGCACGTGAACATTCAAGCCCATCAGAACATTTTTCAACAGGTCGTGCGTCATCGGGCGCGGCGTTTGCACCTTTTCGATTTCGAGTGCGATGGCGTTCGCTTCGTAAATGCCGACCCAGATCGGAAGCGTGCCAGAGCCCTGTACCGCGCGCAGGACAACCACCGGCATGTTCGTCACCGGATCCATCATCAACCCACGGATTTTGACTTCACGCTCCATAGGGCCCTCCCGCAGGTCGCTCATTCGACTTGTGCGCCGAGCAAACTGTTCGGTCCCGCCGCTGTGATTTCCACGCAACGGTATTGTCCCAGAAGATTTTGCTCCGGCGAAGTGAAATTTACGATTCGATTGCAGGTTGTGCGCCCCGACCACTGCCCGCGGGACTCGTGATGGCTGTCGACGAGTACTTCAAAACGCTGATTGACCAGGGCCATGTTCTTCGACGTCTGAATTTCGCGCTGATGCTGCTGGATCGCGGCGAGCCTTCTTCCCTTCTCTTCCTCAGGGACTGCATCGGGCATATTCTTCGCCAAGGTATTCGGCCGCGGTGAATACCTGAACGCAAACACGCCGTCGTAGCGGACCTCTTCTAGAAGAGAAATTGTCTCGGCGAAATCATTTTCGGTTTCGCCCGGAAAGCCGACGATGATGTCTGTGGTGACGCTGATTGGGCGGCGTGCGGAATGTATCCAGCCGATTTTTTCCAGATACTCATCGCGGGAATACGTTCGGAGCATTTGCTTGAGGATGCGCGACGAGCCCGATTGGACGGGCAAATGAATGTGGTCGCAAAGCGCGGGCGTCGCATCAATCGCGTCCACGATCTCGCGAGTGAAGTCATTTGGATGCGAAGTCATGAAGCGCACGCGGCGAATTCCGGAAACTTCCGCGACGGCGCGCAGCAGTTGCACAAAATTCATATGCCGGGGCGAAGGATCACGGTAGGAATTGACCGTCTGCCCAAGAAGCTGCACTTCCGTGTAGCCATCATCAACCAGACGACGGACTTCATCCAAAATGGAGGCGCTCATGCGGCTGCGCTGCGGGCCGCGCGTATGAGGAACCACGCAATACGAGCAAGCGTAGTCGCAGCCCTCGATGATCGTCACGTACGCGCGAAAGGGATTATCGCGTGGCGTGATTTCCGTTTCGAACGTTTCATCCGTGTCGAGGGCGAGTCCGGTGACGCGCCGCCCTCCCGCTTCCAACTCCGCCAGCATCTCGGGCAGCTTTCGATAACTTGCCGAACCGCAAACCATGCGCACCCACGGCGCGCGGCGGAAGATCTTCTCGCCTTCCTGTTGCGCCAGGCATCCTAGCACTCCGATAATTTTCTCTTCTCCCAGCGCGCCGCGAAAATCGCCGAGACGCGAAAATACTTTCTGCGCGGCCTTCTCGCGAATGCTGCACGTGTTGTAGAAAACGAAATCGGCGGCGTCAGGCGAGTCCACTTGCTGATAGCCCCGCGCCAGGAGCACTCCGGTGACTTTCTCAGAATCGTGAACATTCATCTGACATCCGAACGTTTCGATGTAAAAGGAGCGGCCAGAATCCCGCGGGCTGCTCGCAGCATCACGGGCCATGCTGTGCGCCGCGGGCCCGGCAAACAGCGCTTCAATCGGGATGTCAACTCTGGCGTCCATTTGTAATCCGAGTCTAGCACACGCCGCGTGTCGCAGAGGCCCTTCGCAAAAAGGTTCCCGTGTGTCGTTTTGTGCACCAAATAAATATCGGATAACGATAGAACCGTTTGACCCATCCAATTGCGTATGCTACGGTGATTTTCGGGCTTTGAGGATGCTTCCTCTGGGGAGAAAAACATTTCGTACGCCGCTCTTGTGATCCTCGCCGGTCGGCTCGGCGCCATCTTCCTGCAAACGGGCTGGGTAGCGCGAGTCGTCCTGTTGATATTGCTTTTTCTTTCACTCTTTTCCTGGGCCATCATCCTCCAGAAATATCGCATGTTCGGAACGTTCGAACCGCGCACGAAACGCTTTATGCAGTTGTTTCGTACAGGGCGTGGCCTGCCTGACCCCAATACGCTGCGGGCAGGCTCAAGCGGCTCTCCGTTCGTCAACGTTTACGATGCGGGATATCGCGAACTGGAAGGACAACTGGCTGGCGCCAATCCTCATCCCGGCAAATTGAAGAATCCGCGAGCGGTGCTGGTGGAAATGCAACTGGCTTCCGCGGACGAAGTCCGCGCTATGGAAAGTTGGATGCCGTGGCTGGCGACGATCGGTTCGATTTCCACTTTCATTGGATTGTTCGGAACAGTATGGGGCGTGATGGACGCGTTCGCGGGCTTGAGCGAGCTCGGGCAAGCCAGCCTGCAAGCGGTCGCGCCCGGAATTGCCGACGCTTTGATTACAACGGCTGCCGGACTTTTCGCGGCCATCCCGGCGGTTATCGCCTATAATATTTATCTCCATCGCATTCGGGACTTTGCGTTGCGCATGGATAACTTCGCCACGGAATTCGTCAGCAAAATAGAAACGCTGTATAGCTAGCCGGTTATGGCGCAGACCCAAAGACAACCCGGCACCACGCTCTCGGACATTAATATCGTTCCGTTCGTCGACGTGATGCTGGTGCTGCTGGTGATCTTCATGATCACCGCGCCGCTGATCGAATCCGGCATTCAGGTGGAGCTGCCGAAAACGAAGACAGTGCAAGCCATCACGCAAGCGCGAATCGTCATCAGCATTGACCGGGCGCAGCGCCTTTACATCGGCAAAGAACCCGTGAACATCCACGCGCTTGGCAGCCGCGTGCTCGCAATGGATAAGGATGTGGCGCATACGCCCGTCTACGTCCGTTGCGATTCCGAAGTTCCTTTTGCGACCTGGGCGTTAGTAATGGACACGTTGAAACAATCTGGAATTAATAATATCAGTGTCGTGACGAAACCATTGAGCGGCGAGCCGCGCACGCAGTGAGATGCAGCTAAGCGATTTCCACCAACCCGCGCAGGACCTGAAAGGCCCTTTGGGCTATTCGATGGTCTTCCATGTCGTTTTGTTCGGCGCGCTGATTTCTTCCACGATCTTTTCTCACCACGGCGAAGTGTGGGGTGGCGCGGGCGGCCAGGGAACGATCAATGTCAACTTAGTTGGCAGCGTACCGGCGATTCCCTTGCCCAAGCCCGACGTGGTCACCACCAATCGCGTGGTGGACAATACCAAGGGACTTTATCAAACTGAGCCACAACCCAAACCGCTGGAAGTCCAGCCGCAGCCGAAAGTGCCGCCGCCGGACGACACGAACGCGATTTATTTGCCGAAGTTCGACAGAGAAAGAGACAAGAAGCCGTCGTACATCCAGAAACCATCACGAGTCCTCGAAAATCCCGCTCCGCCGCCGAAGAACGCGATTCCTTACGGCAAGGGCGGTACGCCGCAGATTCCGACGTCCACTTTCATGATGAATCAAGCAACGCGCGGCGGAATGGGCGTTCAGGGAACCACGGGCGGGAGTTTCGGGTTCCAGTTTCCGTGGTACGTCGAGGCGGTGCAACGGCGCGTCAGCAGCAACTGGCTCGAATCAACCGTGGACCCCACTATCCCGTGGGCTCCGCGCTGCATCGTGAGCTTTCAGATTTTGCGCGACGGCACCGTTGCCAATGTTCAGATCATGCAGTCGAGCGGCAACCAGTCGGTGGACTCTTCGGCAATTCGCGCGGTGCAAAGCTCGAATCCGCTGGATCGTTTGCCGCCCGGATATAGCGGCTCGTATGTGAATGTGGAGTTCTGGTTCGATTTTCGCAGGCAGTGAGTCGTGGCCGCGAATTTTTGCGAGAGAGTTGTAGTACAAAACTTGGGGGCGGCAATCTGAGGGGAATTCAGAATGAAATGGTTGATTGGAATACTGGCGTCATTCGTTTTTATGACTTTCATCGCGGCCGCGCCGCGAGCAACGGCGCAAGGCGTGATTCAGACGGGCACGGGCCTGGGCGTGCAGAAAGTAAAATTGGGCGTGCCGAAATTTGCCGCGCGCAATCCGCAGGCGGGTCCGCTCCAGGATGTTTTTCACCAGGTGCTGATGGACGACCTCACCTATTCGGGAATCATCGACATGGTCAGCCCCAGTTTTTATCCCGTGAATGCGCCGGGCGCGCCGAACGAATTGAACGCTGAACAATGGAGCCAGGCGCCTGCCAGCGCGTGGATGGTCGCGTTCGGCAACCTGACAGTGAACGGCGCTTCCCTTTCCCTGGCCGGTTACCTTTACGATGTAAGGCAAACGCCGCCGCTCTCGATTCTGGAAAAAATCTATAATAGTGACGCCACGGAGGCCGGAGCGCGGCAGCTCGCTCATGAATTTGCGGACGATATCATTTCGAGATTGAGCGGAGGGCTGCCGGGAATCGCGCAGACAAGAATCGCGTTTGTGAGCAATCGCTCCGGGCACAAGGAAATTTGGGAAATGGATTATGATGGCGCAAACCAACATCAATTGACGCACCTCGGCTCGATGGCATTAACGCCGCGATGGTCGCCTGACGACTCGCGCATTGCGTTTACTTGTTTCGAGTCTTTTCGCCACGTCGTCTCCGCGCAGATATGCATGTTTTCGACGCTGACGAATCGCCTGACGTCGTTCCCGCGGTTTCCTGGAACGAATTCATCGCCCGCATTTTCGCCAAACGGCAATGAACTGGCGTTTATGGCGAGCCATGAAGGTGATCCACAGATTTACGTGACGGATACCAGCGGCGGCCACATGCACCGCCTGACGTATTCACTGGGCGTGAGCACTTCCCCGACGTGGAATCCCAAGACGGGGAACCAGATTATTTTTGTCAGCGATCGTGGCGGATTACCCGATCTGTTTCAGATGAACGCGGACGGCTCGAGCGTCCAAAAGATTCCGCTTTCCGCGGCAACGGGCGTGGCCGCGAATGACTTGCCCGCAACCGGCTACGTGATTGATCCGGCGTGGTCGCCCAATGGCGAGCTTCTGGCGTTTAGCTGGCGGCGACCCGCGGGGAATTATGATATCTACATCATGGATTTGGCGAGCCATCAACTGGCCGAATTGACTCGCGATTCCGGCCAGAATGAGCGGCCCAGTTGGGCGCCTGACGGCAGGCACATCGTGTTCGAATCCACGCGCACCGGCTCATTGCAGATTTGGAGCATGCTGGCCGACGGAAGCGAATCGCGTGTTTTGACGTCGAGCGGAAGGAACGAGTCGCCGAACTGGTCGCCCAAATAGAGTTGTGGCGGTTTTTTTTTGCAGTTGCCCTTGGTGCAGTTGTCTTAATCAGTTGCAGTTTACATAAATCTAAGCCCTGTTCTGTACCACTCGCGCAGCCCAGGGCGCGAAGAGGAGGATTTTCGATGCACAGCAGTACCGTTCGCAGGCTTCTCGTATTCTTGAGTGCGTTCTCGTTTCTCGTGTTCGCCGGTGCTTGCAAGAAGAAAGTCGCGCCGGCGCCACCACCAGCTCCAGCTCCGGCGCCCGCTCCCGCGCAGCCGACGGTAACGATCAGCGCCACATCCACATCCCTTCAGCCGGGCCAAAGCACCACGCTGAATTGGACCTCGACCAACGCAACCGATCTCGACCTGCAGCCTGGAGTCGGGAAAGTGGCGGCGGAAGGTTCCACCAATGTCAGCCCGGCGGAAACCACCACCTACACAATCACCGCCACGGGGCCCGGCGGAAGCGCGACAGCTAACGTTGCCATCACTGTGGCTGCTCCCGCACCTGCTCCCGCGCCCCCAGCCACGCCGGACATGAATGCACTATTTACTCAGAACATCAAAGACGCATACTTTGACTACGACAAGTCTGATATCCGCACCGACTCTCGCGACGCTTTGCAGAAGGACGCGGAATTTCTGCGCTCCTATCCGCAAATCAGCGTAACCCTTGAGGGGCATTGCGACGAGCGCGGCTCGGAAGAATATAACCTGGGCCTCGGGCAGCGCCGCGCCGACGCGGCCAAGCAGTATCTGGTCTCGCTCGGCATCCCCGCTGACCGCATCAAAACAATGAGCTGGGGCAAAGAGCATCAATTTTGCGCCGAGCATAACGAGGCGTGCTGGAGCCAGAATCGCCGTGCTCACTTCGTGATGCTTCAACAGCAATAGAATTGCAACACGGCCGAGGGCGCTGCGAGGCACGCGCTTCGCAGCGCCGCGGCGATCCAAAGGAGAATATTTCCATGCGCACAAGAACCATCGTGCTCGCACTTGCCGTCTTAGTTTTGGGCGCCATGGTGGGCGCGATACTCGCTCCGCCTCCCGCCGACGCCGTCTCCCGCGAGATTATCCAGATTCAGCAAAGCATCGCGCAGATTCTGCAGAACCAGCAGGATATTCGCAACGACATGGCCACGCGGTTCGCGTCAATGCAAACGCTCGTGCAGCAATCGCTGACCGCGGAGAACCAGTTGAGCCAGAATATGGGAGCACTGCAGAAAACCATCCAGGACGCGCAGGCCAATAACGGCGCGAGCAGCACATCGACGACTCAGCAGATGCAGGGCATCTCCGACAACATGCAGGATATGCAGGCCCGCATGGGGAAACTGGCGCAGCAAATCACCGATATTCAATCCACGTTGCAGCAGATCAACGCGAAGGTCTCCGGCGGCGCGCCCGCGCAAGCTCCGTCCGGTGCAATGGGAAGCAACCCTAACACCTCCGGCCCCGACAGCTCGGCGAATCAGCCTGCCGTAACGAACCCCCAGCCGGCCGCTCCGCAAGGAATCTCCGGCGACACGCTTTATTCGAACGCGCTCCGGGACCTCAACAGCGCACACTACGATTTGTCGCGGCAGGAGTTCAATGACTATTTGAAGAATTTTCCGGATGGCGCGTTTGCGTCGAATGCGCAGTTTTATCTCGGTGAAATTCTTTATGCGCAGGGACAATACAGCCGCGCCATTGAAGCGTACGACGGCGTAATCCTGAACTATCCGAAAAGCTCCAAGGTAGCTCCGGCGATGCTCGAAAAGGGACGCGCACTGGCGCAAACGAATAAAAAAGTGAGCGCCACGCGCGAATTTCGCGAGCTGATCCGGCGCTATCCAGGTTCCGACGAGGCCAAAAAGGCCGCATCCGAGCTCCGCGGCCTCGCTACCTCGCATTAGTTCCCGCCCACCCGCACGAACGGCGTCCGTTCGGCCGCCGCTTCAGGTATACTTTCGACTTCGATAAGGTCGCAGTGTGCGGAGGCGCGCATGTCCGTTAACAAAGTGATTCTGGTTGGGAGACTGGGTCGCGATCCGGAGACGCGATTCACCGGTGGTGGCCAGGCTGTTGCGAATTTCACGCTGGCGACAGACTCCACTTATAAAGATCGCTCCGGCGAGCGCCAGAAAAAAACCGAATGGCATCGCATTGTTGTGTGGTCAAAATTGGCCGAAATCTGCCAGCAATATCTGAAGAAAGGCTCGCTGATATATATCGA
>DATEHB010000179.1:0-17815 GCA_035279805.1 Candidatus Acidiferrales bacterium
GCATCCCAGAGTCGTAGCGCCTGCAAGTCTCATCCAATAGGAAATCATGGAACCCCTGGAATTGAACATTACGCAGGACCTGCCTGCCGAAGTGCTGGCGACGATGGCCGAAATCGGCCAGGAAATCAACGCGTCACTGAATCTGGACGAAGTGCTGGCGCACGCGGCGGCGCAAATCAAGCGCCTGATCGACTACGAAATCTTCGCCGTGCTCTTGCTCGACGAAAACGCGCAGGAACTCCGCTTTCGCTTCGCCATCGGCCATCGCCAGGAAGTCGTCGAGAACTGGCGCATTCCCGTGGGGCAGGGAATCATTGGGAGCGCCGCGTCCACCGCGCGGCCCGTGCGCGTCAGCGACGTGCAGAAAGATTCGCGATACCTGAACGCGCTCGACGGCGTGCAGTCGGAGCTCGCGGTTCCGCTGCTCGTGCAGGGCCGCGTTGTCGGCGTGCTCGACATTGAAAGCAGCCAGCTCGACTACTTCACGCGCGATCAGCAAAATATTTTGATGATGCTGGCCACGCGCATTGCCAGCGCGATTGAGAATGCGCGCTTGTTTGAGCGCACGCGCCATCAGGCGGACACGCTGTTGCTGCTGAACGAAGTGGCGCGCGAGACGAATTCCATTCTCGATGTCGAAGGCGTGCTGCGACGCGCCGCCGAGATGGTGAAGCGCGTCATCGACTATCAGATTTTCGCGATTCTGCTTTACGACGAAGCGCAGCGCGTTTTTCGCCATCGCCTGAATGTGAAATTCGGCCAGCACATTCAGGAGCGCTCCGTTGTTTCTCCGCACGAAGGAATCGTTGGCGCGGCGGTGACGTTGAGGCGCCCTGTCGTGGTGCCGGATGTTTCCTTCGATCCGCGTTACATTTCCGTGAATCCGGAAACGCGTTCGGAGCTGGCGATTCCGCTCCTCTACAAGCATCGCGTCATTGGCGTGCTCGATCTCGAAAGCCCGCAGTTGAATTATTTCACGCCGGACCACGTGCAGGCGCTTTCGATTCTCGCGTCGCATCTGGCGATCTCGATTGAAAACGCCCGGCTCTATGAACAGGTGGCGCGTGACGAAGCGCGCATGGAGCGCGACCTCAACGCCGCGCGCCGTTTGCAATCCGCGCTTCTGCCGCCCGTTCCAGGCAGCGGATATGGTCTCGACATTGCCGCGCGTGTTGTTTCCTCGCGCGAACTCTGCGGCGACCTCTACGACTTTCTGCCCTACAACACGGGAGAGCTTGGCCTCGCGCTTGGCGACGTCAGCGGCAAGGGAAGCGCCGCCGCGCTCTACGGCGCTGCCGCTGTGGGAATTTTGCGCAGCCTCGCGCCGCAGCATTTGCCGCCCGCGCAAATTCTGCAGAAGCTCAATCAGATTATTTGCGAGCGCCGCATCGAAGGCCGCTTCATGACCATGTGTTTCCTGTCCTGGCAACCCGCTGAGCGCATCCTGCGCGTAGCGAACGCGGGGCAGGAACAGCCGCTGATTTTTCAGAATGGCCGCTGCGAGAAGATTCCGCTTTCCGGTTTTCCGGTCGGCATGTTCGACGATTCCACGTATGACGAGCTTCGCCTGGTGTTGTCGCCCGGCGATGCGCTCGTTCTTTACTCCGACGGTGTGACGGACACGCAAAATTCCGCCCGGGAATTTTATGGCTGGCAGCGGCTCAGCGCAGCCGTGAGTTCGCACGCCGAACTCCCCTCCGCCGAAATCGCGGATCGCCTTCTGGCCGGCGTGGATGAATTCTCCGGCGGCCGCCATCCCTTCGATGACCGCACCCTTGTCGTCCTAAAAGTGATATAAAGAATCCCCTGCATGGCGAAGAACAAGGACTTTGATTCGCTGAATCCGGTCAGCTACACGCCAAACTTTTCATATCGCAGCGGCGCAATCTCCTGTGAAAGCGTCCCGCTTGCCGTAATCGCCGGGCGCGCGGGAACTCCAATTTACATTTACAGCCGCGCTGCGTTCGCTTCCGCGTATCGCCGTTTTCGACGCGCCTTTCGGGGCGCACCTCATTCGATTTGCTACGCCGTCAAGGCCAATTCGAATCTCGCGATCCTGCGCGCGTTCGCCCGCATGGGCAGCAGCTTCGATATCGTTTCCGCGGGAGAGCTTTTTCGTTTGCGGCGCATCGGCGTTCCCGGCGCGCGAATTGTTTTTTCAGGAGTGGGCAAGACGCGCGAGGAAATTCGCGAAGCCCTGCGCGCGCGCATTCTGCTTTTCAACGTTGAATCGGCGGCCGAGCTCGAAATGCTGGCGAGCGAAGCCGCGCGCATTGGCCGCGCCGCGCCCGCCGCCATTCGCGTCAATCCGGATATCGAAGCGGGCGGGCATCCGCACATCGCCACCGGCCATCATCGCCATAAATTTGGCGTGGATTGGTCCGAAGCGCGGCGTCTCTATCTTCTCCACAAAGATTCGTTGTGGATTGATTGGAAAGGAATCAGCGGCCACATCGGTTCACAAATCACAAAGGTTGCGCCGTTTCGCGCCGCCGCTGCGCGCCTTGCGGGATATTTTCTCGATCTGTCGCGCGAAGGAATCGCACTTCGTTATCTCGACATCGGCGGCGGTCTTGGCATTCGTTACACAAACGAAAATCCGCCTTCGATCGAAGAATACGCCGCCGTTTTGCCCAAGTCGCTGCGCGCGCTCGATTGTCACTTGCTTCTGGAACCGGGCCGCGCGCTGATCGGCCAGGCCGGCGTGTTGCTCACACGCGTCCTGTACATGAAGAGCAGCCGAGGAAAAACGTTCATCGTTGTCGATGCGGCGATGAACGATCTGATTCGCCCCGCGCTTTATGGCGCGACTCATCCCATCACGCCAGTTGTTCGCCCGCGCGCGAATGCGAAAATATCTCGTGTCGATATCGTCGGGCCGATTTGCGAGTCGGGCGACGCCTTTCTCCACGATTGGCCGATGCCAGAGGTTCAGCCGGGAGATCTTCTGGTGATTTGGGCAGCGGGCGCATACGGCTTCGCGGAGTCCTCGAACTACAATTCACGCCCGCGCTCAGCGGAAATTCTGGTGGAGGGCAGCCGCTTCCGCGTCATCCGTCGCCGCGAAACCCATGCCGATTTAATTCGCGGCGAACACGCGCCTTAATATTTTGGTGTGCAGCCGATTCAGGTTTGTAGCTCATGTCCGGTTGCGGCGGTCCCTGCCGCAACTGACATGAGGTTTGTTGCTACCGTTCGCCGGGATGCAGGAAACTATTGACGGCGCCGATGAACAAATCCGGCTGGTCAACGAACGTCATGTGCCCGCTCCTTGGCAAAATCACGAGCTTCGATCCCGCGATTTTTTGGTGCATTTCTTTCGAGAGCGACGGGTCGCATTCGTCATGGTCGCCAACCAGAATCAGTGTCGGCGTGTGAATCGCCGGCAGCTTGTCCACGTATTCGACGGACTTCAAATTTCCGTCGATCACGAATTCGCCGTTTGAGCCCCACATTTCGCGGTACAGAGGCCACGCCGTCACGCCCTGCGCGACGGGATCGTAATTCGGGTCCGGATGGTTCTGATAAATGTACGGAAAATATCCTTCGCCCCAGGCCGCGATCATATAAGCGTCCGTGTAACGATTCTGCTGGTAGGGAAGTCCGTGGCCAAAAAGCCCCGCCTTTTCCATAGTATCGATTTTTGCGCGCAGCTCGGGAGACATTTTCTCCTTCATGCGCGCGAACACTTCGTTCATCTGCTTCGTGCTGGGAAAGGTGCTGCACAAAATCAGATTCGTCAAATTCCGCTGATATTTCAGCGCGTAAGCCTGCGCGAGCACGCCTCCATAGGAATGCCCGAGCAGCGTGATTTTTCCCAGGCCGAGCGCCTGGCGCACGTCTTCCACATCCTCAACCATATTTTCAACGGTGTAGCCGGAAGGATCGGAAAGCTGCTGCGATTTGCCGGAGCCGCGCTCATCAATGAAAACCAGCTCGTTGTGGCGCGCCAGCGGCAGCAGGTAAGGCAAAAAATAATCGTGCGATGCTCCCGGGCCGCCGTGAACAATCATCAGCGGTGCGCCGCGTCCCACAGTCGCGTAATAAATCATCACGCCGTGCGCGTCCACGAATCCTTCGTGCATCGGATACACGCTGGAACTGTTCACGCTTCTGCGACTCGCGCGGCGAACGCGCCGCTGCGCGCGCATAGGCGCGGCAAACACCACGCAAAGCATTGCCAAAAATACGTACGACAGAAATTTAGCCTTCATGCGCGCTCCTCTGTTTGGAATGTCGCTCGGCGAGCCGTCAACGCGTTTAGCGCTGGCCCCATCGCAGCTTATTGCGAAGCACTTTGTAGTAAGTCTGCTCCTGCGGCCTTACAAGCTGTACGCGATGCGGCGATTTGGAGACGGTGATGCGATCGCCGCGTTCGAGTTCGAATCCCACCTGCCCATCGAGCGTCAGATACGCCTGTTCTTCGAGGGCGTTGAAGTCCAATTCGAGCTGTACGCTGTCCGGCAACACCAGCGGGCGATTGGTGAGCATGTGCGGACAAATCGGCGTCAGCACAAAAGCCTGCAACACGGGATAAAGAATCGGCCCGCCCGCGGCGAGCGAGTACGCAGTCGAACCCGTGGGCGTCGAAACGATCAGGCCGTCCGCGCGATAAAGTCCGAGGAATTGCCCGTTGACTGACAAATCGAAATCGAGAATGCGCGAGAGCGCCGACTTCGTCACCACGGCGTCATTCAGCGCCTGCTGCTGCTGGATTTTTTTGCCGTCGCGCAGCAATTCCGCTTTGAGCATCATTCGCGGGCTCAGGCGGTGCCTCCCGGCAAGCACATCCTCGAGCAGAGGGAATGCTTCATCGATCGTGACGCTGGTCATGAAGCCCATGCCACCCAGGTTCACGGCAAGTATGGGAACTTCGCATTCATGGAATCGCCGCGCGGCGGAAAGCAGCGTGCCGTCGCCGCCCAGCACAATCAGCAGGTCCATCCGGGCGCACATTTCGTCGAGGTTGATTTTTGCCGGTGGACTGAAACAGGACGCTGCGACGGAGTCGAGGTAGACTTCAACGCGGCGCTCGCGCAGCCAATCGACGATGCGCGGAACCACGGCGCAGATTTCCTGTTTGCGTGGCTTGCAGAAAATTCCCGCACTCTTGATCATCTTTTTTACCAGGTACGCTTCATCAAGTTGGCGAATTGTATTCTATTCGGGAATCTTTGCGTGGAGGAAAAATTCCTGATTGCCTTCTTTGCCCGGCACGCGGCTCGGCCGGATGCCAAGAACCTCCAGCCCCGATTTTTCCGCCGCGCTACGGACGCTCGCAATCGCACGTTCATGCAAAGCCGCGTCGCTCACGATTCCTCCGCGTCCCACCATTGTTTTCGGCAGCTCGAATTGCGGCTTCACCAGGATTAAAAAAATCGCTCCGCGTTTGGCGAGCGCCGCCGCCGCGCCAATCAGCTTCTTTACGGAAATAAATGACACATCCATCGTCACAAGTTCCGCTTTTTCGCTAATGTCGGCGGATTTCAAGAACCGCGCATTCTTCTTGATGGCCACCACGCGCGCATCGCGCTGCAATTTCCAATCAAGCTGCGCCGTATTGACGTCAACCGCGTACACGCATCGGGCGCCGCGTTGCAGCAGGCAATCCGTGAACCCGCCATTCGACGCGCCCACGTCGAGACAAACCAGCCCATGCACATCCACGTCGAAATCTTCGAGCGCCCCCTCGAGTTTCCGTCCCGCCCTGCTTGCGTATTTCGTATCCGCATCAATAATTTCGATTCGCGCGCCCGCGTTCACCAGCGTTCCCGATTTTGTTACTCGCTGTTGATCAACGAGCACTCGGCCGGCCATGATCAGCGCCTGCCCTTGCTGCGGCGTTTCCGCGAACCCTCGCGACACAACTAACGCATCGAGTCGCAGGCGTTTCTGTTTTGTGGCGGGACGCATGGCGCGGATAGATTAGAGCGGCCTGTTGCGATTATCCAAGAGGAGGCAAGAGCGCCGCTGAGCCGAAGAGGAAAATCGTGCCGACCACCAGACTGTACGTCGCCGTCAGCGCAGTGGCGGCTTGCATCAGCCAGCGCCGCGTCGCGGTTGCAGTAAAAATTCCCACTGCCGACGCGGTCATCACCGTGTTCATCAGCAGCAGCCCGGTCAAAAACATTCCGAGGCCGAGAAAACCTCGCCCGCGCCCGCCCAGATTCGCGGCCAGCAAGAAAATCAGCAGCTGGCTCGGAGTTTCCGCGCCCAGCCCGTGAATCACACCCACAAGAAACACGGATTTTCTCGTGTAACTCCAGTTCATCTCCGCGGGCCGCGCGACGCCGTCGCCGTGAAATGCGCGCCGAACTTTCCACGCAAGCCACCGAAATGCGGCGATCAAAATCATGATGCGCGATTTCGGCGCGGTTTTTCCGCCGCTGCGAAACATCGAGCCCAGGACGTAAATTCCAAGCACGACGAGCGTCAAACCCACGGCGCGCTCGGCCCAGCTATCGATCGCCCGCGGCAGGGAAGTCTGAAAAAAAATCACAATGCTGCCCAGCGCCGCCACAGTGGCCGCGTGTCCCAGCACGTAGAGCAATCCCATGCGCATCGCACGGCTGCGATTGGATTCCATGTTTGTAATGTCTGAGATTGCTGCGATGTGGTCGTAATCGAATCCGTGACGAAAGCCGAGCACCGCGGCGGTGAGTAACGCAAGTTCGAGCGTCTTCGGCGAAACCATTCACGTCACCATAGCAGAACATTTCTCGCACAGCAAAGCCGATTCAAGATTCAGCGGAATATTTTTCTCGTTCGACTCTGCGCTTGCGTGGGGCTTGCCAAACTTGTCCAGAGACGTGCAGGGAATTCTGGATTCTCGCCAGCGTCGAAATCAAATCTATGTTCGCCGCGCGATCAGGTATTCGGCAATCGCGCGCAGCCGCGTTGCGCGTTCGCCGTAGCAGTCGAGCTCGCGATCCGCGCGTGCGGCGAGTTCTCGCGCAAACGCTCGCGACTTCTCAATCCCGAATAGCGCGGGATAGGTCGCTTTGTTCTGAGCCTGATCCTTTCCGGCGGTTTTGCCGAGCGCCGCCGACGATTCCTCCACATCCAGAATGTCATCGACAACTTGAAACGCCCAGCCAATGGCGTCGCCAAATCGCCGCAGCCGTTCGATGTCTTTATCCCTCGCGCCGCCTGCGAGCGCGCCCGCGACAATCGACGCGCGGATTAGCGCCGCGGTTTTCGACCGGTGAATATACTCAAGCTCCGCCGCGCCGGCCGGTTTTCCCTCCGCTTCGATGTCTGCCACCTGCCCGCCAACCATCCCGCTGACGGTTCCCGCGGCCGCGCCAATCTCCGCAATCATCCGCACGCGCCGCTCCGCATCAACATCCACGCTCGCCAGCGTTTCAAACGCCAATGTAAGCAGGCCATCGCCCGCCAGAATCGCCATCGCCACGCCGAATTTTTTGTGGCACGTCGGCTTGCCGCGTCGCAAATCGTCATTGTCGAGCGCGGGCAAATCATCGTGAATCAACGAATACGTGTGAATGAATTCCAAGGCGCATCCGACGACCGTTGCCGCGTCTGATTCATCGGAAAATAGACGCGCCGCTTCGCAGCAGAGAATCGGCCGGATCCGTTTTCCTCCAGCGAACACGCTATAACGCATCGCCTGATGAATCGTCGCCGGCGGCGTCGTTTCCGGCGGGAGCAAGCGCTCAAGCGCCGCTTCGATGATGGCTTGGTCCTGGGCAAAAAAGGCGGGCTGCGTCATTTATGCGCGGGAAGAATGTGGTGGACGGAATGGGGCGATGAATTCACCGCGATTGTGAATCGTCCTCGTTCGTCTCGAAAGGCTCCGCTTGAATTTTCCCATCGGCCTTCCGCAGCAGAATTTCGACGCGTCCTTCGGCCTCTTCGAGTTGCTTCTGACAATCGCGCGAAAGTTTCACGCCTTCTTCGAAAAGTTTCATCGCTTCGTCGAGAGACAAGTCCGTCGATTCGAGCCGCTTCACAACTTCTTCCAGACGCGTGAGCGATTTCTCAAATTCGCCCTTGCGTGGCGGTTCGGGCGCTCTATTGGGCACAGGACTCATTGCGTTTATCTCCGGCATGCGAGTCTAGCTCGACACTTCCATGGATGCAACCGGCCCTGGGCGTCACCGGGCCGCCATCGAGAATAACCATTCTTGCAAATTCATTTTGGAATACAGACCGCAGTGCGGCTATCTTGTTACAATTGCCGTAATGACGAAACTGGTCGCATTTACTTCTAACAGGCGGCTGAAAAAACGCCGGCCATTGTCATTCCGAACCTGCCTGCGGGTTGGTGTTGTACTGGGTTCCCACGAATGATCGTCCTCCATCTCTTCGTCATTCTAGCGCTCATTGCGGTCAACGCGTTCTTCGCGGCCGTCGAATTTTCTCTCGTCGCCGTCAGGCAATCGCGCGTTCGACAGCTTGTCGAGCAGGGCGATGCGCGTGCGCGCGTTGTCGAGCTCCTGATTGCAGACATGGGCACCGTCATTTCCGGCGTCCAGGTGGGAATCACTCTGACGAGTCTCGCCCTCGGATATCTGGGCGAGGTTTCACTGGTGAATTTCCTGGATCCGTTGTTTGCCAGGGTACCCGGACGTTACGTTCCCATCCTCGAGCATGGACTCGCGCTCCTGATTGCTTTTGTTTTGCTGACGGCGCTGCAAGTGGTGCTTGGCGAGCTGGTGCCGAAAAGTCTGAGCCTCGCGCACGCCGAACGCGTCGCTTTGCTCGTCGCGCGCCCGTTCCGTTGGTTCCTGCGCGCATTCCGCTGGGCCATCCTGCTGCTCAACGGTGTGGCGGGCAAATTTGTCCGTGCGCTCGGCGTAAAAATGCAGCAGAGCCACTCCGCGATTCGCTCTGCTGAGGAGCTGCGCATCCTCGTTGAACAAGCGGGCGAGCGCGGCGTCCTGGAGCCTGTCGAAGAACGCTTCATTCAAGGCGCGATGAATCTTGGCAATGTGCAGGTACGCGAAATCATGGTTCCGCGCCCGGACATTCACGCGTTACCGTCAAAGGCGACGCTCGAAGACGTGATGAAGATCATCGCCATCACGCAGCGCTCGCGCATCCCGGTCTACGAGGGCAATCTCGATCACGTGATCGGATTCGTGCACATCAAGGACCTCATCTGGATTTTGCTCGACCGCGCGCGCCGCGCTGAAGAAAATCAGCCGCCCGCGGAATTTCATCTTGCCCACATGTTGCGGCCGGTGCTCATCGTCCCTGAGACGAAGCCCGCCATCGAGCTGCTGCTCGAATTGCGCGTGCACCGCACCGGCCTTGCGATGGCGGTCGATGAGTTTGGCACGATCCTCGGTCTGGTGACGCTCGAAGACATTCTCGAACAAATGGTGGGCGAAATTCACGATGAGTTCGACGTCGTTGAGCATCCGCTGCATCTCGCCGATGGCTCGATGATTTTCGACGCCTCGCTCAATATTCGCGATCTCGAAGGCCAATTCCACATCGAGCTACCCGAAAATCCCGCTTACGAAACGCTAGCAGGTTTTGTGCTGACGCAGCTCGGCTTTCTTCCGCGCGGCGGCGAGACTTTTGAAGACCACGGCTACCGTTTCACCATCGTGGAAGTCGACGGCCGGCGCATCGCACGCGTGAAAATCAAGCGCCTCGAAGAAGCGGACGCCGTTCCCGCGCCGGCGGGAAAGCAAAAAGGCGCGCCAGCAGTGTCGTCAGCAAAGAGCGCGGAGACGAAAGCTCAAACGCGCGTGCCAAAATCCGCGTCCAAGGCTGCGCGCAAATCGAAATGACGCGCTACATTTCACTTCGCCTCGTTTATTCGCTTCCTGCACTCTGGCTTATCGTCACCATGGTTTTTCTTCTCGCGCACATGGTTCCGGGCGATCCTGTGCAGCAAATGCTCGGTGAAGGCGCCACCGCTTCCGATTTGATTCAGCTTCGCCACGCGCTCGGGCTCGATCAAACGATTCCTGTTCAGTACGGCCATTATCTGAGCGGAGTCGCCCGAGGCAATCTCGGCGAGTCGTTTCGCTTTCAGCAGCCGGTGCTTCATGTCGTTCTCGAACATTATCCCGCGACACTCGAACTGGCTTTCGCCGCGCTGATCGTCTGCTGCGCGATTGGAATTCCCGCGGGCCTGCTCGCGGCGCAGCGTCGTGGACGTCCCGCCGACCACGCTGTCGGCTTTTTCACTTTGCTGGGACTCTCGATTCCGAATTTCGCACTCGGCCCGCTGCTCATTTTGATTTTCTCCGTGCTCATCGGCTGGCTGCCCGTTAGCGGACGCGGCAGCATTTTGCACTTGATACTCCCGGCCATCACGCTGGGAGCCGCGCTCGCCGCGATTCTCACGCGCATGGTGCGCACTTCAGTTCTCGAACAATTGGGAAGCGATTACGTTCGCACCGCGCGCGCCAAGGGCCTCACCGAACGCGCCGTCCTGCTGCGCCACGCGTTTCGCAACGCGCTGATTCCCATTCTCACGATTCTCGGCTTGCAATTCGGAACGCTTCTCGCCGGAACCATTGTCACCGAGACGATTTTTTCCTGGCCGGGTATCGGACGCCTCGCCGTACAAGCCATCGAAGCGCGCGATTATCCGCTGCTGCAGGGCTGCATTCTCGTGATTGCGGTTTCTTACGTGCTGGTAAATTTGCTGACGGATCTGGTTTACGCATTCGCCGATCCGCGCGTGCGTTTGCAATGAAAGCCCTGCGCGAATTTCTTCGCCACAGCGTGCCGGGAAGCGTGGGATTCGTTCTTTGCGTGATTCTGATTATTCTCGCGCTCGGCGCGCCGTGGCTCGCGCCGTATAATCCCGCTGCGCAAAACCTCACTGCGCGTCTCGTGCCGCCCAGCTCCGCGCACTGGATGGGCACGGACGAACTTGGCCGCGACGTTCTCTCTCGCGTGATTTTCGGCGCGCGCGTTTCCATGTCCGTCAGTGTTTCTGTGGTTTTCGGCGCGGGAATCATCGGCCTGATTCTTGGTTCGCTCGCGGGCTATTTCGGCGGCTGGTTCGACCGTTTCGTGAACATCATTCTCATCAATGCGTTTCTTTCATTCCCGGGAATTTTGCTCGCGATTGCGTTCGCCGCCTTTCTCGGCCCCGGCCTCGGCAACGTGATCATCGCTCTCACCATCACGGGCTGGGCGGGCTATGCTCGCCTCGCTCGCGCACAAGTTCTGCAAGCGAAGGAAATGGATTTCGTCACGGCCGCGCGTTCACTGGGCGCATCACACGGGCGCATTCTGATTCGCCACTTGCTTCCGAATATCATTCAGCCCATCCTGGTGCAGGGAACCATCGCGCTCGCCGGCGCAATCCTCGCAGAATCAACGCTCAGCTTCCTCGGCCTCGGCGTTCTCGCGCCCATGTCGAGCTGGGGCGCGATGCTCAACGACGCGCGCGGCCATCTTTTCGACGCGCCGCACATGGTCATCTTTCCGGCGCTCGCTGTCGCCTCCGCCGTCCTCGCCTTCAATTTGCTGGGCGACGCGCTGCGCGACTGGATGGACCCGCGCATCCGCTCGTATTTGGTCGTCACCGATCTCGCCCGCTAATTCTCGCCCCCAACGCAACCCTGTCATTCCGCTTGCTCTGGGTGTCTCGGCGAAGCGAGGAGCTACGCGACGAGCCTGCCTGCCGCTTGCCCGCGGTAGTGGGCGACAGGGAATCTGCTTTTGTTTCTGAGCTCTTGCGATGAACCCGCCGTATCTGGTCGTCACCGACCTTGCCCGCTAATTGTCGCCCCTAACGCAACCTTGTCATTCCGAGGAGCTACGCGACGAGGAATCTGCTTTTGTTCTGCGATCTTGCGGATATCGATACGCAGCGGAGGGCAATGCAAGGTCGGAGTTGCGGCTGTCAAGCGGTGAGTCTTGCTACGCGAACTCGACCGTGACTTCGGCGCCGCGATTCGCGCCGACAATCTTCGCCGCGCTGCCGCGGTTCACGGCCACTTCGAAAAATCCGCTCGAACCCATCAGGAGCACCGGTTCGTTCGGCCCGCCCTCCGAGAACGTCTGCGCGAACTTCGAAATCTCAACGTTCCCGATGCGCATCTTGAAACTCGTCCCGGCAATCACCTGCGGCATATCTTCGGCGGCCAGATTCGTCAGCAGATTCCCAAAATTATCGGCGCGGAGTACGACGCCCTTCACGCCTTTGCCCGCGGCTTTCGGCTTCGGCAAAGTGAAGCGCACAAAGTCCGTTACTTCTTCGCCGAATGCGTTGCTCTGCCAGGTTTTCGACAGCCACGCCGCCACCGGCGAAAAAATATCGCGTCCGTGAAACGTATTACTCAGCGGCTGGAGAAAATAATGGTCGGAAGTGATGTGCCGCACCGTGAGCATTTCTTCACGCTCGTAGACCATAGAAAGCACGCCATTATCGGGCGCGACAAAATAATGCGTTCCCGCGCTTACAAGCAAAGGCCGCCGCTCCGTGCCCACGCCCGGATCGACCACGACCACGTGTATCGTTTTCGGCGGGAAATACTTGTACGCCTGCCCAATCACCAGCGCGCCATCGAGCAAATCGTAGGGCAACACCTGGTGCGTGATGTCCGCAATCTCCGCGTCTGGATTGATGTTGAGGATGACACCCTTCATCGTCCCGGCCAGATGATCGGCTGATCCGAAGTCCGTCGTCAGAGTAATGATGGAACGCGCCACATCCGTCTCCTGATTTCAGCTTGCTTTGTTCCACAAGTCTCGCAGAGCCATTCGCGCAAGGCAATCTTCACCGTCGCGCCGGTTTCCTCTGTTGAACGCGGCTGCGCGCTCGCAATTGCTACATGATTCCGGGAATTTCCGGCGGCCGCCGCCGCATGGCGCTCTCGGTTCCCTTTTTCTCGCCCTTCGAATTTCCCCATGTCCAATAAAGGCCGAGGTATCCATAAGTCTCCGCGATCCCCGCCACCGAATGTCCGTAGCAAAACAGCAATTGAAATCCTGGATTCCGGAAATAGTAGTAGCCGCCCACGTCAACGAGCGTTGCAGCTCCCGGCTGAGTCGTCAACGGACCTTCGTTTCCATGCGAAAAAACTTCCGTCCCCAGCGTCAGTTTTTTCCCCATGTCGCGTTGCAACAGCCATCCGCCGTACGTGAAGTTGTTGAAACCGGTCTGCGGTATTACTGCTTCTCCCACGCCGCCATACGTTGTCCATGATCCCCAGCTTTTCTGGACCCACACCGGCAGTTTCCACCAGACTTTCCCGACGCCCAGGCCGTTCGCCGAATCGCCCGTGGGAACCTCGATCATTGTGAACGTGCCAATCATCGGCCTGTACTTCGTTTCTTTCAAATAGCGCAATTTCACGCCGATTTCAGTGTCGCCTCGGCCCCAGGCGCGCGAGCCTACTCCTGCGCCGGCATATCGTGGATTGTTGTACGGAAAAATCGCGGCTGCCGGGAACACGATATGAAACTGCGTGTTCGGCAAAATGCCCCAGTTGAATTCCAGCGCCGGGCCGACCGTATCGATTTCCACGCCAGTGCCGTCCACGGCGCCGAACGTATAAAATTCGTAGTGACGAAAATCCACCGGTTCGGGATCGTCGTTTTGAAACGGCGGCCCCGCCTTCGCCGCCGTCGCGGCAACGAAGAGCAGCGCAATCAGCGCCACGAGCGCTCTCCCGATTTTTCTCTCCGGCATCTCTTACCTCAATAGCATTTCGTTCGAGGCCGCATTAAACCACGGTTGCCTTGACCGTGTCCCTGGCAAACGTTATTCTGAATTCTACTGTGTCAACTGCAACCATGCGCCGCGTCTACTTGGACTACAACGCCACCACGCCCGTTGCGCCCGAAGTGCTGGACGCGATGCTGCCTTTCTTCACCGAAGGCTACGGCAACGCCAGCTCGATTCATTCGGCTGGGCAGAACGCACGCGCCGCCGTTGAAGCCGCGCGCGGATCCGTCGCTGCGCTCATCGGCGCGAAGCCATCCGAAATTGTATTCACCAGCGGGGGCACGGAAGCGGACAACCTTGCCATTCTCGGTTTCGTCGCCGCGATGCGCCGCGAGAAAAAACACGTCATCTGCACGCCGATAGAGCACAGCGCCGTTCGCAACGCCGTCGAAGCCCTCGAAAAGCAGGGCGTCGAAGTCACCTGGCTTCCTGTTTCGAGCGACGGCATCGTCGATCCAGAAGACGTTCGCCGCGCAATTCGCCCCGAAACCGTTCTTATCACCGTCATGCACGCGAACAACGAGCTTGGCACGATTCAACCCATCACGGAAATTGGGCGCACTGCGCTCGAATCGGACGTTTATTTTCACAGCGACGCCGTCCAGTCCGCTGGAAAAATTCCCATCAACGTAAACGAGCTCAAAGTCGATTTCCTCTCGCTCTCCGCGCACAAACTATACGGTCCAAAAGGCGCTGGCGCGTTATATGTTCGCGAAAACACGCCGCTCGAGCCCATACTTTTCGGTGGCACGCACGAGCGCGACCGTCGTCCCGGCACCGAAAACGTTCCCGGAATCGTCGGCCTCGGAAAAGCCGCGGAAATTGCTCGCGCGCATCTCGCATCAGATTCGCAGCGGCTGTCCGCGCTCCGCGACAGCCTGGAAGGGGGCGTTCTGTCGCGCGTGCCCGAATCCTGCGTCAACGGCGATCGCGCACGCCGCGTGCCGAACACAACCAACATCACGTTTCCGCATGCCGAAGGCGAGTCTCTCGTTATCGCTCTCGACTTGCAAGGTGTGCAATGTTCCGGCGGCGCTGCCTGCTCCTCCGGTGCGATCCTGCCGTCGCACGTTCTGCGCGCCATCGGCCTGCCGCACGACAGGGCGAAATCAACCGTGCGCTTCAGCCTCGGCCGCTTCACCGTGAGCGAAGACGTTGACTATGCCCTCGAAGCAATTCCCGCCGTGGTTGAACGCCTCCGTGGTCTTTCGCCCAATTACGGCAAAGCTGCCATCCCCGCGGACTGACGCCACGCGCCAGATTCACACACCTCTGGTATTCTAGAGACGTTCCTGTAGCGCAGGTCCCGTTCTCGCAGCTTTTTGCGGGAAGTGACCTGAGGCTGGCTTTCACTGTGGTTCATTCGGAGTTACTCGATTGTCAGCATCCGCACAACCTTGCCTGACCGCGGTCGCCATGAGCGGCGGCGTTGATAGTTCGACGGTCGCCGCGCTTCTGCGTGAAGCTGCCGAGCCGATCGTCGGGCTTACGATGCAACTCTGGAACCAGCGCCGTCTGCCGGAGCTTGCCTCGACCGAGGGTCCCGCGCCGCATCGCTGCTGCTCGCTGGACGATGTCTATGACGCGCGTCGCGTCGCGCAGCATCTTGGCTTTCCTTTTTACGTTGTGAATTTCGAGCAGGCTTTCGAAGACCGCGTCATTCGTCCCTTCGTCAATGATTATCTCGCCGGACGCACGCCTATCCCGTGTACGCTTTGCAATAACCACGTAAAGTTCGAACAGCTTCTTGTTACCGCGCGCCAAATTGGCGCCGAGCGTCTCGCTACCGGCCATTACGCCCGCGTGCGCTGGAACGCGGCCTCCGGCCGTTACGAGCTTCTCCGCGCCGTTGATGAATCCAAGGATCAGTCCTATTTCCTCTTTGGCCTCACGCAAGAGCAGCTCTCGCGTTCGCGCTTTCCGCTTGGCGAGCTGACCAAATCCGAGGTCCGCGACATTGCGCGCCGCACGCAACTCCCCGTCGCCGAAAAGCCGGAAAGCCAGGAAATTTGCTTTGTGCCGGCGGGTAATTATGTTCGTTTCATCGGAAGTTATTTGCGCGAGCAGGGCAGGGAATTAACAGCGGAATCAGGCGAAATCGTCACCACCGATGGCGCCGTCATCGGCCGCCACGAAGGCTTGCATCGCTACACGGTCGGCCAGCGGCGCGGCCTGGGCTTCGCCATGGGCCGTCCGATTTACGTGGTAGAAATCGACCGCGCGAACAATCGTCTAATCGTTGGCGATGATGACGAGCTTTTCACATCGGTATGCGAAGTCCGCGACGTCAACTGGATTTCCATCGCCTGTCCTGACCGGCCCGTTGAGGCCAGCGTAAAAGTGCGCCATCGCCATGCAGCCGCGCGCGCCCTCATCGAGCCTCTCGACGCCACCACGGCGCGCATCCGCTTCCGTGAACCTCAGCGAGCCATCACACCCGGACAAGCCGCGGTATTCTTCTCTGCCGACTTAGTCCTTGGTGGCGGCTGGCTCCGCTGACTCGACGCCCCGCGCCGTCTCGTGATGTTTGCCTTGCCCTTGGGGCCCTTGCTTGTTTCTTTTCTGGCGATGGATTTTGCTCGTGTCGGCCCCCGATTGCGGTTAATCGGGCCGATGCCGCGCAAAGCACGGCACTGCCTGGATTATCTTTGGCTCTTGGATTTCGCTGGCGGGGAGACTTTTGCCGTAGGAGGCTTTCGGTTGCCTCTTATGCTGCTGCAGTTGCTTTGCCCGTGTAGGGCCCGATTGCTGTTAATCGGGCACGACACTGCTCTTGCTCTTCATCGGAAGGTGAAATTTGCGTTTAAATTCGTGGAGGTTTAGACCACGTAGCGCATTCAAATAAACAATTCATCGTCCTGATCGATGGAACTTCCTCGCGCGCCACGTTGCCCGCGAATGAATTCGATTCCTGTCCGTATGCCCTTCAATACCGCCGACGCTTGCTGCAGCGGGCCCAACACGGATCGACGCATGCGAACGCCCGCGTCCTCGACGGCTTCGAGTGTGCCTGTCAGAATGTTATCGGCCCGGACAATTTGCCCGCGCGTCCGTTCAAGAGCATCGCTGACCACGCGGTCTATCTTCTGCGCTTGCCCTCTCGCCAGCCGCGTCATTTCTGCTGCGTCCGTCACAATACTGGAGATTTTCTCTTCCGAATTCTCCAGCACGCGATTGATCCGGAACAATATCGGATCAAGTTTCCGCTGAACTTCACCCACAGTCCGCTGCACTTCCATGCTCGTGCGCTTGAACTGCAAGTACATGCCCGCCAAGATCAGCATCTGCAGCACAAGCGCGATCGTCGCTATCACAAAGAACGCAATCATCCACCCGGTCATCACCATGAGCTCTCTCGATTCCCGCGTCAGCTATTGGGCTTGCGCCTTCGATTTCTCTTTCTGATAGGTTTCCTTGCCGGCTTCCACCGCCGCGGTAATCGAACCCTTCTCGCGGTTCATGATTTCTTTGCTGCGTTCGATCAAGTCCTCGGCGCGTTCCCGCAACTCGCGGGCTTTCTTCTGCGCGTATTCGCGGCCTTCATCTGCCTTCTTGGTCAGGTAATCGCGTGTCTCTTCGCCGGATTTTGGCGCGAACAGAATCCCCACAAGCGCTCCGATGCCCAGCCCAACCAAGAAGAAACTAACTTTAGATCCAACGTTCTCGGCCATTTAGCACCTCCTGTCAGAACCTAGCACACGCAACTGCGCACAGGCAAGCAGGGTTGCCCCGTATTCGGTAGGGTATTTCGCTGTATCCATACGGTGCCGCATGGGACCTGCGTACAGCGATTGAAGATTGGAATATGGCGCACCCTCTCGCTGCTTAGCCAGGCTGTTTGCCTAAGGGGTGGTTCCTCGCGAATGCAAAAACTCGTGGAGCTTTTCGGCCTTTGCCCTTGGCATCTCCGCAGCCAGTTCTTCGACGCCCAACTGCTTCAACCGGGCCACACTTCCAAATCTTTTCAGTAGTTTCCGCGCGGTCTGCGGTCCAACGCCAGCCACTTCGGTCAGCGAAGTACGCAGCCGCCCTTTCGTCCTGCGCAACCGGTGAAACGTCACCGCGAACCTATGGGTCTCGTCGCGAATCTGCTGGATCAAGTGAAGAATTGGCGAACGATGGTCCAACCGGATCGGATCGGTCTCA
>DATEHB010000180.1:0-3621 GCA_035279805.1 Candidatus Acidiferrales bacterium
ACCAGCGGCACCAATTCATCGTGCGGCTCTTCGACGAGCAGAAAATCACGATTGTGCCGCTGCCGCAGGTGGAAATGTTCGCGGAGCGTTTGCGGCCGCGACTGCAAGGATAGTCGAGAGTTGAAAGTCAAAAGTCAGAGCCGAGCCAGCCTCCAACTTTCAATTGTAGACGATCGGTTGATCGACTGACTCTACAGAACGCCCTCGCTCCAATTCTCCAGGATATGCTTGATCTTGCCCATGAATTGGTGCGCGATCGCGCCATCGACCACACGGTGATCGTAGCTCAGCGTGAGATACACCATCGAACGAATGGCGATGGCGTCGTCAATCACCACCGGCCGCTTCTCGATTGTGCCGAGTCCAAGGATCGCGACGTTTGGCTGGCTGATCACGGGCAAGCCCATCAAGCCGCCGAATACGCCCGGATTCGTAATTGAGAATGTCCCTTCCTGCACTTCCTCGGGCTTGAGTTTTTTTGTGCGCGCGCGTTCCGCCAGGTCGTTGATAGCGCGCTGCAGGCCGAGAAAATTCTTCTCCTCGGCATTTTTGATGACCGGAACGATCAATCCCCAATCGAGCGCCACGGCGATGCCGATATTGCACTCGTGGTGAAAAACGATGTTCGTGCCATCGACCGACGAGTTCACCGTGGGAAACGCGTGCAGCGCTTCGACCGCGGCGCGAATGAAAAACGGCATGAACGTGAGCTTCGAGCCGGTGGCGCGCTCGAATTCGTCTTTTTTCTGGCTGCGCAGCTTGACGATTCCCGTGACGTCCGCTTCGTCGACCGAATAAACGTGCGCGGAAACGCGCTTCGAAGCCACCATGTGCTCGGCAATTCTCTGGCGCATGACGGTCATGGGCTCGACTGAGTAATTGCCGAAGTACATGCGTTCGCGCGGAACAGCGGAGTCAAACGCAGAGTGAGCAGCCTGCGCGCCCGTCGCAGCCGGCGGCGGCATGGAGGGACGGACCTGTTCGCCGGGCCGAGCACTTGGAGCACTGGAGGACGCCTGTCGCTGTGCGCCGCCGCTCTCAATAGCCGACAAAATGTCGCGCTTGCTGATTCGCCCGCCCGCGCCTGTGCCAGGAACCTGGGTCAGGTCGACGCTGCTCTCTTTTGCGAGACGCCGAACCAGCGGCGAACTGCGAACCTTTTCTCCACTGGGGCGTTGCGGTGCAGCGGCAGGGGCCGGCCTCGCCGTCGATTGCTCTGGAACGGACGAAGGAGAGGGCCTCTGCGCCGCGCTGCTCTGCGCTGAATCTGCTCTCGCAGCTTCCGTTTTCGTCGGAGCGGAGGCAGGCGCGGGCTTTTCATCTCCTCGCTTCGCCTCCGGGTTCACTTCCTGCTTGGTCTCCGCCTTTGCTTCCGGCTTGACCTGTGCCTTCGCTTCAGCTTTCGGCTGAGCGGCGGATGCCGCGCCCGCTCCGTCGGCGTCAATCACGCCTACGACAGTCTGAATCGGCACAGTCTGTCCTTCGGCGACTTTGATCTCCTTCAGCACGCCCGCAGCCGGTGACGGAATCTCGGCATCCACCTTGTCGGTCGAAATTTCGAACAGCGGCTCGTCGCGCTCCACCTTCTCGCCCGGCTTCTTGAGCCATTTCGTCACCGTGCCTTCAAAAATGCTTTCCCCCATCTGG
Source organism: Candidatus Acidiferrales bacterium (assembly GCA_035279805.1). GTDB lineage: Bacteria > Acidobacteriota > Terriglobia > Acidiferrales > UBA7541 > DAHUXN01. The sequence continues at coordinate 1,648 of DATEHB010000180.1, forward strand.
GGCATAATCACGTCCGTCGCCATCGGCCTCTCCTTCGAAATTCAAATCTCCAGCTTAATATTGCGCCAGTTCGCGCGCTGTCGAAATCACGTCGTTCACATTGGGCAAAAAACGTTCTTCAAGCGGCGGCGAAAACGGCACGGGCGTGTCCTTCGCCGTGACGCGCAGAATCGGCCCATCCAAATCCTCGAACGCGCCCTCGCATGCGACCGCCGCGATTTCCCCAGCGATGCCGCCGGTGCGCGTGTCCTCGTGAACGATCAGCAGTTTGTTCGTTTTCTTCACCGATTGCAAAATCGTTTCCTTGTCGAGTGGGAGCAGCGTGCGCAGATCGACGACTTCCGCCTCGATTCCCTCTTTCGCCAGCGTCTCGGCGGCTTCGAGCGACGTGTGCATCATGGCCGCGTAAGTGACGATCGTAAGGTCGCGGCCTTCGCGCCGCACAATCGCCTTGCCGATGGGCACGGTGTAATCCTCGGCGGGCAGCTCTTCCTTGATTCGCCGGTACAGAAATTTGTGCTCGAAGAAAAGCACGGGATTGTTGTCTCGAATCGCGGACTTCAGCAGGCCCTTGGCGTCGTAGGCGGTGGAGGGATAAATCACCTTCAGCCCCGGCGTGTGGACGAAATACATTTCCGGATTCGCGGAATGAAACGGCCCACCATGGACGCCGCCCCCCGAAGGCCCGCGCATCACCATCGGTACCGGCGCTCCCCAGCGGTAATGCGACTTCGCGACGAAATTCGTGATCTGGTTGAAGCAGCAGGCGATGAAATCGATGAACTGCAGTTCCGCGATGGGACGAAGGCCCTGATAACTCATGCCCACGGCAGCGCCAATGATGGCTGTCTCGCTGATGGGCGTGTCGATCACGCGCTCCCAACCGAAGCGTTCGAGCAAGCCCGCGGTCACCTTGAACGCGCCCCCGTAAACGCCTATATCTTCTCCAATGGTAACGACAGCGGGGTCACGCTCCATCTCCTCGAAAATCGCCTGGCGAATCGCTTCGAGCATCGTGACCGGCGCCATTATTTTCTCCCCTCTTTGCCCTTAGGTCCTCGGCCGAAGGGGACACGCGGTATGTTGCTGGATTTTTCCGGCTGGCCATTGGATTTCTGGCCCGTTGTTCTCTGACCGGGAGATTTCTGGTAGTGCTGTTTTGGGGCGTGCTTTTCCGCGAACTTTGGTTCGGGGCCGCGATTTCCCTGCGCTGAACGGTGTCCCGTGCGCTGGCCGGATTGTTGCTGCTGGGGCCGAAACTCGGATTTTCCCGCACCGCCATTGGGCCGCTGCGCTGGTTTGGACGTCGAAGCTTGCCTTGCCTGCGCAGCAGCGTTTACGTCTTTGGCGCCATTGCCGCCCGCTGCGGCGGACTGCTTTGCGATGGTCGATGCCAGGTCGAGGCCACCAAAGTCCGCGACTTCCCATTCCGGCTTGACGCTCGATTTCGGCGGAGTCACTTCTGATTTCGAGCGCTTCCACACTGCTTCGACCGCATGGCATCCATCGCAGTAAACACCCTGCTCGGCCAGCTCGGGGGGCGGGAGCGGCGACTTCTCGGCGAGGTCGAGATCCTCTTTCAGTTCCTTGTCGATGCGCGCATCGAGGTCCGCCTTCGTCTTCGCGTCCCAGATTTTATTCTCGGTGAGATATTTTTCGTACCGCGCAATCGGGTCGCGTTCCTCCCAGTATTTGAACATTTCCTTGGGGACATATTCGGCCGGGTCATGCTGCGCGTGGCCTTTCATGCGCATGGTTTTCGATTCGATCAGCACCGGGCCTTCGCCTTTGCGGCAACGGTCCACGGCTTCTTTCGTCGTCTGATACACGGCAACCACGTCATTGCCGTCGACGATGGCGCTCGCAATGCCGTAGGCTTTGGCGCGATCGGCGAGATCGTGAATCGGCACTTGTTTCGCCACAGGAGTTGAATAGGCCCATTGATTGTTTTCGACAACGAGCACAAGCGGCGCG
>DATEHB010000181.1:0-14561 GCA_035279805.1 Candidatus Acidiferrales bacterium
GTCGTCGGAACCTTCCTGCCGCTCGCTTGGGCTTACACTTTCACCAAAATTTCTGAGGATGCGCGTCTCGAGACGGCTCGCGTCGCTATGCCGCGAATGGCTGCGCACCAACATTCATGATTGCCGCGCTTATCTGCGTGATTTCTCTTGCAGCGCTGCTGCAATTTTTCATTTCGTATTCCCGTTCGATCATTGCCGCGTACCGGAAATCCGACCTTTCGGAACAGGTCCGCGAAGTCGTTGGGATAGAAGGACAGCACGTCAGCAGCGATCAATTCGGACGGCTCGTTCAGCTTATCCGTTTGTGCCCGCAAAAAGGCGATGACCAAACCGATCTGAAAGTAGTGGGCGTTTATTATTGGATGATGGGTCTTCTGCGTTCTGCCGCGCGCGCCCTCGCACCGCGCATCACCGCCTGGGCCGAGCGCGAGCGGGCGGACTGTGCTTATTTCGTCGCTGTCGCCCTCGATCGGCGCATTGCCCACAGTCGCGATTTGCTCGCTCAGCAGATATCGAATAGCTAGACCTCAGCTTGTACCTCGCTTCCTCCGCTTGCTAAGATATTCGACGAGAGCATTCTCTGTCCGCATCATGAAAATTCCGATTCAACGGATCGCCCGCGATACGATTAGACGCCACCACATGTTGGCTCCCGGGAACAGGCTCGGCCTGGCCGTCTCCGGGGGCGCCGATTCGGTCGCACTTTTGCGCCTCTTTGAATCTCTCCGTAACGAACTTGGCGTCACCCTCTGCGTGCTGCATTTCAATCACCAACTCCGCAGGGAAGATTCCGACGCCGATGAAGCTTTTGTAAAATCGCTCGCGAGCGTTCGAGGAATGGAATGCCTCACAGAAACCGCCGACGTTGCTGCGATTGCAAAGCGGCGTGGCTGGAACTTGGAGGACGCCGCGCGCCGCCTGCGTTACGAGTTTTTCCATGCCGCGATTTCGCAGGGTGCTGCGAGTTGCGTCGCCACGGCGCACACGGCTGACGACCAAGCCGAAACAGTTCTTGCCCGTATGATTCGAGGAACAGGTCTCACCGGTCTTTCTTCCATCCAGCCTGTCCGCGGCAAAATCATTCGCCCGCTTATCGAGATCCGCCGCCACGATCTTCGTTGTTTCCTCACGGAGTGCAAGCAGGACTGGCGCGAGGATGAAACCAATCGTGATACGCAGCGGCTCCGCGCTCGCGTGCGCCACCGGCTCTTGCCCGAGCTCGAACTGAATTTCTCACACTGCATCACTGAGCGTCTGTGCGATTTGGCGTCACTCGCGCAGGACGATGAGTGTTTCTGGTCCGCACTCGTCGAAGAACGTTATCGACAGCTCGTCTCGCGCTCCGCGGCCGGCTTCTCTGTGGGTGTGAGTGACTTGCTTTTTCCTGTTCCAAATTTGTCCCGTCAAAAAACCGCGATGTCTAATCCTTGTCGTGCGCTGGTGCAACGTCTCGTTCGCCGCTTATGCGCAGACGTGGCCCAGACAGAAGGGCAGCTCACTCGAATTCACGTCGAACGCGTAATCTCGCTCGCGGAACACGGGTCGAGCGGGCGAAAATTGCAGCTTCCCAGCGGCGTCACGGTCGAGCGCCAGTTCGACAGATTGGTTTTCCGACGCTCCAGCCTCACGACCACGTGCGTATCAGATCAAGAAGGCGCCCGGCCGGTTGGTTCTTATAAATATGAGGTAACACTCCCGGACAATGGTTCGACAGCTATTTCTGTTCCGGAACTCGGCCGCTCCTTCCGTTTGAAAATGATTGACTGGCCCAAGGCGGAGCGCGACACTAGACGTGAGAATGCCGTCTTGGACGCGAAGCGCCTTGTCGCGCCTTTGGTGCTTCGAAATTGGGAACCGGGCGATTCATATCGACCCTGCGGTCACCGGCAGACGCGCAAGCTTGCGCGCATGCTCATGGCTGGCCGCATTGCTTCAACCGAAAGAGCCCTTTGGCCCGTGCTGACGAGCGCGGGTCGCGTAGCATGGGCGGATCGGATGCCGGTGGCAGAGGAATTCTCGACGACAGACGCTACGCGAACTGGTCTCTGGATCGTTGAGGATCTCGATTGAGGCGCGGGTGAAAATCACATATTCCCGCAAACAGTTGGCGGCGCGAGTGGCCCAGATGGGGCGCGCGATCTCCAAGGATTATGGCGATCGAACGCTTGACGTGGTCGCGATCCTCGAGAATTCGTTTTTGTTTGCTGCTGATTTGGTTCGTGAGATTTCGCAGCCGGTTGTTTGTCATTTTGTAAGGTCGGAGTTGCGGCAAGTGAACCTTGGAGGCTTTCCCAGGCCCGAGGTTTTCTTCTCTACGCCTCCAAAACTGGAGGGTCGCGACGTCTTGCTCGTCGATGCCGTGCTTCACACAGGGGTACCGCAGGATTTTTTGTGGAAGCGCATCGAGGAGTGCCAACCCCATTCGCTGAATATGGCGGTGCTGTTTGACAAACCGCGCGATCGCAAAGTCGGACTGCGTGCTACATACGTTGGGTTCGATTCTGCATCTAAACATTGGGTAGGGTATGGACTAGCCGGTCGCGGCGGCCTATACCGCAACCTGCCCTATGTCGGAACTGTAGCCGAGGTTCGGCAAGCCGGCGCGAAACGCGCTAGTGGGCAGCAGCCCAGAGCTTCAAGACGATAGTAATCTGGAATGCGACGGGGCTCCAGAGGGTGAGGTAAGACGGTGAATTCAACAGTCAAAACAATTCTATTCTGGATGGCGATGATCCTTCTCGCCGTCCTGCTCTGGCGAATGGCTTCAACCGGAGGCCAGACCGCTCGGGATCAAACGCCGAGTTATACGGATTTTCAGGCTCAAGTTGAAAAGGGCAATGTCAGCGAAGCTACGATTATGCTGTCTTCGGTCAGTGCCGAAGTGGACGGCGAACTTCGCGAGCCAAAAACAAAATTCCGTGTCACCGTCCCAAAGGAGACCCTCAGCGATCTGACTAAAGAGCTCCAGGCGAAAAACGTCGAGGTCAATATCAAGGAAGTCCGCAACAATGACTGGGTCAGCTTCCTGATCGATGGCATTCCCTTCCTTCTCCTTCTCGTTGTGTTTCTCATCATGATGCGGCAGATGCAATCTGGCGGAAACAAAGCCCTGAGTTTCGGCAAATCGCGTGCCCGTTTGCTCACGGCGCAGCAGAAAAAAGCCACATTTAAGGACGTGGCTGGAATCGAAGAAGCCAAGGAAGAGTTGCAGGAAATCATCGATTTCCTGAAGGACCCGCAAAAATTCCAGCGTCTCGGCGGCCGCATTCCAAAAGGCGTTTTGCTCGTCGGCCCTCCGGGAACGGGCAAGACCTTGCTCGCGCGCGCCATCGCCGGCGAAGCGAACGTGCCGTTCTTCTCGATCTCCGGTTCTGATTTCGTCGAGATGTTCGTCGGCGTCGGCGCCAGCCGCGTCCGCGATTTGTTCGAGCAGGGCAAGAAAAACGCTCCCTGCATCATCTTCATTGACGAAATCGACGCCGTTGGACGCCACCGCGGCGCAGGCCTCGGCGGCGGACACGATGAGCGTGAACAAACACTAAATGCGTTACTCGTTGAAATGGATGGGTTCGAATCGAATGAAGGCGTCATATTGATCGCGGCCACGAATCGGCCTGACGTGCTCGATCCGGCATTGCTGCGGCCCGGCCGTTTCGACCGTCGCGTCGTTGTGCCCCGTCCTGACGTCAAGGGCCGCGAAGAAATTCTCCGCGTGCACACGCGAAAGGTACCCATCTCTGAAAACGTCAATCTCTCGATTCTCGCTCGTGGCACTCCAGGTTTTTCCGGCGCCGACCTCGCCAATCTCGTGAACGAAGCAGCCCTCTGGGCCGCGCGGCAAAACCGCAAGCTCGTCATCATGGAAGATTTTGAGATGGCGAAAGACAAAGTACTGATGGGTGCCGAGCGGAAATCGATGATCCTTTCCGACGAGGAAAAGAAAAATACCGCTTACCACGAAGCCGGCCACGCATTGGTTGCGGCGATGACTCCGGGAGCCGATCCTCTGCACAAGGTCACAATTATTCCGCGCGGCATGGCTTTGGGTGTCACCATGCAGCTTCCCATCGACGACAAGCACACCTATACGCGCGAATTTCTTGAGAGCCAGCTCTCCGTTTTGATGGGCGGGCGCGCCGCAGAGGAAATTTTTCTTCAGCACGTTACGACCGGTGCCGGCAACGACATCGAGCGCGCCACTGAAATCGCCCGCCAGATGGTCTGCGAATGGGGCATGAGCACTCTCGGACCTCTGACTTTCGGCAAGAAGGAAGAAGCCATTTTCCTCGGCCGCGAAATCGCGCAGCATCGCGACTATTCTGAAGATACGGCCATCAAGATTGACAACGAAGTGCGCAGCATCGTCACGGCCGCTTACACACGGGCGCGCAATATCCTCGAAACCCATCGCGACGCGCTCGAACGTGTGGCCCAGGCTCTCCTTGTGCGTGAGGTGCTCGATGCAAACGAACTCAAACTGTTGATGGATGGCAAGTCGCTCCCTGACAAACCGCTGCCGCCGCCCCCTTCCGCCCCGCCTGTGCCATCCAAGGAGCCCCAGCTGGCCTTACGTCCCGAGCCGCGCGCTGTTCCGGGCATGGCCAAGGGTGAAAAGCCCGCGCCGGCCTGATATTTTTGCGGCAGTGTGCGCTCGCATATGAAACACGCCTCTTTGCGCCGAATGTCGTAAAATACCGCCATGGCGCACAGTCCACTTTCTTCGATCGAAATTGAATGCCCATGCTGCCAAGCCAAGCTCACGATTGATCCTGAGCTCGGCGTTGTTCTCTCGCACATTCCACCGCCGAAACCGCCGCCGTCCGTCGATCTTGACGACACAGCCCGCCTGCTTAGAGAGCAGGCAGAGCGCGTCGAGGAAAAATTCAGGCAGTCCGTCGAGGCGGAACGCACTAAGGAAGACGTACTCGCGCGCAAGTTTGCCGAAGGCCTCAAGAAGGCCAAAGACAAGCCCGTCGAAAAACCGATTCGCGATTTTGATCTAGACTGAACTTGGTTTTTCCGCTCGGCTCCCGTCAGGCATACACTCAAGCATGAATTGTTTTCGTGCAAACGTCCTGTTTGTTTCTCTTCTCGGATTCTTCCTGCTTCTTGTTGCATCTTCTTTTGCGCAGAAAAGGGAAAAACTTCCCCGGCCCATACAAATGGACGCGGGTGTTGGATCTATGCGTAGTCCCGCGACAGGCGAACTCGTCTTTCGTCGCGGGACTGACAACGCAGCCATCGGCGGCAGTGTGCCGCCCGTGCACGCGGCAATTCGCGTGCGCGTTAATCTTGTTGAAGTAGCTTGCAATGTTTTCGCGCCCGACAACACCGCCGTCCGAGGCCTTGCCCAGCCCGACTTCCACATTTTCGAAGACGGCGTCGAACAGCGCATTGCGCACTTCGACGCCTCCATGGAGAGCGCGAGCATCGCTCTTGTTCTCGACGCAAGTCCCAGTGTCCTGCCCGACTCCGACACCATGAAATTCGCCGCGCGGCAGCTCATCGCAAATCTTTCTCCCGTCGACGAAGTGGCTGTCGTTGATTTCTCGGAGCACACATATCTCCTGCTGCCCTTTTCGCGCGACAGAAAGCTGCTCGAGAAAGCATCTGCCGGTGTCGATGTCCGCAAACTGTTTGCGGACACAGGCGGCTCGAATATTTATCGCTCTGTGTATCTCGCGGCCAACGAACTTTTTCCCGGTCGCATGGGACGCAAGGCAATCATTTTGCTTACCGACGGGCAAGACAGCGGCCTTGGGTTGAGCTTGGACGGAGAAGGCGTCCGGCCGCGCCGTGGCGACGCGCCGAATCGTGCCACCTTCGAAGATATTGTAAGAGCGCTCGCGTCGCAAAATATCGACATCTACGCCATCTCCACGCAGAATCGTCCTCGCGTCATGACGCCCGCGTGGCTCGCCGCGCACCAGAATGTTTCACTTGTCACGCCTGCCGCGCTCGCCCTTGGCATTCCCGCCTATACGGACTTTCTCGCGGAGCTCGTGCGCCGCGCCGGTGGCGAGCTGTACTTTTTAAACGAAACTGGCACGATTGCGGATGCCTATCGTCGAATCGTTCAGAATTTGAGCGCGCAATACACGCTCGGCTTTTATCCCGCCGCCGGCCAAAAACCCGGCTGGCATTCGCTTCGCGTTGAAGTCGTCGGGCACGGCAGTGTGCGAGTCGTTCATCGCGCTTCCTACTATGAACCCGCCGATTTGCAATAACTTCGGTCTCAAGAAAAATATACGCAAACTTGCCGAGTTGTCCGCCCGGGCCTTCATTTCCGCACGCATCGATGATTATGATTTAATCAGATGCCATGATTCGCCGTAAGAAGTTCACATTGCGCTTGCCATCGCGCACACTCGTGCTTGGCCAGCGCACTCTGATCATGGGCGTTCTCAACATCACGCCGGACAGCTTCTCCGACGCCGGCCTATTTCTCGACGTGGACAATGCGGTCGAGCGGGCGTTTCAAATGGAACGCGCTGGCGCGAACATTCTCGACATCGGAGGTGAATCCACTCGCCCTGGTTCGCGGGGAATTTCTGCGCAAGAGGAACTGGATCGCGTTCTGCCCGTCCTCAAGCAATTGCGCGGGCTGAAAATCCCCATTTCAATCGACACTCAAAAATCAGAAGTGGCCGAAGCAGTCGTAAAAGCTGGCGCGGAAATCATTAACGATGTCAGCGCCCTGCGTTCTGACCCCGATCTCGCCGAAGTTGCTCGACGGCATCGTGTGCCGGTAATCCTGATGCACATGCGCGGCGCGCCGCGAACCATGCAACGAGGACCGTTCGCGCGCAACGTTCTGCGCGACGTAACAAACGGCTTACGCCAAGCGCTAGCTCGCGCGAAACGCCGCGGAATCTCAAGACCACAAATTATCCTAGACCCTGGAATTGGCTTCGGCAAAAATTACGCGCAAAACTTTGAAATCTTGGCCCAGCTGCCCCACCTCGCGCGCCTCGGGTATCCACTGCTTGTCGGCACGTCTCGGAAGGCGTTCATCGGTCACGCGCTCGGCAAAGTTCCCGCAGAACAGCGCATTTGGGGCACCGCTGCCACAGTTGCCGCCAGCATCTTCGGCGGCGCGCATATCGTCCGCGTTCATGATGTCGCCGAAATGGCCCAAATCGTCAAGATCGCAGACGGCATCGTAAACGCAGGCCTGACGCATGTATGACGATTGAGATATATGGACAAATCATGCCACGCCGCTAAAATCAGACCAACAGCCCAGCACATGAAGGAGTATTCGATGACGTCCCGTCATTTCATATTGCACAGCGCAATAATCGTGCTCGGCTCTATGATTCTCGCTGGCGGCGTGCGAGCCCAGTCCCCGTCCGCGCCCAAGACACTCGAACCCAAAAAGCCGCGGGGCGTTGCCAATTGCACGACGAATAAGCCGTGCGCTGAAGTCGCGCCAGACATCATCAAGAAAGCTCTTGGCCCATCCGAGCTGGAAAGCAACCTGCGTCAATTAACCGATTTTGTTGGCGGCCGTGTCACCGGCACTGCCGCCGCGGATAAAGCAATCGACTGGGCCGTGCAAGCCTTTCGCGCCGCAGGCGTCGACGAAGTTCTCACCGAGAATTTCACCGTGCCCGTGGGCTGGTCGGAGGGCCGCACACATCTCGATGTTCTCGCACCCCAGCCGTTTCCGGTGCACCTGGTTTCGATTGGCTGGTCACCCGCCACGCCTCCCGGAGGGCTCACGGCGAACGTGGTCGATGTCGGAATTGGCGACGAGGCTGGCTTCAAGCACGCCGGAGAGTCAGCGAAGGACGCCATTCTCCTCGTCCATACCAACGTTCTGAAAACTTGGGATGATTTGATGGGCGAGTATTACAACGAGCCTGCTATCGTCGACCGCGCTGTAGCCGCGCGCGCTGCGGCAATTTTCTGGATGTCGACGCGGCCCTACATGCTGCTCTACCGTCACAATCTGTCGCTCACCGGCGAACTCGAACGCCTGCCCCAGGCCGTTGTTGCGCGCGAAGATGCCATGCGCCTTGCGCGTTTCATCTCCGCGGGCCAGCCCGTCAAAGTTCATCTCGACATGCCAAACAAAGTCACGCAACGCGCAGCTTCCGAGAATGTTGTCGCTGAAATTCGCGGCAGCGAGAAGCCTGACGAATTCCTGATCCTCGGCGCGCACCTCGATTCGTGGGAACTGGGCACCGGCGCGCTCGACGACGGCTGCAATGCCGCGATGGTGATTGACGCAGCCCGCGCGATTCGCGCCACGGGTTCAATTCCAAGACGCTCGATTCGCTTCGTGCTTTTCACGGGCGAAGAGCAGGGCATGCTAGGTTCGTGGGCCTATGCGCTGGCCCATCGCAGCGAACTCGATCACATGGATGCGGCAATTATTTTCGATTCGGGTGACGGCAGGGTCACCGGCTATTCTCTGGGTGGACGAAGGGACATCGCCGCCAACGTGGCGCAAGCCCTCAAGCCACTCGGATCGCTCGGCCCATTTAAGAACACGTTCGACGCGGACATCGGCACCGATAATTTCGATTTTCTCCTCGAGGGAGTTCCTACGCTCGTCGCCAACCAGGATCCCGATGACTATATGATGAATTATCACGCGGCGTCCGACACGTACGACAAAATCAATTTCGCTCAACTCAAGCGCAACGAGGCCGTCGCCGCTGCCACTGCGTACGCGGTCGCCGATCTCCCCGAAAGGCTGGGGTCTCGGCAAACGCGCAAACAGATTGAACGCCTGATGAAGAGCACCGGTCTCGAAAAGGAAATGAAAGAAACCGGCTTCTGGCCTATGTGGCTGGATGGCAAGCGCGGCCACCGGCCATGAGCCACGCTGACTTGGCGAGTGCCAGATTTGTAATTCCGACAGCCCCGCGTATTCAAGTGCCCTCGTAAGCGGGCTATAATATTGAAGAATGGTTTCCCCTCGCCCCAGCCAGCATCTTCCCGCCGCCGCGAAGTCTGCCCGCATATTGGCGATTGACTACGGCCGCCGGCGCATCGGCCTCGCGGTCTCCGATGAACTCGCCATCACGGCCGTGCCCCTTGCCACGCTCGAAAGAAAGAATCGCCAGGGGGATATTCGCCACCTTCGTGAAATCGCGCGCAAATACAAAATCACTCTCATCATCGTGGGTTCGCCCTTGCATCTCGAGGGACACGTCGGAGAAATGGCCAGGGAAGCCGCGCGTTTTGCCTTGCGCATCAAGAGGGAACTCGGCTTGCCGGTTGAGTTGAGAGATGAAAGACTAACAAGCTGGGAAGCGGAGCAAACATTGAAAGAAAATTCCGGACGCCCGCCCAAAAAAGCGCGCTTGGATTCTGTTGCTGCCGCGATCCTCTTGCGCGACTTCCTCGACGACACCCGCCGCCACGAATCTGCCGTCGAGTTAAGACCCGTTCTAAAGAAGGCCAGGGAATAATTTCCAATGCGCCGCGTTGCAATCACGATCCTTATTCTCATCCTGCTGGCAGGCGCGTTCGGTTTGTGGCTCCGAGGCGAACTCAGACGTCCTTACCGCGGATACTCGCAGCAGCAGATTTTTGTCGATATTCCTCGCGGAACACCGCGTTGGAACATCGCTGGCCTTCTCCAGCGGAATGGCGTAATTGACAGCCGTGTCCCTTTCATCGCTCTGAGTCTTCGCCATCGGCATCGCGTGTTGCAGGCCGGCGAATATCTTTTCAATCAGCCCATGACTCCGCGACAGGTGTTCGAGCAAATCGCCGGCGGCCATATTTTTGTCCACGTCGTTGTGGTGCCCGAAGGCTGGACTATGTTCGATATCGCCAACGAGCTCGCTCGCCAGGGACTGGCTACCAAAGAGGATTTTCTGCGCGTGGCGCGCGATCCTTTGCCTGTGAAAGACATTGCGCCGCGCGCGCCCAGTCTTGAGGGATTCTTGTTCCCTTCAACTTACCAATTCTCACGTAACGCCAGTGCGGAAGAAATCGCTGGAACCATGGTTCGTCAGTTTCGCGACGAATGGAGCACTCTGCAAGCGAGTGTTCCTCCGCCAACTGCGCCAGACCCAATTGTGGCGGGCCATCCCGCTGCCCAGACGCCCGGTTCCGTCGTTGCGCCTCTTTCTCCCGAACAACTTGTCACTCTGGCCTCGCTCGTCGAGCGCGAAACGCCGCAGCCCAGCGAGCGTCCGATGGTAGCGAGCGTTTTCTACAATCGTTTGAAGCTGGGCGTGCCGCTACAATGCGATCCCACCGTGCAATATGCGCTCGATTTGGCGAGCAAGCCCACGCTGAAGGTGACTCCCGACGATCTTCACATTGTTTCATCCTATAATACGTACCTGCACCGCGGCCTTCCCCCCGGGCCTATCGCGAATCCTGGAGACGCCTCTTTGCGCGCGGTTCTCAATCCGGCTCACACGAAATACCTCTATTTCGTTGCTAATGATTCCGGCGGGCATTTTTTCGCCAGCACGCTTGAGGAGCATAATCGTAATGTCGCGCGCTACCGCCGCCTGCTTCAGGGTTTGCCGGCCGAGCTGCCGCCACCTTCGCCCCACAAAAACGCGGTGCGCACTCGTGGTGCAAGTCACAAACGCAGTTTGAAAAAGCAACCGGGGAGTCATCGATGACGCAGATCAAGGCGACGCAGGCTAGAGCGCCCGTAAAAAAGGAAATGATTTTGGGCGCGGCGCGCGGGCTGAAAACGGTGGTGTACACGCCCGCTGAAATCGAACAGATTCGCCGCAAGCTGATCGCCGAGAAGGGCGAGCACGGGAGGACTTCTGCCGAATATATTGCCGCAGTCCTTGCCGAAGCGGGAATGCGCGTGGCGCTCTCCGCGCGCAGCGACACGCAGGGCCGTTACGAGGAAGAATTTCGCGACCTCCTGCATTTCTCCACCCTCGATGATGCCGAAATGTGCCTCGTGCGCCTCGATGAGCTGCTTCGCAAATTTGACGCCGAGGGCGAGCGCGCAGCCGAAGCCCGCGTCCTCGAAGTTGCTCGGCTCGGCCGGCGCCGCGCGGAAATGATTGCGCGCAATCACAAAGTGGACGAAGCAAAGCGAGGAGAGAAAGCAGAAGTCGCACGCTGGTTCGCCGTTTGGCTCGAGCAGCCCGATGCGTTCTTCGACTGGCTCGAGATTCGCAAGCAGTCGCCGGAATTTCACCAGCGTTTTCCTCAGCGTAACGCGGATGACGTCGCCGACACTGAAATTGAATAGAGGAGTGAAACCATGATCGTCCTTGAGGCCGAGCCCATGGACCTTGGCCCGGACATCAAGGCGGTTGGCATCGAATTGGTCGAAATCCAGGGCCCTGGCCGCGAGCCTCTACGCGGACCTGACGCCGCGCAAATTTGGAGCCGTGTCCTTCCCGCAATCTCTGGTGCGCAGAAATGGTCCTTGGATTTTTTCAGCCATCTCGAGCCCATTCGGGAATTCTGCGATGCCCATAAAATCGCTTACCGCGAGGCCTCAAATCGCGCGATTGTTGTTTCTGCGCTGAAGCCCGAAACACTCTCCGTGCTCGTCGTACGATTCGAACGCGAAACCTTTGGCATGCGCGCAGGTGGCGTGATCGAAACTGGAGATACTGCTCTCGAAAATGAACTTTCGCGCCGGGGTGTAGACGCTTACCACACGGCTTACCCAGGGTATTTTTTCTGCGCCATTTGTGACTTGGAAAACGGCTCGGTCGTTGTACTGAGCAAACAGCTTTGGGCCGGCGAGATCGTTCGCCGCGCCCGCTCCGTCCTCTCAGGGTTGAAAGTTGAAGTTCGCGTCGCAGCTTGAGAGACCGGTATTTTCTCTCTAATCAGAGTGATCCGCGTCCCATCCAGCCCTTATCTGAATGGGCACTAGTACCCCAGTACCATTTCAATAGCCCCAAGGGCAGCCCACCATAGCTGATAGAGATTCGAGGTCCAGCATGCCCAGCGCCAGCGACACTTTGAGTCCCATTACGGGAACTTTTGTTCATAGCTTGAACCTGCTGTTGAAGTTCGCTCGACTCTACGGGTTGCACCATATCCGCACCACGGCGCAGATGGAATACGCCTGGAATGACTTATACGCCGCCCTCGATGCGGCTGGACCCTCGGGGATCCTTTTGGGCGTCTCTGGCTCGGAGCTTTTAATTGACGGCGCTCTGGTCGAATCCACGGCTACTGAGCACAGCCTCGCGCAACTGCTCACCCAGGCAAACATTGCAAGTATAGGCTTCATGCCCGGCCTGAGCCGCGGGTCCTTCTCGGTTTTCGTGCAGACATTCTCCGCAGCTTCCTTGAAGCCGTCGCATCTGGCCAAGCGTCTGAAATCTGCGCTAGGCGACGGTTCTGATTCCGGCATTCGCATCAACCAACTCCGCTTCGTCGCTCGCGAAGCGGAACTCCCCACACCGGTTGTCTCCGCTCGAATTTCCGGCAAATACGAAGAAGAATCGCACGACTGGCTGCACCAATCCGAGAAACTCATCGAACTCATCGCCTCTGTCGAGCACTCAGGCAAAGCCACTTCTGGATATCATTTCGGCGAAGAGCTTCTCGGCACAGCTCATCTTTCTGAAAACAACTCACTCGCCTATACGCACTCCGAGGAGGAAATGCGCACGCTGTTGCAATTCGCCGCGAACTTAGGCGAGGCCGCGCATAAGTCCAGGCGTTCCGGGGCTGCGGATGTCTCTGAATGGAAACAGCGCATCGCGGATCTGCCGGCCGCTTCACGAGCGGTTCTCGTCGAAGCCTTCGCAGAGATGAATACTGCCCAGCCCTCGAGGAAATTGAACGCTGCTGCAATTCTTTATCTCGCGGAAGGCCTCGCTGTCCGTTACGTGTCCGAAACCTTCCAGCGTGGCAATCTCAAGGTCAATCGCGTGCGGCCGTTGTTGGAAGCCTTTGCCGTTTCACTGGGGCCGCTTGGTGAAATTCTTCGCGCGCACGACCGCAAGGCATCGAAAACTGCCCACGCCTTCAACTCTCATGCCGATACGCTCGCGGATGCCCTCGACCGTCGGTTTTGGTCCTCCCTTCCGGAAAGTGAAAAACAAAGCATATTGTTCTCATCGGAAGGCTGGCGCGTCCCGCCCGAGTGGGTGCGGCAGTCGGTCGACGGTCATTTTCGCAATTCCGATTTTGTCGCAGCCGATAAAATCCTCGCGCAATATGCGAAGTGTATTCGCGACAGCGACACGGAAGCGCGCACAAAATCCGCCATCGGACTCGCGCAAATGGCCGAACTGTATGCGCGCGCATCCACGCAAGGTTTTCACGATGCCATCAGAATCATCGGCGAGCAGCTAGCGGTCGAACGCGATGTAAACGTCCGAGACCTGCTCAACAGCGCATTCGTTCGCTTCAGCCAGGTTGCTGCCGAGCAAACTCTGTTTCCTGCGCTTCGCCAGGCGTTTGACACATTGGCAATTCTGGATAAGTCGCAGCCAAATTCGGCGCACGCTCTACGCCCGCGTATTGGAATTAAAAACCGCATCCCGGGATTCATCGAAAAAGGACTGAAGAGCGAAGTCCTGCGCACGGAACTAATCGAAGTATTGCGTCATTCGTCGCAAGCTGCCGCCGAACAGCTTGCAACGCGGCTGATACGCGTCACGCGCTCCGGCGAACGCGAGCAAGTAGTTGCAATGGCGCGCGCGCTGGGCAAGCCAGCTCAAGAATATTTGTGCCAAACGCTCGAAAACGCTCCGCCGGCAAATGGAGTTCGTGTTTTGGGTCTGTTGAGCCGCATCGACCCGGCCTGCACACAACAATTATTGCCAGGAAAAATACAGGCGGGCCAGAGTGCGACCCATGACGAGGTCTTGCGGCAGCTTTCGATCGCAAGCGCCCCCGAACGCGGCCGCATGTTGATGAGTATCGTCGGACGCATGGACCGTATGATCTTGCCAATGGCGCTCGATGAAATCGGCATGTGCGGAGATGCCAGCGTTGCGAGCGATCTCTTGCGTCTCGCTGAAGGCAATCTCCTCAAGAACAGCTCCGATTTCCTGCGTGTCAAGGCCATTGAGGCTCTCGGACGCCTCCGCGCTCCCGAAACCACCATGCACCTCATGCGCTTCATCGAGGCGCGTCGCGCCTGGCGTTGGATTTATCCCTGCGAGATGCGCCTGGCAGCAGCTCAAGCGCTCGAAAAACTAGAGCCCGAGCACGCCCGCAACTTGCTCGCCGAATCCGGCCTCGATCCTCACATGCTCAGCCTCGCGCCTCTCGACGCGCGCCGGGACCGCGATTTTGTGCGTTACCGCCGTTATCCGCGCGTCAAAATGGCGCAACCTGTTCCAGCCATCATCCAGTCGAAACGCGGCACGTACCAGCCCGCCGTTCAGGTGCTGAGTCTCGAGGGTGGTTTGCTGAGCGGAGACTTTCAGCTTGCCGTGGGTGCCGCGGCCAATCTGCAGATTTCGCCCGGCAAACATCCGATTCATTTGGACGTTCTGGTCAGGTTTGCGCAGCCTAATCAAGCCGGCGTCGAGATGGTCGGCATGGATCTCGAAGATCGTTCGCGCCTGAGGACTCTTCTGGTTTCGATGGCCGCCGCCACGCTGAAGCCGCAAAGCCTGCCGCTCCCCGCGTGATCG
>DATEHB010000182.1:0-5441 GCA_035279805.1 Candidatus Acidiferrales bacterium
CATGGACGCTGAGCTTCGCGCGCACATCCAGTCCCGCGCCGATGATCTCGAACGCTCCGGCCTCTCTCGCGCCGAAGCGGAACGCCGCGCGCGCATCGAATTCGGCGGCTACCAGAAATTCAAGGAAGAAATCCGCGAATCGCTGGGCACGCATTTCCTCGAAACGCTCCTTCAAGACGCGCGCTACGCCCTCCGCACATTGCGCAAATCCCCCGGCTTTACGGCAGTGGCGGTGCTGACGCTGGCGCTGGGCATTGGGGCCAACACGGCGATGTTCAGTTTGCTGGATCAGGTTGTTTTGCGGCTCTTGCCCGTCAGTCATCCTGAGCGGCTCGTGATCGTCCGAGAGACCGGCAACCATTACGGGAATACGTACGGCGCAAATACGATTTCCTGGCCCATGTTTGAAGATTTGCGCGACAACAATCATGTCTTCTCCGGGATGTTCTGCCGGTTCCCAGCCACGGTAGCCATCGGCTACGGTAATGAAGTGGCGCAAATTTCCGCAGAGTTGGTTTCCGGCTCCTATTTCCCGACCCTGGGCGTTGGGGCAGCAGTGGGCCGCACCATCGCTCCAGACGACGACGCGGTCCCCGATAGCCGGCCCGTCGTTGTGCTCAGCTACAGCTTCTGGCGGAGCTACTTCGCCGGTGACCGCACTATCGTTGGCCGAACGATTGAGCTCAACAGTTACACGATGACCGTTATTGGAGTCGCGCAACCCGGTTTTGACGGCATGAATCCGGGAGTCCCCGCGAAGGTTTTCGTTCCCATCATGATGAAAACGGAAATGACGCCTTACTCGGACGGACTCAAGGACCGGCGCCGCCGGCTAAGTTGGGTCACCGCGTACGGGCGGCTCAAGCCCGGCGTCGGCCTCCAGCAGGCGCAGCTTTCGCTGCAGCCGCTCATGCATAGCATTCTCGAAATGGAGGTGCAGCAGTCCGAATTCGCGAAAAATGCGACGACGGCTGCGGATCGGCAACTGTTTCTCCGTAATCGCGTTGAACTTTTGCCGGGCTCAGAGAACGGGCTGCGCGATTATATGCGCAGACCGCTATGGCTTTTGGTTCGCGCTCACCGGAGCGGTGCTTCTCCTTGCCTGTGCCAGCCTCGCCAATCTGCTGCTGGCGCGTGCCACAGCGCGAGAGCGGGAATTCGCTGTTCGCCTGGCCATCGGCGCTGGCCGCGCGCGCATTGTTCGCCACCTGCTGGTGGAAAGCCTGCTTCTGGGGGGCACCGGAGCAATCGTGGGCTTGGCCCTGGCGTTTCTGGCGGCGCGCATTCTGCTGCGCATGTATCTGCCTGCGGATGCCGCCGCCGAGTTTGTTGTCTCCTCCGTTCCGGATGGACGGGTGCTGGCCTTCGTTGTGGGAGTCATGCTCCTGACCTCATTGGTCTTTGGACTCCTGCCCGCTGTTCGCGGCTCGCGCACTGAAATTACACTCGCCCTCAAAGACAAGGCTGGCGCGCTGTCAGCCGGTGGCATTTCTATTCGCAGGATGCTGGTCGGCATTCAGGTGGCTCTGTCGCTGCTGCTGCTATTCGGTGCAGGCCTCTTCGTCCGCACTTTGCGCAACCTGGAGAACTTGGGGCCGGGGTTCCCCACCGATCATCTTCTTACATTTACAATCAACCCGTCGCTCAACGGATACTCCAACGAAGAAACCAGATCGTTCTATCAACGGCTCAACGTCAACCTGCAAAGCATGCCCGGTATTACGTCGGTTGGATTCTCCGTCATGCCGTTTCTGAAGGGCTACGCATGGCAGAATGCAATTGTTGGCAAGGATTTCGAAGGAGTGCCGATCGAGGAACAGCCCGTTCTCAACCATGTTAGCCCGGAATACTTTGCTACGCTTGGTATTCCTATCATCGCTGGGCGTGCCTTCACCGTGCAAGACGTGCCGCCGAGCACGTGGCGTCAATCGGCGAATTTTTCCGCGCAAGTCCTTGGTGACACTTGCGCTGTCATCAATGTGAGCTTTGCCAGACAATACTTCCCGGGCCGAAATCCGATCGGGCAGCGCTTCCAACTCGTGGACGACGTGGATCCAGTCAGCCCGGAGATTGAAGTGCTTGGGGTGATCCCGGACAGAAAATACAGAGATTTGCGTGAGACTCCTCCTGCGCAGGCCTATTTCCCGTACTTCGAGGACGCCCATTTCCGCTTCATGAGCATCTATCTGCTGACGCAGGGCGATCCACGCCTGATCGAGAATGCACTTCGCGAACGCATGCGGCAGTTCGACCCGCATGTTCCGGTCGTCGGGTTGCAAACCGTGAACGAACAGATTGAATTCTCGTTGCGGACCGAGCGACTGGTGGCCAGCCTCTCTGCGGTTTTCGGCGGACTTGCCACTTTACTTGCCGCCGTAGGGCTCTACGGCGTCATGGCTTACACCGTTGCTCGTCGAACGCGCGAATTTGGCCTCAGAGTCGCTCTCGGCGCTTTGCCACGTGATGTGATTTGGCTGGTTATGCGCGATGTTCTGATATTGATCGCGGCAGGTCTAGCCGTGGGTGTTCCGCTGGCCTTTGCACTCAGCACCTTGGTTCGCAGCCAGCTATTCGGACTGCGGCCGCATGACCCTCTGACCTTAGTCTCATCGGCGCTGATGCTCGCGCTAGTTGCGTCTCTTGCAGGTTTGATCCCGGCATTCAGAGCGAGTCGCGCTGACCCTTTGCAGTCAATTCGCAGCGAATGAGAACACAATACACATCGCGACACGCAATGCGCATCGATCCCATGGTCGCCCTGCGCTACGAGTAGACCCCAGCGCCTTTTCGCGTCCGGCGGGAACATTGCACCAAAATTGTGCAATCTGATTTCTCGATTTTTTTGTCCGATTGTCTCTTTTGCAAAATATCGTTTGCGCACAACTGATCTCCGCCGCGCATCATCAAAAAACGCAAGCCTGTGGCCCTGAAAACAACATCATCACGGCTCCAAACGCATCAATTTGAAGGATTTTGAATAATGAATGGCCTGGTAAAAAACAGGCCAATTCTGCCAAAAAAGGCTCTTCCAAAGAGCCAATTTGGCCTGCAATGGCCTGGTTCTAGTACTGGCCATTTCCATTGTCTTGCGGGTGGGAGTTATCTGCTCTTGAGCGAGGCGTTCAGCGAACCGGTGCGGTAGCCTTCCAAATCGAGCGTCACGTAAATAAATCCCAGGCTCTTCAAATGCCGTGCAATTCGCTGCGCCGTTTCCGCATCCAACGCGCGCGGTAATTCGTCCGGCGCAATTTCCACGCGCGCCAGCTCGCCATGCGCGCGCAGACGAAATTGTCGGAAGCCCAGCTCGCGCAGAAAAGTTTCGCCGCGCTCGATGCGCGCGAGAAGCTCTGGCGTAACTTTTGTTCCATACGCGACGCGCGACGAAAGGCACGCCGCTGCGGGGCGGTCCCACGTCGCCAATCCCGCCTCGCGCGACAGCGCGCGAATCTCTTTCTTTGTCAGAGCCGCGGTCAAGAGTGGCGCGAGGATCTGATGCTCCGCCGCGGCGCGATGTCCCGGACGAAATTCATGCGTGTCGTCCGCATTAATTCCATAAGCAATCGCAGCGAAACCGCGCTCTTGCGCGAGCCGCGCCATCTTTTCGAAAAGTTCATCCTTGCAGTGGTAACAGCGATCCCCCTGATTTGCTACGTATAATGGATTTTCAAATTCTTCCGTGCGAATGCATTCGTGAGGGATTTGATTCGCGGCGGCGAAGCGTTCCGCTTCCTCGCGATCGTGCTGGGAAAAACTCGGCGACAGCGCCGTGACGGCGAGCGCTCGCACGCCCAGCGCCTGATGCGCCGCCCATGCGAGATAGGCGGAGTCCGCTCCGCCGGAAAAAGCAATCAGCAGCGAATCCAGTTTCCGCAGGTCAGCAATCATCCGCTCCTGCTTGCGGCGTGATTCCCCGGTCTGGCCAAGCTCCGCGCAAGCAAGATTCGGCGCTCCCGTTTTTTTTATCTGTTGAATTTCTTTCAGCGTTGTATTTTCCGCGAGGTTGCGCATGCGCGAAACAGTATAGCGCGAAATTGGCTACTGAAAATCGAGCATTACGTCCGCGGTCGCCGGCTGCGGATTTTTCTGCAGAAAGTTTCCGACTTTGTCCTGCGCCGCGGGCAATCCTCGCAGCGCTTCGGCAATTCCTTTGGCGAGAAAAAAATCGTAAAAGGTTTTGTCAAAAATCTGTCCGGGCGAAATGCGCCATGCCGCGCGAATACGCTTCTCGGCGTCAATCGAAAGCCCGGTGAGGACCAGATTGCCCATTTTGTATTGCCGGCCTTCGGAAATATCCACGCGATACGAGGCGCGATGCGCGGCGTCGTCAAAAATTTCACTGGGCGTAACGATTGCGTCGAGATAACCGCGATGTCCATAGGCTTCGTTGACGCTTTGCAGCAAAGCGGCGATCTTCATGCCATTGGCGGGCTGGCCTGCCGTGAGCCCGCTCTGCGCAATGAGCGCGTCCAAATCGCTATTTGTGTACGCGTGATTGCCGTTCCAGGCGATTCCGCCCCACACGTAAACGGGACCGGTTGTAATCGAAACAATGGCCACCACGTTTTTTGGCAGCGGCCCGCGCGGATCCGCTTCAAACCGGGCCTCGGGCCGCCCGAAAATCACACGCAGATAACCCCGGCTGACGTATATGGGGCGAACGTGCTCGAAATCGAAGCGCTCAACTTCTTCGCGCGAAAATGGTTTCCCCAGCAGATTCTGCGACTCATCCTTAACTCCGCGGTCATTCGCCGCCAACGAGTCGGTGAACTGAATCGCGCTGACGGTCAACTCCGCTCCCTGCACGCTGAACCGCAAAGTTTTTTGATCCGATCCGGGGACGGCGCTCACTTCGTGTTTCACAGTCGCGTGCACGCCGCGCGTGGCGAGAGTTTTTTCGAGCGTTTGCGCCATGGTATCGAGGACAGATCCCGTCGCCGGAGCCGCGCCATGGAAGGGAAGTCCGGCCTGATTCAGAGCCGCAGTCAATTCCTCATCTGTGAACCACGGAAAATTGTCGAAGGAGACGGGAAAAACGGGCGCGTCCTGCAACTCAAACGTCACGCGCAGGCCGGCTGTTTCGCTCGAATAGCGGTAGCGCACGTTAGAAAAAAGTCCGGTGTGGGCCAAACGATCCGCCGCGGCCTGAATCGTGTCGCGATTCACGCTTGCTCCTGCTTGCAATCCGCTGAGCGCCGCGACTTGTTCCGTCGAATATGCCTGCGAGCCCGTTTCCGTCACCGAAAGCAGCTTCGCGTCGGCGGTAGCTGCCGTCTGAGAAAAAGTGGAAGGACAAAAATTTGCAAACAGTGCGAGCGCGGCGCAAAGAGGCACACATCGCCGCGCGAATTCCAGGGCGCGCGCTGGCGTTGAACGCTGAATCATCACTCCGATTCTAAAGCACGGCACGACGGAATGGAAACCATCTGTTTTCCTGGTAATAG
>DATEHB010000183.1:0-6604 GCA_035279805.1 Candidatus Acidiferrales bacterium
GCTCTTGCGAAGCATGTGGGCCACACGGTTACCGTCACCGGCGTGGTTCAGAACGCGATGGCTCACAATATGAAAGAAGACGCGAAGGACGCAGCAGCTGACGCCGACATCAAGAAGGACAACTCGGAGCACGGGCACTTGAAGGTGACGCGCCTGAAGATGGTCAGCGAATCGTGCCAGAAGTAAAGTAGCAAGGGCACGGGACAGCGGGGCGTCTGGTTAGCTTGGGTTTCTCAGCTTGAGCCGGTTCTTATTTTCTTCGAGGAAAGCGCGGAGTTCGTCGGCTGAGTTGAGCAGGCGCACCCACTGTTCGTAGTAAAGCGTCACGGGAAAACGCCCAAGCCCGTAAACGCTCACGCCTCCCTTCTCGCCTACTTTGAATTGCAAGCCACCGGGCGTTTTCGCTCCGGCTTGCTTTTCAAGTTCGGCGATGCGCGCCATCAACTCTTCTTTGGTCGGCTCTGCCATCGGATTCGCTCCAATTAGCTCCAACGAAAATTTGTGACGATAGTCTGCGAGTGTCGTCTGCGGACGCTCGCGGACCGCGTGATTCGATTTCCCAGCAGCCGCTCCAACGGCGGCCAAGCCACGGGCGAGGGTAGCTGCATATACGAATGAGAAGTTCTGGCGGAGAGGGGGGGATTCGAACCCCCGGTAGGGATTTTGTCCCTACAACGGTTTAGCAAACCGCCGCCTTCAGCCTCTCGGCCACCTCTCCGCGGTCGGATGAAACAGGCTGGCGCACAGTATAACATTCGGCTGCAGAGGATTCGCACCCTTTTCGATTGAACATCAGCGTCCGCTTCCTTGCGCAGGCGAGCAGTATCGCGATGTACACTAATCCGCGGTTTGACGCGGGAGATGCGACTGAACTCGCCGGGAAATGAATATACGGGGCGTCGCGAGAACTCGTGCGCGCAGAACTACAAATTCACCGGAAAAGAACGCGACCCGGAGACGGGCAACGACAACTTCGGAGCGAGATATTATTCGTCGAGCTTTGGCCGCTTTCTGTCACCGGACTGGTCGGCGATCCCGGAGCCGGTGCCGTATGCGAACCTAACCAATCCGCAGACGCTGAACCTCTACGCCATGGTCAGCGACAACCCGCTCTCAAGAGTTGACGCCGATGGTCACTACCAGCTGAATGCCTCAGGTTGCGGCGACAACGATAAATGCCAGAAGAAATGGGACAAGGCCGCAGGCAAGTTCGAGAAGCGCCGTGAGAAGGACTTGAACTCAAAGAAGGCCGATGTGAGGGCAGCAGCAGCAGGCTATGGAGCACTTGGGGAGTCAAATGGTGTTGTTGTGGGTTTTGCAAACCTTAACACTGGAGCGAACCCAACTTATGGCTCCGTGGACCCTTCGGGAAGCGTGGGAGGAGCTCACATTATTCAGGTAACCATTGACTTTGGGAGAGCGGGAAACGCTGAGACCCAGACCCATGAAGGGACGCATGTGGGAGATGACCAGAAGTTCCTAAACTCTTACAACCCACTAACCGGAGGCTACGACCAATCTCTGAATCTCACGCACGGGCAGACGGAGTTCAACGCGTTCAAGGCAGGCGCCGAGATAAGCTACGAGCACGGCTTCGGACCCAACGATACCCAGAAGATTTTGAATTTCCTGCACAAGAGTCCCATCTATGGGCGAATCTTCAACGTGCCAGTTTTCAATCCGCAGAACTTCCCAGCCGGAGTTTACAATGATGAACCATAGGATCTCGACGATCAGGCTCGCTGTGCTGGCGATCGTTTTGCAAGCCACGGCCTCAGCACAAACGCGCCAGCAACCTGTCACAGCCAACCTCTGCGACGTGATTACGTCGTCCAATCGATACAACGGGAAGGTCTTGTCGGTGAAAGGAATTCTACTTCGCGGTGAACACTCTGTACTGCTGTACAATCCATCGTGCAAACCCAAAGAAGGCTTCGACGTGGGCATCCAAGCTATATTCCCGCCAGAGTGGGCGTCCTCACCCAACGGAAAGCACCTTCATAAGCTGCTGTTTAATCACAGGTCGAGTGCAAACGTGAAACTGATCGGGACGTTCGAGAGCGGAACCGGTCCTTACGGGCCTGATATAGCTCCCTTCCGCTTCACCATCATTGAAATTTCTTCGGTCAAAAAAATGCGGAGAACCAACTGACTTCAACAGCCGGTGTGACCTACACCTGTGACGGCGACGGCAACCGGGCGAGTGGCCCAGGCTAAGCCTCATTTTTGCGGGTTCCCCATCGCTCGGTTTGTGAGCGTGGGGCCATTACAATAGTGGCCTGAACCCTTGAATTGAGGATGTGCGAAAGTGTCACGGACTTGGCGCGAGAGCTGCGGGTAAGGCCGAGATGCCTGTACAAGTGTCGGGCTAAGCTCGATCTCCTGGGAGAGCGGAGAAGAGTGAGTGTGTTACAGTCGATTATGCGCTGACTGAAATAAGCAGACTGTCACGAAATTGTCACAGTAAACCGCATAAAACAGCCAAGACCTAGCAAACTCCAAGAAACTGAATTTCAGTGTACCTGACGGCTGGCAAAGGGATTCAGTTGAATTTTCCGTGAGTTAGCCGATAGCCGATTCAGCGTTAGCAAACCGCCGCCTTCAGCCTCTCGGCCACCTCTCCGTGATCGGATGAAACAGGCTGGCGCACAGTATAACATTCGGCTGCAGAGGATTCGCACCCTTTTCGATTGAACATCAACGCCCGCATACGGGCGCCGGCGAGCGGTACCGCGATGTAAACTAATCCGCGGTTTGACGCGGGAGATACGACTGAACTCGCCGGGAAATGAATATACGGGGCGTCGCGAGGCGCGGCTGAAGGCTCGCACTGAACGCGAGCGAGTTCATCTGCGCATCGGAAGCCTCAAACTATTGGTCATTGCGGCAGGTTTTGCGCTTGCCTGGTTCTCTCTCATAAAAAATACGGTGTCGGGCTATTGGATGATCGTTCCGGTAGTGGCTTACGGCGCGCTTGCCGTGTGGCATGAGATCGTGATCCGCGCGCGCAGTCAGGCGGAACGAGCTGTGGCGTTTTACGAGCGCGGGCTGGCGCGCATCGAGGACCGCTGGGCCGGAACGGGAGAAGCAGGGGAACGATTCCGCGACGCGAAACACGTTTACGCCGAGGATCTTGATTTGTTCGGCGCGGGAGGATTATTTCAACTGCTTTGTTCCGCACGAACGCCGATGGGTGAGGAGCGGCTGGCTGGTTGGCTGTTGAAGCCTTCGACCGTTGCGGATATCCAAGAGAGGCACGAGCTGATCGCGGAGCTGCGCGAAAAAATTGACTTGCGCGAAGATGTGGCCTTGAAAGGCGAAGGCCTGCGCGCTGAATTGAACTCCGCGGGGCTGGCGGCCTGGGCCGAGGGCGCGGCGGGGCTGACAAATTCATTTCTGCGGGGCCTGGTGGCGGCGCTCGCGATTGCGTGCGTTGGCGCAATTGTTGCGTGGGCGGTGACAGGCGAAGTTTTGCCGTTTCTCGTCACGTTAGTCGTGAACTTGGGAATGTATGCGTGGCTCAAGAAACGAGCCGACGACGCGATGAAGGGCTTCCAGTGCAATGAAGACGGGCTGGCGCTCCTGGGGAAGATCCTCGAGCGTTTTGAGGACGAAACATTTTCTTCTTCGCGGCTGCGGCGTTTGCAGGACGAGCTGAAAAGCGAAGGTGAACTGGCTTCGGCGGCGATGCGGCGATTAGCGCGCATGGTTACGTGGATTGACGCGCGCGACAGCTATTTCATGAAGCTGATCGAACTGCCGGTCCTCTATTCGCTGCAACTGGGCTTTATCGCGGAGGCTTGGCGAAGGCGATGGGGACAGCGCGTGCGCGTCTGGATTGACGTGGTGGGTGAGATGGAAGCGCTGCTGTCGCTGGCGGCGTATGCGTATGAGCATCCTGACGATGGCTTTCCTGAAATTCGCCCGGAAACCGCTGAAGGAATAAAGCCGGGACATTTTGCGGGCGAAGAGCTGGGGCATCCTTTGATTGCGGCAGCGCGTTGCGTGCGAAACTCGGTGCGGCTGGATGCGGGCACGCGTGTGCTGCTTGTGAGCGGATCGAATATGTCCGGAAAGAGCACGCTGCTGCGCACCGTGGGAATCAACGTGGTGCTGGCGATGGCGGGCGCCCCGATACGGGGGAAGTCGCTGCGATTGTCGCCGCTGGCCCTGGGAACGCGAATTCGCAGCACGGATTCGTTGCAGGAGGGCCGGTCGAACTTCTATGCGGAAATTCTTCGCATCAGACAGGTATTCACACTGGCGGAAGAAAAAATGCCGCTGCTGTTTCTGTTTGACGAATTACTTGAAGGAACGAATTCGCACGACCGGCAAATCGGCGCGGAGGGTTTGCTGCGCTCGCTCGTTGGCCACGACGCGATCGGCATGGTGACAACGCACGACCTGGCGCTGACGCAAATCGCCGCGTCGCTCGGCGGGTCGCTACACAACGTTCACTTCGAGGATCAGATCACAGACGGCGAAATGAGTTTCGATTACAAGCTGAGAGATGGCGTGGTGCCGGGGAGCAATGCGATTGAGCTGATGCGTTGGATTGGATTGAAGGTCTGATACTCTGAAACAATATTCTCTTTCGAATCGGACGGAAAAAGCCCCCAGACAGTCAGCCCTTTACTGCGCGGATTGTTTGCATCGCGCCATTCGAAAGTGAACGCCTCTGGCGACTGTCGCTTCATGCCCAGGTGTTTTTCATACCAGGCGTACAGTTTTTCGGGATCTCTCACTTTCAAGAAAACTCCGCCGAGACCGGTGACGCGCTTCATGGCGTTGTGCTCCTTTTTGGAACAAGGGAAACCATAGAAACTGCGAGCGTAATTCGACGGATGGTACGTCCGCGAGAGCTGGAGTGTCAAACGCCGGAGTGTACGCGGCGGCGTAAATTCCCGAATTGAAAATGTTTTTCTTGCGGCGCGGGAAAACGCTGGCTAGCATAACCTCCCGATGCCGCTCGCAATCGAACACATCCGGAGAATGCGCGGCGGCGCGCAGTCACATTTGATGCGCTGCGATGATGAGAATTACTATGTGGTGAAATTCCAGAATAACCCTCAGGGGACGCGGATTCTGGCGAACGAATTGCTTGGAACAAGACTGGCGGCGCGGATCGGTCTGCCTGTTCCGGGGGCGGCGGCGGTCGAAGTGCGCCCGGAAATGGTGGCGCTGACCGAAGATTTGGTGATTCAGTTGGGACGCGGGCGCATACCTTGCTCGCCGGGGCTTGAATTTGGCTCGCAATATCCGGGAAATCCAGCAGCGACGGTGGTGTACGATTTTCTGCCGGATGAACAACTGCGCGACGTCGAGAATCTTGGCGATTTCGCGGGGATGATGGCGTTCGACAAGTGGACGTGCAACACCAACGGGCGACAGGCGATTTTCCTGCGTGAGCGCGGCGCGGAACGCTATCGTGCCATCATGATCGACCAGGGATTCTGCTTCAACGCGTCAGAATGGAATTTCCCGGATGCGCCGTTGCGGGGAATTTATGCGCGCTCGCGCGTGTATGAACACGTGCGCGGATGGGATGCATTTGAGCGGTGGATCGAGCGCATCGAGAGGCGCATCACCGAGGACGTGCTCGACGAGATCGCGCGGGAGATTCCGCCCGAGTGGTACAATTTCGACCAGGACGCGCTCTACCGCATGATGGAGCAGCTCTTGCGCCGCCGGAAAATGGTACGAGAGCTGGTCGAGAGCGCCTGGAAATGTTCGCGGAATCCCTTTCCGAACTGGACGTGAGCCATGCCCGAGACGAATCGAAGCGCCATGAGGTACCGCGTGCTGCGCTACACGCCAAATTTGATCCGCGACGAATGGGTCAATATCGGGGTGTTGCTCGAAGACGCGGCGAAGCAACGAGCGCGCGCGCGGCTGATCGACGAAACATCCGAATTCGCGCGTGTGCGCCGCCTGCACCCAAACGCGGACGAGGCGTTACTGCGGGGGTTACCCGGCCTGTTCGAGGTGCAGCCGGCCGCGGCCGGCGCAAGCGCGGCGTGGATCGAAAAGGTGGAGCAGACACTCTCAACCACTCTGCAGTTCGGTCCTCCAGAAGGAGTCTTTGCAGAAGATTTCGACGCGGAACTCGACCGGCTCTACCACGACAAGGTTGCGCCGCCCGCGCGGCAAGGCCGCGCCGCCGCGATGGTCGAGAACACGCGCGCGTGGATTCGCACGCGACTGAATGATGTGTTCCGCAGGCACCGGATTCTCGCGAAGATGGAGAAAAACGTGAAAGTCGAGCAGTTCACGCAGGCGGGCGACCCCATGCGCATCGACTATGCCTATCGCCACAACGGCACACGCGGCTATTTGCACGCGCTGTCGCTGGGGCGCGATCCCGCGCAGGCGAAAGTGCTGGCGTATACGGCAGGCCGGGTTCGTGCACAACAGTCAAACGCGGAATTTACTGCGATTACTGAGGTTGCGCCGCAGCGCGAGAACCAGCGGCACCAATTCATCGTGCGGCTCTTCGACGAGCAGAAAATCACGATTGTGCCGCTGCCGCAGGTGGAAATGTTCGCGGAGCGTTTGCGGCCGCGACTGCAAGGATAGTCGAGAGTTGAAAGTCAAAAGTCAGAGC
>DATEHB010000184.1:0-18633 GCA_035279805.1 Candidatus Acidiferrales bacterium
GATTTGGTAAATTCAGTCTTTGTTTGCTGGGGATGAGAATAGACAAAATTTTGTGGCAAATAACAGTGAGTCATTAGACTTAGTACCTTCTGAAGACCGAGCGCAGCGTGGCTCACTTATATGATCCATACGCTTGGCGGCAGGTCTCGTGTTCGCGGCAAGTGGGAGGACAATTCGTGTGGTCAATTAAAATGTAGTTGTGGCAAGCCGCGCATAGCACGCCGTAAACAGTCTCGGTGAACTGCTCATGGCCCGTTTTCTGCGTGTGCTCAATCTTCGCTTGACTTCGATTCATCGCCATCAGGTGCCACCCATGTCTTGATTCTCATTCTGCCAGAGACCTCCCTCGCAAGTGGTGAAAAAATCGCAGCAGACTCAGTTTCCTGCGTGTAGGCTCCTCCTTGCCGGTGTTGATTTCCCCCAATTTCTCGAGTGCACCTCGATCCCCTCGGAACTGTGCTATCTTTTCGCCTCTCAGCTTCCGAAGGGATCGGGAAAGGTAACAAAGGCTTGAGGGCCGCGCAACATCAGCCTGCGCAGAGCAAAGATGCGCGATACCAAGGAAGGAAATAAGACTATGCCATTGCCGCGTTTTCGAATTTTCGGCGCCACACTTCTCGTCATTCCCCTCGCGATCTTTTCAACCCTTGCTCAAGAAGCTCCGCAGCAAACATCCACGCAACAGCGTCCATTCGGCTTCGATGATTGGACCTCCCTGCGTTCCGCGCAGCCCGTTGCCGTCGCCCCCGACGGCAAGACGATTCTTTACCAAGTGACTTTCGGCGGCCAGAAGGGACCGACGAACACCGAGTGGCGAATCATCGACGTTTCCGGCTCCAAATCCGAAAAGCTCAACTTGCCCAAGGAGTTCACCCCGCGCGGCTTCACGAAAGACGGCTCCCACTTATACGGCACCCTCGAAGAAAAGAAGAAGCCTGCGCAATTCGCCATTGCCGGCGTGAAACGCGGCAAACCGAAATCGCTCACGAATCTTCCCGGCGGTGTGCGCGACGCGGAAATTTCTCCAGACGGTTCGCGTTTCGCTCTGATGGCTGATCCGCACACACCCGATCCACTCGCGGACGTCCGCACGGTCGTCGAAAACGACCAAACCAGCGTTTACGTCGTGAACGCCGACGGCGGTGGCGGCGCGTGGTGGTGCAGCTCGCTCAAGGATGTCGGGTTGCTCGCTTGGTCTCCTGACGGCCAGGAGTTAGCCGTTCTCTCCTCGAATCCGAAAATCGGTTTCCACGACGTGCATTCCACAATCGACGTCTGCACCGAAAACGGCACGCGCCGTGTCGCTGAAATCCATAACGCCGTAAACGGAATCGCGTGGGCGAATGCAGGCAAGGAAATTGTCTTCCTCAGCACAACTACGGAGGTGCTCACGCCCGATCACGTGTGGACGATTCCGGCTGCGGGCGGCGCGCCAACGGACCGTACTCCGGCGCTCAATGGCTCCGCACTTGGCTTGGGCGAAGACGCACGCGGCAAAGTGTGGATCGCCGTCGCGCGCGGCGTGCAAACAGAAGTGGATTCCTTCGATAACCACACGCTCGCAACCGCCTACCGCTGGCCCGCTGGTATCGTTGCTGGCACGCCGATCTCTCCGCAGATTGCCGCCGCGCCGGACACTCTCGTTGTTTCCGTCGCTGATCCGACCCACGCTAGGAATCTCGCCGTCGCCGAAAATGGCTCGTTGAAAAAAATCACGAATGAAAGCGACGACGCTCTCGCAAACGTCTCGCTCGGCGATGTGCGCGCCGTTCACTGGACGTCCAAGGCCGGCATACACCTCGAAGGCATTGCGACTTTTCCCGCAGGATACGAAGCCGGCAGGAAATATCCGTTCCTCGTGCTGCCTCACGGCGGCCCGGAAGCAAATGACACGCTCGACCTCGATTCGTTTTCGCGCATGATTGCCGGGCTCGGCTACGTCGTCCTGCAACCCGAATATCGCGGTTCCACTGGCTACGGCTCGGATTTTCTGAACGCCATTTACCAGCATTTCGGCGATCGCGCTTACGAAGACGTCGACAGCGCTACCGATTACGCGATCGCGCAGGGCTGGGCCGACCCGCACAAGCTGGCGATTTTCGGCTGGAGCGCGGGCGGATTCATGACTTCCTGGACCGTCACCCAAACGAATCGCTATCGCGCCGCCATTGAAGGCGCGGGGATCACGGACTGGCTCAGCTTCATTCCCACCAGCGACATCGCGCAGGTTGATTACGATGCGCGCTGGCCTGAGCGCGATCCCGAGCCGTTCCTGAAATTCTCAGCCATCATGTACGCGGACAAAGTCACCACGCCGCTTCTCATCTTGCACGGTGCCGCCGACCCGCGCGTCCCCACGTTTCAAGGCCGCGAGTATTTCATTCTGCTCGCGGAGCGCGGCAAGACTGTAAGAATGGTCACCTATCCCGGCTCGCCGCATTTCCCTCTGCGTTGGGAGCAGCGTCGCGACATCTTCGAACAAATCAAGGAGTGGCTCGCAAAATACAACCCGTAGCGCAGGCGCATCGCGAAATTTGCCGTTGACACCGACGAACTCCACGGCATACGTTCCCCGCAGAAGAGGGGGGTTCCACATGACTATTTTGCTGATTTTTATATTCATCGTGTTCGTCGGGGTCGGCTTGCTGCGGGCGGTTCATTTTATCGAAAACGCGCACGGCGACCGCGCAATCAAATTTTCCGCGTTACGAGGCGCGCCCTTTTGGGTGCTGGCTGCGGTTACGCTTGTTTGCTTGATGTCGTTCGTTACCGTGGACGCGGGATATCGCGGAGTCGTGCTGCGCTTCGGCGCAACCACCGGGCGTGTTTTGAATCCTGGACTGCATTTCATTCTCCCGTTTGTGGAAACCGTTCAGCCGATTTCCGTGCAGGTGCAGATCGAAAAATTGGATTCGCAGGCGTCCAGCCACGATTTACAGGAAGTCCACACGCAGGTCACGCTCGCCTATTGGCAGGATCCGTGCTGCGTCTCCGATATTTGGTCGGAGCTGAATAACGACGCTGTCGCGCGCGTCGTTGTTCCCGCGATCCAGGAAGCCGTGAAGGCGAACACTGCGCACTTCGACGCTGAGCAGCTAATCGCCAATCGTCCAGTCGTTCGCGATGGCATCGAAGGCTACGTGCGCCAGCGGCTCGCCGCTCACCATATCAATGTCGACGCGGTAAGCATCACCGATTTCAGTTTCTCCACCGAATTCAACACTGCCATCGAAGCAAAAGTCACCGCCGCGCAGAATGCGCTCAAGGCGGAAAATGATCTGAAACGCATTCAAGTGGAAGCCGAGCAGAAAGTCACGCAGGCCAAGGCGGAGGCGGAAGCCTTGAATGTACAACGCACGCAAATCACGCCGGAGCTTTTGCAGTTGCGCACCATCGAAATGATGCAAGCCCACTGGGACGGCCATTTGCCCGATGTTTATATTGGCGGCGCAAATGGTGCATTGCCGATGATCGACGTCCTGAAAGCCGCCTCAAAGGGCAAATAAATCGTCAGGCCGTCTAGTCGCCTTTTGCTGGCGTAGCTGTCGCGGGGCCTTCGCCGACGATTTCGAGTACGGCCTCTTCGTCCTTGGCGCCGTCGTAATGGACCTGCTTGCCAAAATGCTTGACGAACGCGCCCGCCGGCATCGGTACTGTGCTCTCCGGATCGAATTTCGTTCCCGTGCCCACCCACCAGGTGCCCGAGAGCACGGTGATGAACCGGTCGTTGGGATGCCGGTGCGGATGGCTCATGTGATGCGGCGTCCATTTCACCAGGACAACGTACAGGCCGGGCTTCGACGGATCACCCGCAAGTACCGCCGTTTTTGCGCCGTTGGGATCATCGGTCCATTGAATCTGGCTCGGCAATCTGTAAACCAGCGCCGCCGGATCGAGAGACATCTTTTGGGCCTGATACGCTGAAGTGCTCGATGTCGTGCCCGACGCAGCACCCATCACAAAATCAGTGCCACCAAGCCGCGGCGCTCCAAACGTCGTCAGCGCAACCATCGTCATCATGACGATCCCACTTCGCGCCACGTAAAAATTCAACATCGTCTCCTCCTTCATCGCACGCTGTGATTGGCGCGAGACTATTCCGTGCATTCCTGGCTGTAAAGATCAAAAATATCTCGCGCAAAGCCGAATTCCGCGTCGTCCTCACCGTGTAGCGCAATTTGCCGGCTGCCGACAGCCGGTCGCAGTAACGAATTCAAGTAGAGGGTGCTGAGCACTATCATTCTGCGCCATACGCTGCAAATTTCCAGCAGTCGCGGTATCATGCCCGTTCGTTTAACCGCTCCTGGGAACGGTGAGAAAAAGTGAAATCTGCGGCGCTCACAATTCTGCTCGCGCTTGTTCTCTGTCCGGCGTGCCTCGCGCAGGCCGGCCAGCAGGAAGTGAAGCATCACGGAATGATGCATGCCATGGACGCGCAGCATCCCGTTTCGGACACTGCGAAGCTAACCGTGTCCAACAATGCAGCCGCCGGCGAATTGACCGTACGCATCGGCCCTGTCAGCCTGCCTCCGCATACCGATCACATGACGGCCGCCCAGCCGCCCGTTCTCTTCCTCGTCATCCCCTTCGATGGCTGGCTTACCGCCTTTCACCCCCGGCTTACGAGCGCCCGCGGACACGCGCTCCCGAACAGACTAATGCACCACGCCGCTTTCTATAACACAGAGCGCGCCGATTTTCTTTGCCCCAACAAGGAGGAGCATATCTTCGGCGCGGGCAGCGAAATGAACGATTGGCCAGCCATCTCTGGCGTTGGCTATCGCGTCAAAAAGGGCGACCGCATTCGCATCAGCGCAATGTTCGCCAATTCAACCGCCAAAAACTATCCCGATGTATTTTTCGAAGTGCGCATCGATTACCAGATCGCCCAATCCATGGTGAACGCAGGCGAAAAAGCAGCGGCGCATGCAAAATCAAATGCAAGTGCGAATGAAAAAATAAACGAGAGGACGAGCGCGGCGGAAAGCTTTTCGTCGGTTGCTCCTGCTCCCGACCTAAAACCCGCCCTGAAGGATGTCTACCCTGCCTGGTTTGACGTGATGGGCTGCGGAAATTCCAGTTACGCTCTTCCTCCCGGACAGAGCGCCAAAACAGCCCCGTTCGACCTGCGCTTTTCGGGCCGGCTTCTGGGAGTCGGCGGCCACCTCCACGATTATGGCGAATGGCTCGTGCTCAAGAACGTCACCACGAACGAAACCCTGGCCACCCTGGCGCCAAGTCTTGACTCTTCCGCACACATCCTCTCCATGCCCGTTGCTCTTTTCACGGAGCGTGGCGGCTTCGTCGTCCATCGCGGCGACGTTCTCGAGGTTACGGACGCGTACAATAATCCCACGGGCAAGTCCCTCCCGGATGCCGCCATGGGCATCGTCGTCGGCTACTTCCTTCCCGACGATCCTGCCGCCTTCGTTGCTCTCCACCATCACCACTAACCGCGCGCTTTCATCTGTTCTTGGTTTTCCGTTGCCAGTGCCTACCAGAGTCGGGCCACAGCCTCCAAGGTCGTTTTTTTTCGCTTTGGCATTTCGCGGGTCCTTGCGGACGCACTACCAAAATCGTCCAAACTCTTCCCGCGAACCCCTCATTGCGCGCCAGTTGCCCCTAAGCCGCAATTCATGCAAACTGACGCCGTGAATCGCCTCTCGATCAGCGGCAAATATGAGTACGAACGATCAGTGAACGGCGCGGCGAAACGCCCTCGAAACAATGGCTCCTCACCGACCACCCCGTAATTTCTCGGCATGCTTCACTGCAATTGCCTTTTGCGCATTGCTCGCCGGTTGCGGCGCGAACGCCATTCATTCGCCCAATCAGCCCGTCACGCTGACCGTATCCGCCGCCATCAGCATGAAAGGCCCTCTCGACACTGCCGCGCAAAATTACGATCAGCAGCATCCTGGTGTTCGCGTCATTTGCAACTACGGCGCTTCCGGCACCCTCCAACACCAGATCGAGCAGGGCGCGCCCGTCGACGTTTTCATCTCTGCGGGTGAAAAACAAATGAATGCCCTGCAAAATGAAAATTTGCTCGCTCCCGGTACGCGCCGTGATTTGCTTGCGAACACGCTCGTCTTGATCGCGCCCGCAAACTCCACAACGCCGCGCAATTTCAACGACCTCGCAGAGTCCTCAATTAAATCCGTCGCCCTGGGCGAGCCGCGCACCGTACCCGCGGGCATGTACGCGCAGCAGGTGCTCGATCATTTGCATTTATTCTCCGCCCTAAAATCCAAAATTGTTTACGCGCAAGACGTCCGCGAAGTCCTCGCCTTCGTTGAAACCGGAAACGCTTCGGCCGGCCTTGCCTATGCCACGGATGCTCGCATTTCGAATCGCGTTCGCGTCGTCGCCACGGCGCCACCCGATTCACACGATGCAATTCTCTATCCGGTCGCATTGCTGCAAGCCTCGAAATCCCCCGAAGCGGCCCGCGCGTTTCTCGACGCCCTCGAGTCTCTTCCATCGCTGGCTCTCTTTGAGAAATACGGTTTTACCGCGCCTCCTGCCGCCGCAGTACACTGATCGCCCATGCCTCTTGATCTCTCGCCAATCTGGATTTCGCTTGAGACCAGCCTGACGGCCACCGCCATCACGCTCGTCGCCGGCGTCGCCGCCGCAATTTGGCGCGCTAATCGCCGCGGCATCGGCCCCGCGCTACTCGACAGCGTATTCCTTTTGCCGCTCGTGTTGCCTCCCACGGTCGTCGGCTTTCTGCTGCTGCTGATTTTCGGCCGCAACGGCCCGCTCGGCCGCCTCCTTTTGCATTTCGGCGCCACGGTCGTGTTCTCCTGGCCTGCAACGGTCATCGCCGCCGCTGTCGTTTCGTTTCCCTTGATGTATCTGAGCGTTCGCGCCGCGCTGGAGCAAGTGGATTCACATCTCCTGCAAGCGGCGCGCACCCTGGGCGCATCCGAGTGGCGCGTTTTTCGACACGTCGCGTTGCCTCTCGCCTGGCCCGGCATCCTCGCGGGAACCATTCTCGCCTTCGCGCGCGCTCTCGGTGAATTCGGCGCCACTCTCATGCTCGCCGGCAGCATTCCCGGCAGGACGCAAACCATCCCGATCGCCATTTATTTCGCGGTCGAATCGAACGATCTCCATCAGGCCGCTGCGTGGTCCCTTATCGACATCGTCATTTCTCTCGCCATGATCGCGGGCATGTATTACTGGACGCATCTGCAGAATCCTGTGCGCGCGCGTTGGACAAGGGAGTCACAGCGCTGACATGGCTCTCCAAGTCCAATTCGAAAAACGCCTCGCCAGCTACAATCTGAATATCGAATTTTCGTGCGACGCGGACCCTCTCGCGGTTCTGGGCCCGTCTGGCTCCGGCAAGAGCATGACACTGCGCTGCATTGCGGGACTCGAACGCCCCGATCGCGGCTGCATCACCCTCGACGGCCGCATCCTTTTCGATTCCTCGAAAGGAATCAATCTCCCCAGCCGCGAACGTCGCATCGGTTTGCTCTTCCAGAACTACGCACTCTTTCCGCATTTAAGCGTCGCCGGCAACATTTCTTTCGGCCTCGACGGCTTGGCAAATGCGGAACGCAACGCGCGCGTACAACAACGCATCGCGCAGGCGCACCTCGAAGGCCTCGAAAACCGCTCGCCGCGGGAACTCTCCGGCGGCGAACAGCAGCGCGTCGCCCTCGCTCGCGCCCTTGCCGTCGAGCCCGAAGCCCTGTTGCTCGACGAACCCCTTTCCGCCCTCGACACGCATCTGCGCAGCCAAATCGAGCGCCAGTTAATCGACACGCTGGCTAATTTCCGCCGTCCCGCGCTTTTCGTCACTCACAATATGGAGGAGGCCTATCGCATCGCTACGAATCTCGTTGTGCTCACCAAAGGCCGCGTAGCCGCGCATGGCCCCAAGGAAGAGATTTTTCGCCGTCCGCCAAATTTGGAAGTCGCGCTGCTCACCGGCCTTAAGAATTTCTCGCGAACAAAACAAATTTCTGCGAACGCTGTCGAGGCCCTCGACTGGAATTGCACTCTCCGCACGGCGCAACCGATCCCAATCTCACCGAAGTACGTCGGCATTCGCGCCCACTATATCGATTTCCTCGAAGCCGCCTCCTGCGTCTCCTCCCGTGCGAATGCATTTCCCTGCTGGCTCGTTCGCACCAGTGAAACGCCCTTCCGCATCACGTTGTACCTTCGCCTTCACAGTGCGCCCGGCGAAACCGGGGAGCATCATCTGCAGGCCGAACTCTTCAAGGAAAAGTGGGTGCGCATGAAAGAGCATCCGCAACCCTGGCATGCTCAACTTTCTCCCGAATCGCTTTTGCTTTTCCCGGAGTGAGTAGCAGCGAGAATCGCCGCCATAATCGATGCTGGTATGACGGGAAGTCGTTTCTACTTGAAGTGTTTCGTGAATTTGATGTTGATGCCGAAAATTCCGTTGATGTCTCGCAGCGCCACGATCGTGATGTCGCGCCGAATGGTGTAGTCCACTTCGATCACCTGCTGCTGATTCGAATTGGCGTTCGTGCTGTAGGTCACGCTCAAATCGCGCGTTACTTGTTTCTGGATCGTCACGCGCGCCGCCGTGCTTTGCTCCACGCCATTCGTTGCAAGGCTGCTTGCCAGAAACGGATCCACGCGGAAATTCGTGACTCCGAAAAGTTTCGCGATCGGCCCGCCCAACTGGCTCGAAATCGCCTCGGACAGCAGCGCCGTCGCTCCGAAGTTTTGCGTCTGCGACGACGACGATGTCATCAACCCGGTTTCCTGTCCTTGCGTCCCCAGCGCCAGCAAGCTGATGATGTCGCTCGCCGGCAGCGGTGGATCGGACCGGTAAGCGAGTTGCATATTGCTGGCCTTCCCCGAAAAATCCAGCGTTATTTCGTACGGATTGATTGTCGTGGAAGCTTCGATATTCAACACTGGATCGAAATGAAACGGATCCGAGAAGTTGATATCGCCTCGCGTCAACCGGTACGTGTTCCCGTGAAACGCCATCTCGCCCGTCAGCAAATGGATGCTGCCCAGGACGACGGGATGCTCCCATGTGCCGCGAACGTGCACGCCTCCCTCCGCTGTGAAGTGCGCCCCGGACCACACGATGCGCGCCCCGGGGCTCGTGTCCGCTTGCACGTCAAGTTGCAAATTCCGGAGGTACGCAGACGACGTCGCCGGTCCCGTAATCGACGTCTGCGATGTTCCCATCAGCGACGCGAAATTCACGTTGGGCGCGAATGTAATTCGCTGCACCGTCACGCTTCCCGAAAGCAGCGCCGCATAGGCTGTTCCGCCGAAGCGCAGCGTCCCGCTCGTCAGCCAGCTCATCCCTTCCGGGTACCGTATGCGCACACGATCCGCCACGGCGTTTATCTCGTACCGCACCGGCGCTTCCCCGTATCCCACCGAACCGGAAATTGCCAGCTTCCCGCCGCCCGCTTCGGCCGTCAGATTGTCGAAAAGCAGCCGGCTCCGGTCGAACACCATTTCTCCATTCAAATTATTTATGCCCGCGGGAAAATCACCGTAGTGCGCGGACACGTTTGTGAGCTTCGCTTGCCCCGTGATCTGCGGATTCGAGAAGGTTCCCGCGATGGTTGTGTTTAACTGCGTCACGCCCCGGGCGTCCAGTTGCGGGAACAGCGCCGACACCAGCCGCAAATTGATCGAGCCCGCGACGTGCAAATCCAGGGCCCGTTTGCCGGAAAATTGCGCGTCCCCGGAGACCTGGAAATTTGTATCCGCTCCTTTAAGTGCCGCCTGATCGACGTGGATTTCGCTTTTCCGGTAACTCAGCATCACCGGCCCTTCATTTTGCAGCTTCACATATTCGTAATCCAAGCTGATGCGCGACAGATTCGCCTGCATCACGATCGTATCCGGCTGCCGTGCCTCGCCGGAGAACTTCAGCTGGCCATCAACGCTGCTGTGGCCCGTCAGTTGGCTCAGATGCAACCCCGCCGCGATAAACGGGTCCAGGTCGATACTCTTTAGCGTGATCTGCCCGCTGATCGGATAATTCCCGGACAATCCCACTTGTAGTTCTCCACCGAGTTTTCCAGCGGTTTTGACTGACTGCAACTTCAACTGTGCGGTTTGTCCGTCGGAATTGAACGTGCCCGCAAAACTATCCAGCACTTCGGTGCCGAACTTCAGGTCCGCCACTTGAATCGTTCCCTTCGCCTGGGGAGTTCTCACCGGCCCGCTGCCGCTTAGATTGAAACTCAATTCGCCGCTGATCGGCATCGCCTTCGTTTGAAGAAATGCGAACTTGCTCAGAGCAATTTTTTCGCCCGCCATCTGAAATTCCAC
The DNA here is from genome assembly GCA_035279805.1 of Candidatus Acidiferrales bacterium. Classification (GTDB taxonomy): domain Bacteria; phylum Acidobacteriota; class Terriglobia; order Acidiferrales; family UBA7541; genus DAHUXN01. The sequence continues at coordinate 10,297 of DATEHB010000184.1, forward strand.
TTCGTGGCTCGAAGGCCGGTAAAGCAAGTTGCCGGTCACGCGTCCCGAATCGCGGTCCAGCTCCGCATTGGTGATTCGAATCTGGTTATGCCGCAGGCTCAACAAGCCCTTCGCGCGATCGACGTAAATTCCGTATGCCGTCAGCTGCTCCAGTTGGAATGTTCCGTCGAGCACCGGATCTTCCCGCGTCCCGCTCCCGCGGAAGCCCCCAGTCATCACGGCGCTGGCGCGATACGAAGTGCCGAAGAGACCTTGCAGATCGTCCGTGGAGGCGTGATCGAAATGCGCGTCCAGGCTCCACTCTTCGTTTTTCGTGAAGCTCCATTTGCCATTGAGGGCCAGCCGCAAATCGAGGGTGGCTGTCGAATGTCCCCGCTTCACCACTGCATGCGAAAGTTGAAACCCGAACGGCGAATAGGTCATTTGCCCGGTGATATCATCCCAGTAGAGGCGTCCGAAATGCGCATTTCGTGCGTCAAACGCGCCCGCGAACGTGGGGCCACCCAAAGGGCCCGTCAATTTCCCTTTCCAATCAACCGCTCCGGTAATTGGCTCCGAATTCTTTTTCGCGCCTCGCAAATCCGTGATGAAGTCTTCCCAATCCTCGAGCTTCGTTGTGTGAAAATCCGCGTCCAAAGCCGAATGCTTCGCCGCGAGCGTTCCATCCACCACTAGCCTGCTGTTTGGAGTCGTGATGCTGCTGCCCGGGCTTAGAATCACGTCGCGCCGTGCCATCGAATAATCGAAACCAAGTTGCGCTGTCACCGGAAATGAACCTCGCTCGATTTTTCCGGTCGGCGTCCACGTTGTCACGCCCTTCGTCGTCAAGTCCTTGAAGTCGTGATTCCACGTTGTCACCGTGTTGACGCCCATGTCGCCGTCCCAATGCAATGTGTCTACGGGCAGCGAGGGGTTGTCTACGGCGTCGAGCACATCCGCCAGGCGCGCGCCGCTCATCTGTGTCGCCGTGCGAAACTTCATTCCGTGGAAGTCCAGGTCCAGGCGGCCCTTCAATCCTCCGTCCAGCGCCTTTGCTTCGAAAAGCGGCATGGTCAAATGATCATTTGCCACCTGCACATTCCCCCAACTCTCGATTCCACCCGCGTGAAACCACTGGAACTTCAACGCAATCGCTTTTGCCAGATAGTGACCTTCCATTCGCAGTTTTGCCGCCGCGTAGCTCCCGTCGCCGGCGAAGTCCACTTGGCCGCCGGGCACTCCCGGCTTGCGCAGCACCTGCCGCAGGTCCGGCAGCCAGAGGTGCATCCGGCAATGGAAGTCCGCGTTGAGCGGCTTGAAATCCGTGATTTCTCCGCGCCCGTTCACGACGCTATGCGGCAATCTCAATTGGAAGTCATCGATCGACAGCCCGTCGCGCGTCAGCGTGAATTTCGTCGCTACGTCGGAACGAAACGGCAAATACCTCTTCGCCGCGATCTGCACCTGTTTCCATTTGAGCTGCGCCGCGTAAACCGGCGTCCGTGCTTCATAATTCATCACGAACTGGAAATCGCTGCCCTCCGCGTCGAGTGGAATCTTTGCGTCGTTGAAAATCATCGTCCCGTCGCTGACCTTCAGTTGCGCGATCTGCAAATTGAAGAGTTGTTCCCGCCACGGCTTTCCCGGATGGCTCACGGCCGGCGTGGGAATGTTGCTGCGCCCGTTTTCGTCCACGCGCACGAATACAGACGGCCGCTCGATTTCCAGGTCGCTCAGTGAGATTTTTTTCCGAAGAAATGAAATGATGTGCACGCCCACGTGGATTTTGTCCGCGTGAAAAAAGGGCGGCAGGCCCGCCGATTCTCTGCCGTGCAGCGTGAAGTCGTCCAGCTCGGCGCGCAAACCGCGCAGACGGAAGTGGAACGCGCCCAGTTCGACTCGCCCTCCCGTGCTGCTCGTGATTTTTTTTACGATGTACCCACGCGCCCAGCGTTCTCCCGCGCCGCTTTCCACGATCACCGCAATCGCCACGACGATCACAATTACAGCGATCAGCGCCGCCAGCAGAACGCGGATAACGATGCGTCTCATCCGCCCCCTCCCGAGGGCTGGATGATGATTCGAAGGCGCGCTTTTGCTTCCTCAAGCCATTGCGCCGCTTTTTTGTTGATTTGCTCTTGCGTCAGCAGTTGACGGATCTGCGCTTCCACCTGATTCAAAGGAGGCAGGGACAGCCCCTTCTTTTCGAGCTGCGGCGCGAGTTGCTTTTGGTAATAAGCCTCGATTTCCGCCGAAGTCACCTGCGCAGTAGCGTGGAATTTGTAATTGAGAAAACGCACATAATAGATTTGCCGCTCGAGTACTTGCAGCGCCGCATCCTGCGTCAATCCCGCGTGCGCTAATTTTTCCTGGAACTCCTGTGGCGACTTGAATTGCTTCTCCAGCGCGTGAAACTCTTCGTTCACCTCACTCGCCGTGGGATGCGGGAATTTCGTTGCCGCGGCTTCGGTCCGGACGATCCATTGATCCACCAGTTCCTGCAAAACCTCGGCGCGGCTTTGCACGTGCCCGTCCACCAATTGCTGATAATCTTCGAGTTGCCGGACTTCGCTGTCCGTCACCACGTCGTCGCCTATGCGCACCGCGATCCCGTCAATATTACTAGCATTAGAATTCGTACTCTGCGGCGCTGCGGGCACGTTTTTTGATTCGCTTCGTGGTGGCGCGGATGTCTTGCTGGACGCAGTCTGCCCGGCCGCTGGCAAAGCCAGGCAACACACCAATGCAAATATTGCGCCTGCGTGTCGCATTAGAATATCGAACCTATATTGAAGAAAAATTGGAAGTGCGGCAATCGCGACGTTTGAATCTGGTTCGTAGTGGTATTCAATAACTGGAACGTGCCTGGATTCAGTTGATACGCCAGGTCTATGCGCACAGGCCCGATCGGCGTGCTGTAACGAAAGCCGTACCCGATCGTGTGCGAGAAATAATTCAGATTGGGACACTGCGATTGCAATAGCTTCGATCCCGGCGTGCAAACCGCCGGAGCCGGCAGTGCGTTGTAACGCAGCGACGCGTGATGAATATCCGAAAACACGTTCCCCGCGTCATAGAATATCGCGCCGCCCAAATGATTGCCCACGAATGGCAGATGCATAGGGAACCGCAATTCCTGATTGAACGCGACCAGCGCCAGGCCGCCGATCGGGAATCCCGTCGTGATGTCGCGCGGCCCGGCCTGGTTCAATGCGAATCCCCGGATGCTCGTACCGCCGCCCGCAAAGAACTTCTCCGGCAAGGGAATATTGTCGGACGTCGATCCGCTGAACGGCTGCTCAATGCCGAAAGTCGTCGATCGCGCGAACACCAGCGATCTTCCAATCGGCTTGAACGTCGAGTTCTGGATCTGGAACCGCAAATAATCCGCCGTCGAACCCAATGCCTCCGACGCCACGCTGATGTCCGCCGTGTTGAACGTGCCATGTGAGGCGTCCGCCGGATTGTCACGCCGGTCGCGAATCCACGTCAGCCCAAACCCTGAAACTTTTGTCGGCTGGCTGAAGAGCGGCACTTCCTCGACGGAAACCTGCAGATTGCTCGCCACGACGTGCCGATAAAAATAGCGATACGTGAACGAAGTTGAAGATGAAGCATTCTGTACCAATTGCACGCTTCCTTCGTAACGTGTTGCCGTGAATGTGTTTACGTAACTCGCTTTGTCGGCGAAACCCGTGACGATCAAATTCAGCCACGGGTACGTCAGAAAATTCGGAGCGGTGTAGCCGAGCAGTCCCTGATACTCCAGCGTGCTGCCTCGCAATTTCAACGAAATCGTGTGAGCGCGCCCGCCAAAATTGATTTTCGAAACCTCAAAAATGCCCAGCGGGCTCGCTTTCAGCGTCGTCGCCGTTGCGTTTGACGTTGACGCCAGCCTCTGCGCCTCGAAACCGAATCCATAGCTCACCGTGTACCGTTTTCCCTCTTCCACCGCCACCACCACGTTTTTTTCCGGATACGTGCCTTGCGGATTCTGCGGCGCCACCTGCACGCGGTCAAAAATCGCCAGATTGTAAAGCTTTTGCTGCGTCGCAATCACATCCCCTTCCCGCAGCGGCCCTCCCGGCTTCACAGTCACTTGTCGTTCAATAATTCCCGGTCGCGTATACCGGTAACCTGTCAGTAGCACGCGGCTCACATCCACCCGCTGTCCCTCCGTAATGTGATAAACCAGTCGGACCCGGTTGGTTCCCGCCGGAGTTTCCTTTGGCTCGAATTGCGCATTCGGAAAGCCCTGATCAAAATAATACGCAAGAATGTTATCGCGATCCGATGTCACATTCGCGTCCGAATACGGCTGGCCCTTCGTCGACCCAATCACCGTCAACAATTGCTTCGTGCTCAGCGCGTGGTTCCCCTGCAGTTGTAAATCCGCCACATGCGTCTGCTGCCCTTCGGTAATATGAAACGCCACGAACACGTTGCCTTTTTTGCCTTTGTAGTCGTCGTTCGTCTCCGTGCGCACTTGCGCCTGCAAAAAACCGTTCGAGAGATAAAGGCCGCGTATCGAGTTCGCATCGTTCAGCGCCATTTGTTGCGTAAAATGCCCGCGCGATAAGAAAGTCGCTCGCTGCACCTGCAGCCGACTCGTCAACAACGAGGTGCTGAAGTACTTGTTCCCGTCGATCTGGACGCCGACCACGCTGTGCCGTACGCCCCGGTGGACTTCGAACTCGATGACTTCGACTTGCGCATTCTTGTCTTCGTGCGACGTGTAATTCACCGTCGCGTCGAAGTACCCCTGGCTCTGCAGCATATTGCGAATGTTCCGCTGCCCTTCTCCCAACAGGTCCGGGTCCACATCCCCTTCCTCGTAAATGGGGACCAACTTCCGCACCTGCTTCGCCGAAATCCTCATGCCGCTCACTTTCACTTGCACTCGAGGCCCTGCGATCACATCCAGCGTCACCGGCAGCGTGTTGCCGTTCGCGTCGTATCTTCCTCGGTTCACAACAACCCGCGCGCCCAAATATCCCTGCGTCACCAGATAGTTGCGCAGCCGCTCCGTGCCGCGATCGAGTCTCTCCTCCGTCACCAGATTCCCGCGCTTCAGCCTTGTGTGTTCACGTACTTCCTCCCCTGTGAATGGAGTCTGATTGTTGATTCCCAGGGAAGAAATCTTTGCGCGCGGCCCCGGCGTCACGTTCACCGTGATATCCATTTCCTGCGTATCCGGGTGCTTTGCCAGGCTGTAGTGCAATTGCGCTTCGTAAAATCCATCGTCCTGCAGCGTTTGGCCCAGCCGCTTCAATCCATCATTCAACGCTGAAATTTGAAATGGCTCTCCGAGCGGCATCCGCAGCGCCGCCACGGCTGTGCCTTCGTTCGGCGGTTCCTTCAATCCATTCACGCGCACCACGTTGTTATAATAATTCCGCGTCACCACGAAATCGACATGCAGCCCGTCCGCTTCGCTGGTCGCCTTCGTTTGCACATCGGAAAACAATCCTGTCTGATTCAGTGTGCGAAGACTCGCGCGTTCCGCGTCCATTTGAAATGCACCGCCGGATTTCAGCGGCAACGGCACGAGTTTTTCCGGAATCGGCGTCCCGGTATCATCCACCACGCGGACGGAAGCGATCCGCTTCCCTTCGAGTCCCGCATCCTGCGCCCGCGCCTGCGGAACAGCCATGAATGCGGCAAGCAGAAACGTCAGCACACAAACGCCGGAAACAATTTTTCCCTCCGGCATTCCGCTTCTGCATTTCATCCTCACTCCATCTCAAGAGACTTAAAAAGAAAGGCTAGCATACGCGCTGCGTCTTATTTTCCAAAAGGCGATATGATGGGAACCTTCATTCGAGGAAATTGTGGATCCCGGGCAATTCGAGAAATACTCGCGCCAGATTTTATTTGCCGGCATCGGCGAAGAAGGCCAGCAACGCCTCCTGCAGTCGAGCGCGGTTCTTGTGGGCTGCGGAGCGCTCGGCACGGTCGCGGCCAGCCTCCTGATTCGAGCGGGAGTCGGCCGCCTTGGAATCATTGACCGTGATTTCGTCGAGCTGTCTAATCTTCAGCGCCAGACGCTTTTCGACGAATCCGACGCGCACGAATCTCTTCCGAAAGCAATCGCCGCTGGGCGCCGTCTGCGCACCATCAATTCAGATGTAATCGTCGAGCCTGTCGTTGCCGACTTGAACGCGGAAAACGCCCGCGAGTTACTTTCCGGCTTCCATTTGATTCTCGACGGCAGCGATAACTTCGAAACTCGCCTCCTTATGAATGATGCCGCAATCGCTCTCGGAGTTCCCTGGATTTACGCCGCCGCCATTGCCAGTTACGGCGTCACCTTCACGATCCTTCCCGGCGAAACCGCTTGCCTTGCTTGCCTGCTCGAATCAAATGGCGAATTTGCCGGCCTCGGCATTGAGGAAACCTGTGACACCGTGGGAATTCTGAACAGCGCGGCAGGGGCTATCGCCTCCATCGAAGCTGCCGAAGCCACAAAACTCCTTGCGGGAAAATCGGAAGCTCTGAGTGGCCGCCTGGTCTCGTGCGATGTTTGGAGCGGCCGCTTTCAATCGATCCGGGTCGCTAGAAATCCGCAATGCCGCGCTTGCGCCCGGCGTGATTTCGTTTATCTCGAAGGCGAAGCCCAGCCTCACGTCACCATGTGCGGCCGCGATTCCGTACAAATCCATGAGCGCGGCCGCCGCCTCGACCTCAACGCGCTGGGCAACCGCGTCGAGAAAACTGTCACCGGAGTTCGCCGCAACGATTTCCTTTTGCGTTTTCGCGTGCCGCCGTACGAATTTACGATCTTCCCTGACGGCCGCGCGGTCATCAAAGGCACACGCGACCCCGCTGTCGCGCGTTCCCTCTATGCTCGTTACATCGGAGCCTGAAGAGTTCTTCTCGAAAGAATGGTCGGAATCAAAAATATCCTGAGTTGAAATTGAAATGAGACGACGCGAAGGGGAAATCCTAAGTCCGCTAGCCCGCGATGCGGCGCTCCGCGTCCTGTCGGGCCGCAATCCGCTCGATATTTTCGCGGCAATTCATCAGCGTAAGGAACGTGCTCAGCACTCGCGCCTTCGTTTCGTCCGTCAGCGTGGTGCCACCGGTCGCCAAACGCGCCAGTTGCGCGCCGTTATCCACTATGTATTGTCTCATTTCGCCGAATCGTTCCCGCGTACACGTGCCCACCGCCGTCTCGCGCCGCATGAGCATGCACGTTTGCTCCAGCTCCAGCGTGAAGTGCAGCACGCATCGCCGGTCCGTTTCCAGTTCCTGCGGCACTCTTGTCTTGCAACCAACCACTTCGCAATTCACGTACATGGCATCCCAAGACTTTCCGTTTGGCCGTACTGCTCGCCCGGCTCGCATCATAAATTATGTAGCACCCCCGGCCGCCAAAATCCACCGCCGCGCCGCGTCGCGCGCCCAATCGGTCATCAACGCGCTCTTTGAGCTGCCAGAGGTGTCTACGGAGGGGGTGGTTTTTCGTCTAGGATGGCTCAGGCTTGGAACCTTTAAATCTCTAGGACCGGATTAGTGCGCCGCGGGCTCTGCCGCTGGATGCATCCCGTGTTGAGGAACTTCGTGGACGCCGCGCGCCGGCGGCTCCTGATGGAAGCGGTAAAATTGATTGAGCGGCCCTGGCCCCTTGCCGATCCCGTAACTTTTTTCGATCGCCTTGAACACATACGCCTTCGCCAAAATCAGCGCCTCTTGAAGCTGCTGTCCCAGCGCGAGCTGCGCCGCCACCGCTGAAGAAAGTGTGCACCCTGAACCGTGCGTGTTTTCGCTTTTCACGTGGTCGCCGCCAAATGCATTCGCTTCTCCGCCTTCCTGGAGCACATCGACAGGCTTCTCCAGATGCCCGCCCGTCACGATCACGGCTTTCGCGCCCATCTCCGACAATTTCTGTGCCGCCGCCTTCATTCCCGCCAGGTCTTTCACTTCCACTCCCGCCAGCAGCGCCGCTTCATCCATGTTCGGTGTGATCACGTCCGCGCGTTTCATTAACTCGTCGCGCAGGAATTTCACCCCTGGCGCGTCCAGCAGTTCGGCACTTCCCGCCGACGATTTCATCACCGGATCGAGCACCACGTGCGCGAATTTATGTTTGTCGAGAAATTCTGCCACGGCCGCGGCATTCGCTTTATTGCCCAGCATTCCGATTTTCACGGCGGCAATCTGCATGTCGCCGGCCAGCGCGTCAAGCTGCGCCCGCAAGGTCGCTGCCGGAGTCACATGCACCGACGTCACGCCTTGCGTCGATTGCACCGTCAGCGCCGTCACGGCCGCAACGCCGTAGCAATTGTGCGCTGCGAATGTTTTCAGATCGGCGGCCACGCCCGCACCACAGGAAGGATCGAATCCCGCGATCGTCAG
>DATEHB010000185.1:0-17688 GCA_035279805.1 Candidatus Acidiferrales bacterium
TTCCTCCAGGTCGGCAAGCACATGCGAGCTGATGAGTATCGTCTTGCCCTTGCGATTCAAGTTCTTCAGCAGATCTTTCAGCTCGACGCGCGCCTTTGGATCGAGCCCCGAGGCAGGCTCGTCCAACACAATCACCGGAGGATCATGCAGCACCGCCCGCGCAATCCCCAGCCGCTGCTTCATCCCTCGCGAAAGGCCTTGAATGAACGCGTTGCGCTTCGTTTCGAGGCCAACCCATCCAATCACTTCCGTGACGCGCGCCGGAATTTGCGCCGCAGGCATTTTGTAGGCGTGCGCGAAATAGTCGAGATACTCCCAAACCTTCAAATCGTCGTAGAGTGAGAAAAAATCGGAAAGATAACCGAGAAACCGCTGCGCATCTTCGGGACGCCGCTCCACATCGATGCCATTCACCTCGACGCTGCCGGAAGTCGGCGTCAATAACCCGCAGATCATTTTCAGCGTGGTGGTTTTTCCAGCGCCGTTGGGACCGACGAATCCGAAAATCTCGCCGTCGCCAATCGTCAGATTCAAGCCGTCCGCGGCAACCACATGCGCGGGAACTCCCTTCGCCGGTGGCAGGTCGTACTCTTTCGTCAGATTTTCAAGGCGGACCATGATTCATCGCGTGCGAATGGCCGGATTGTCTATGCGATTGGCACAACTGTCAATACGCGACACAGTTGGGGACGTCTCCCAAGCGCGGTGGAAGTCTTTGCTTGAAGGAAATTCGCTGACAGAATATGCTGTGCGCGAAGCTGCAATTTTATTGCGAGGAATAAAATGGAAAATATAACGCGAAGAAAATTTTGTGTCGGCGCCTTGGCGGGAGGAATGGCCGCGGGTGCTAACAAGGTATTTGGTTCGACTTTGCCGGCAACGGTTAACTCAGCGACACTGCCGCAGAAAGAGGGTAAACGCGAGCCTGTATCCGCCGCAGGCAAGCGCCCAATCATTATTTCCGCGCATAACGGGCTGCATCATCTCGATGCCGGCATGGCCGTTCTGCGTTCCTCGGGCGACACGATGGACGCGGTGCTGGCCGTTGTAACGCCCGTCGAGGACGATCCGAACGACAATTCCGTCGGCTACGGCGGATTGCCGAATGAGGACGGCGTTGTTCAGCTCGACGCGTGTGTGATGCATGGGCCGACGCGGCGCTGCGGCGCTGTCGGCGCGATTGAAAGAATCAAGAATCCCGCGAAAGTGGCGCGAGTGATCATGGAGCGCACGAATCACACTTTCATCGTCGGGCGCGGCGCCACGCAGTTCGCTATCGATCAGGGATTCGAACCCGTGAATTTGCTGACGGACAAGTCACGCATCGCGTGGCTCGCGTGGAAAGCGTCAAGCTCGAAGGACTGGCGTCCAGGACTGGACGCGCCCGATTTCAATAAACAGCTCGCGGAACTGCTTGACACGCAAGAACGACAAGGGTGGGCGCCGTGGATTAAGCGAGTGGTCACGCATCCGCCGACCGGTACAATCAACTGCCTCGCCGTGAATGAAAAGGGCGAAATGTCTGGCGTGACCACGACCTCTGGCCTCGCGTGGAAGATTTCTGGCCGTTGCGGCGATTCGCCAATCATCGGTGCAGGACTTTTTCTCGATCAGGACGTCGGCGGCGCCGGCTCGACCGGACGCGGAGAAGAAAATATCAAAATCGCCGGCGGCCACACGGTTGTTGAAATGATGCGCAAAGGCATGTCACCGACCGATGCATGCCTTGAGGCGCTGCATCGCGTCGTGCACAACTACGATTTCGACAAGTCACGCCTGAAAATGTTCGATCTCCAATTCTATGCGCTGAATAAAGACGGCGTGCACGGCGCGGCGGCGTTGTGGTCGAATCGCGAGAGCGGGCATCCGATCAGCTATGCTGTCCATGATGGCTCGGAGGCGAAAGAGATTCCATGCACTCCTCTCTTCGAGGGCGCTGGCGGCGATTACTAGGAACGCAAACGAGTCGAACCGCAGAATTTGCGCTTGATGGCTCTCATACATGGACCGGGCCAACATCGTAATCATCGGAGGCGGCGTGGTGGGATGCGCGATCGCGCGCGCCGCTTCCGCAAAATGGGCCGACGTCTTTGTTCTCGAGCAAATGCCGAAACTGGGCATGGGCGCGAGTTCCCGCAACAGCGGCGTGATTCATTCCGGCCTTTATTACACTCCAGGTTCGTTCAAGGCGCGCCTGTGCGTTCGCGGCAATAAACTTACATATGAATTTTGCGCCGCGCATGGCGTCCCACATCGCAACACCGGCAAGCTGGTCATTGCCACATCGCGCGAGCAGGAACCAAAACTCATTGAACTGATCGAACGAGGGCGCGCAAACGGCGTTGAAGGACTGCGCCTGATTGACGCCGTCGCCATTCGGGCGCGCGAGCCGCACATCGCTGGCGCTGCCGCAATCGAAGTGCCCTCGACGGGAATTGTGGCGAGCGAAGAATTGGTGAAGGCCTACGCGCGAATTGCCGTCGAGCAGGGCGCGGACATTGTCACACACGCAAAAGTTGAGAAACTCGAACCGAAAAGCAGTTTGGTTTGCGTCACAAGTTCAGCGGGCGCGATCGAAACGCGCTGCCTCGTAAACAGCGCTGGATTGTTCGCCGATGAAGTTGCGGCGCTGATGGGCTCGCAAATGGCGAAGCATCGAATTTATCCCGTCCGCGGAGAATATTGCGAAATTGTGCGTGCTCGCAGCGACTTGGTGCGCGGCTTGGTGTACCCACTGCCGCATCCGGAGGGACTAAGCCTTGGCGTGCATTTGACTAAGACGCTGTGGGGGGGCGTGCTCGTCGGACCGACCGCGCATTACATCGCCGACAAGAATGATTATGAAAGCAATCGGCCGCCCGTCGAAGACTTTGTCCGCATGGCAAAGTCCATGCTCCCGGAGATTCGCGCAGAGGATTTGATGCCCGCGTACACGGGAATTCGCGCCAAGCTCGCCCCACCGGGAAGTCATCACGCGACGGACTTCATCATCGAGCGCGATTCGCAATTCCCAAACGTGGTGCAGCTCATTGGTATGGAGTCGCCCGCGCTCACATCGGCGGGCGCCATCGCCGAATACGTAGTGCGATTGATTTCAGATATCCTCAATTGAACGAAAGCCTAACTGACCGCCAGCGAACACTTCCGTGAAGTTGCCCAAAATCAATTCCCTAGATCAGCGAACCAACGCTGACGCAAAAACGAGACGGACGCCGCGAGATTTGAGTTGCGGCAGCGCCTGCGCGAGCGCGGCGATTGTCGTGGAGTGCGGATGTCCGATGGCGATAGCCGAGCCCTCTTTGGAGGCGTCGCGCTCCGCGAGCTCGATCTGCCGAAGGATTGCGCCACGAGTTTCGACGTCGTCGAGAAACACGTTGCGCGAAGCTGCTCTTACGCCAGCCTGTCGCGCGGCGTCGTACGCGACCGTGGCTGCGGTAGTGCGGCTGTCTATGAAGAAGAGATTGCGCTGCCGGAGAACAGCCATTACGTCGCCCATCAGCACGGGATCTGCTGTCGCCCGTGAACCTTCATGATTATTCATGCCCACGGCATGGGGAACAGCCTCGAGCATCTGCGAGAGCAACCGATCCACGTCACCAGCGCCCATGCCCACGCGCAACTCGACAGTTTCGGGCTTGGCCGCGTTGCCTTCGAATTCCATCGGCAGATGAAGCATCACCTGATCGCCACGGCGGAATGCTGCATCCGCGATTTCGGCGGAATGCGGCTGGTTGGGCAGAATGGAAAGCGTCAAAGGGTACGGAGATTTCAGGAGCGCTTCCGCGGGTGCTAAATCACGGCCGAGATCGTCAATGATAATGGCTAGGCGCGGTCCAGTCACAGACTCCACTTTCGTCCGATTCGCATTCACCCAATTCGGCATGGCGATCTGAACCGACTCTGTGCGGCGGCCGTTCAGCAAGTAATCAAACCGAATCACACCAGCCGAACTGGAATGCGGAGTGTGAGCTAAGTGGTAAAGCGCCGCTGCGCGGTCGAGTGCGGTTTCGACGGCGTGAGCCTTTGCGGCATCGGGCAGGTTGATGAAAATATCGTCCGCGATGAGCTGTCCACGTTCACCCTGGCGCACGCCTATTTCGGGACGGATGACAATCTCGGCGTCGCGGCCGGCCGCGTTTTGAGCGACGGACACAAGATCGCGCGTGATGGAGCGTAGCTCAGACCTGCGAGATGATTTCTTCTGACAACCTGCGGAGAGAAGCGCTACTGCCAAAAAGAAGAAAACGATGCGGGGACGAAAATCCGTCTGGCGAGTTCGAGTCCGCGCGCCTTTTACCTCCACGAGCGGATCAAGCGGCCTTCGGCGCGGCGCCAGGGGCCTGGAGAATCTCAATCGCCCGCTTTACGACGGGATCATCAGCGGATGGAAGCTGTCCAGGAGCAGGCGGCGCAAGTTGATTTTGATTGAGCTGCGCAACGTCGCTCACGGCTTGCGGATTCACCTGCACGGTGGGCTCAACGCCTTCTTTCGGAATGGATTTGCCGTTGGGCGTGAAATAATTGGCGACAGTAAGAATCAGCGCCGCGCCATCATCCAATGTCACTATCTTCTGTTGTGAAGCGGTGCCAAAGGTCGTTTCGCCGACGGTATCACCGCGATGATTATCCGCGACCGCGGCGGCAAGAATTTCAGCGGGCCCCGCCGTGCCGTTCGAAATCAATACGGTCATCGGTCCTTTCCACACGGCCTTCGAACCGTCGGCGGAGAAAGTCTGCGTCGCCACTGTCTGTCCGCGAAGCGTCGCAATCGTGCCGGAATTCAGGAAGAGTTGCGCCGCCTCGACCCCTTCGTTGGCGGGACCTGACGCGCAATCGCGCAAATCAAGAATCAGCTTCTTGGCCCCCTGACGCTGGAAATCCGCTAGCTTCTCGCGAATTTGTTTTGACGTGCCCGGCTCGAATGCAGGCACGCGAATGTAAGCGATGTCTTTCTGCATTTCCTCTTCAATCACGCGGGGAGACTGGAGTTTGCTGTAGGTCATCGTCGCGCTGAATGGTTCCTGCGTGCCCCGGCGAATAACGTTAACTTTGACGGTCTGGCCCGGCTCTCCGGTCAACAGAACCTGCGCCTGGCCGATGGACATTTCCGTGGTCGAAAAGCCTGCAATCGAATCGAACAGATCCCCATCGCGCAAGCCCGCCTTCTGCGCCGGACTATCGGGAAGAACGGAAACCGCGATTACGTAGCCGAACCGCTTCGAAATCACCACACCGATCCCGCCCTTGGATTTGTCGTCAACTTTTTGCTTGTAGTCGGTATATTCGAGCGGGCTCAAATAGCTCGATTGTGGATCCAGGGAATCGAGAAGTCCATGGAGAGCGCCGGAAGTAACCTTGTGAATATCCGGCTGGTCGACGTAGTTGTCCTGAATGCGCTGCAGCACTTCGCTATAAACCGTGAGCGAAATGTAAGACTTGTCGTCACCAGTCTTACCCTTCACGTAGCCCACCGCGACATAGGCAAAAATCAGCACTGACAGGACAATGACAACCTTCTTCCAAAATGAACTCATATGTTTTTCCCGTGCCCGGCGCTTTGCCGTTTCGCCCGCTAACAGCGCACTCGAGCGCTTAGATTATAGCATCCTCGGGGCCGTCTTATCAGCGGTCATGTGGCCGCCCGATATGAGCACAGCATCAGCCCCACATCAAAATGCTTCGATGCTCGCGGCCTGTTCACGGATGGCTGGGAAGCGGGATTTACGTTCGAGGAGCCTCCGCATGTTGCACTTCCTAAATTTTGGGGTATACAAGTCTTGGCGTCACCTGATTCGCTTCCCGTGCCCGATCACCGCGTCTGGTCGGTGGGAACGGAATCATCTTCGCGGGCGGGGGAGATGTAGGTCTGCGAGATGCGGTCGTGCCATGTCATGCGGTCTTCGTCCCACAGTGCCCAAAGAAATCCGAGCATAAGTGTCGCGCCAGAGAGCAAATAGCCAAAACTGCGCCACAGGAGCTGACGTGTCTCCGGGAAAGCGCCGTCAAGCGCAACGACGGCCAAACCGCGAACGTGCATGCCGGGAGTCGAGCCGGAAAAAAGAGTGAAGAGGCAAAAATAAATCGCGTAAATTAGGAAGAACGTCGCTGCGTACACCGCCAAGTCCATGCGCACGAATCCGAGTTGCCCACCCATCGACCTAAAAAGCCCCAAAAAACCAACGAACACGCCCAACACCATCGCCGCATCGAGCGCGCCAGCAAGTCGGCGGTTTGCCAATTCCGCAACCGGCACGGACGATCCCTCGGGATGCAGCCGGTAATTTTCGACTACGGAGAAATCGAGTTGCGGCTGCGTGACGCGTATCTCAACCCGCTGTGTCGGCCGAAGCCGCGCCAGCGTGCGCGGCGCAGTGGCGGTCGTGATTACGTCGGGAGAACTATTATGGTTGAAAGGCAGAATCGGCTGCGATTCTTCCTCCTCCTCTTGCAATGGATGGCGGCGCGAACGATAGACTTCCATGCGCCGGGCAACCTCGCGGCGCCATTCAGGCTCTTCAGAAGGGGCTGAAGAGCGGCTCTGCATTACGTGAGGGGGCTGGGCATTTGCAAACGCAGACTCACAAAACGGGCACACGTCAACTGCCTGATTGCTTACCGCGCCACATTGCGAGCAGACTTGAATCACCGGTTCGTTTTGCGCTGCGGACCGGAATCCCATGAGGAACGAAGGCATCGTAACAGATAGGCGCCACGAAAACGCAGGAAAATCAACACGCGCGTGTCGCGAATCAGACAATGCCTGGTCAGACCGTAACAGGCGTCATGAACCGCTATCGCGCTGAAGCAGAACAAGAAAACCCGGCGCTACAAACGCGGTGGCATGTTAGGCTCCTAAGTTCCTCGAAACGATGCGTAATTGGATCGACAGCCGCTTCCCGATTGACCCAAACAAACGAAGGATCCTGACGCTATTACTGTTCGCGATGGCACTGCTTCTGCCTCCCTTTTCCACCGGACAGACCCAGGTCCGCGCCCAGACGCGCATGAAAAAGCAAAGCAGCGAAATGACGCTCGAAGCCGACACGCAGAAGCAAGCAGGAAAAATCTTTTACGCGGATGGACACGTTGACATTTTATATGGACCCGTACGGCTGCGCGCGGACCACGTCGAATACAACGAAGAGACAAAAATGGCGACGGCTCGCGGTCACGTCCAATTCGACTACCAGATGCAGCACATGGACGCAGACGAAGGAACGTTCAACCTGAAAACCGGCCGCGGTTCATTTCGCAACGTGCGGGGCACGGTAACCGCGCAGCATCTCTCCAATCCGAGTGTGTTGGTCAGTCCGAATCCGCTCACGTTCGCGGCGGCCACGATGGAACGTACGGACGACGACACGTTTGTAGTTATTCATGCCTGGGTGACAGTATGCAAACCAGACAGTCCGCAATGGAAATTCTATGCTCCCAGGGCCGTAATCCACTTGCAAAAATCGGTTGCGCTCGACAATGCATCTTTCCGACTCTTCTATGTGCCGATTATTTATCTTCCCTATGCTTCGGTGCCAATTGCGAGAAAACTCCGTCAATCGGGATTTCTGATTCCTGACGTCGGGAACACCACTGCCAAGGGATATGTCTTCGGAGACTCATTTTACTGGGCGCCCACCGAATGGATGGACGCGACGGTGGGAGCCGAATACTTGAGCCGCCGCGGTTGGAGCCAGACCGCTGATATTCGCATGAAGCCCTGGCAGAACGCGACGCTTACAGCCAATTACTTTGGCGTGTTCGATCGCGGCATTGCCTTGCCCAGTGGCGTTGTGACCAAGCAGGGCGGCCACGAGGACCATGTCTTCTTCGATGCGCTCCTGCCCGGCGGCTGGCGCGCCGTCGCGGACCTCGATCAATTGTCATCGTTGACCTTTCGCCTCGCGTTTTCGGAAACATTCGAGCAAGCCGTCAACTCCGAAGTCCGAAACACTTCCTTTCTGACGAAAAGCATGGATGGGTTCAGCGTGAGCCTTGCTTCCATGAGCTACAAAAATTTCTTGAGCGCCCAACCGGATACGGCCATCGATTTGCGAACGGCCCCGGAGGTTCGCGTCAGCTCCGTCGACCGTGCGCCCTGGCAAAAGCTGCCGGTATACGTGGGCTTTGATTTCTTTGCCGACGCAGTACACCGCGAGACCAACGTGCCGCCCGGATTTGAAACGCCGTCTTTCGTTTCGCGAACGGAATTTGCGCCAAACGTGACCATGCCGCTGCACTGGGGTTCCTGGCTCGGCATCACTCCAAGCTTCACGCTGCGGTCCCTGCGCTACGGCGGGCAATTGCAGAATGGAATCTTCGTGGATCGGCCCCTCGTGCGGACGACCGAAGAATTTTCGCTCGCACTGCAGCCGCCCTCTTTCGATCGTGTCTGGGACGACGGCGCAACGAAATGGAAGCACGTGATCGAGCCGAAGGTCGAATATCACTATGTGAACGGCGTCGAGGACTTCAGCAAATTCCTGCACTTCGACGAAGACGATACTCTGACAGACACCAACGACGTCCAGTACGGCATCACGCAGCGCCTCTATCGGCGCGGAGGCGACGGCCAGGCCCAGGAATTAGTTTCGTGGAATCTGACGCAAAAGTACTACTTTGATCCTGGCTTCGGCGGCGCTCTTGTGCCGAACGCGCGCAACGTTTTTCAGGCCCTTGATTCGCTGACGCCGTTTGCATTCGCCGATAGCCTGCACCGCTTTTCGCCCATCATCAGCGATCTCCGAATCGAGCCCGGCGGCCGTTTCGACACGCAGTTTCGCGTGGATTTTGATCCTGAGCGCAATCGCTTGACGGCGATCGGCTCGCTCGTGAAAATCCGCCCTTACCGTGAGTCGTTCTTGACACTGGCGGATTTTTCGACGATCAACATTCCGATGACATCTTCCGTGAATCCCCTTGTCATCTTGCCTCGGTCGAATCAAGTGCGCGCACTGGCAGGCTATGGCAGCCTGAACCGGCGCGGATGGAACACGGCCATCGGATTCAGTTACGACGTCAGCCAGAGCCGCTTTCAGAACCAGATCGTGCAGCTTTCCTACAATGGCTCGTGCTGCGGAATCGGATTCGAATATAGAAGGCTGTCGCTGGGCGCGGTCCGAAACGAAAACCAATTTCGTGTCGTTTTCTTGATCGCCAATCTCGGATCGTTTGGAAATCTGCGCCGGCAAGAAAATATTTTTTAAGGAATCAGGGTGAAAGACGATCTGCACTACTTGACGATTACCGAGGCGGCAGCGCTGTTGCGGAAGAAAAAACTCTCGCCCGTGGAGCTTACGAAAACAGCGCTCAAGCGAATCGAGGCGCTGAATCCACACCTGAACGCATTCATTACCGTCACGGCCGAGCGCGCGCTCCGCGAGGCCCACGCCGCCGAGCGCGAAATCGTGCGCGGGAAGTATCGCGGCCCCTTGCACGGGATTCCTGTCACGCTGAAAGATAACATCTGCACCGAAGGGGTGCGAACCACGGCCGGTTCAAAGATTCTCAAAAAGTTCGTTCCGCTGTCGGACGCGGATGTTGCACGAAAGCTTTCGCGCGCGGGCTCCGTGTTGCTTGGCAAGACAAATCTCCACGAATTCGCGTACGGGATCACCACCGGGAATCCGCATTATGGCGCCGCGCGCAATCCGTGGAACCTGGAATGCATTCCCGGCGGATCGAGTGGCGGTTCCGCGGCGGCCGTCGCTACGGGGATGGGATTCGCTTCCGTTGGCACGGACACGGGCGGCTCAATACGCATTCCCTCCGCGCTCTGCGGCATTGTCGGCCTCAAGCCGAATTTCGGCCGCGTGAGTTGCCAGGGAATTGTACCGCTTGCATTGACTCTCGATCACGCTGGCCCGCTTGCGAGAACCGTCGCTGACGCGGCCATTATGCTCGACGCAATTTGCGAATGCGAGAAGGCGCAGCATTCATTTTACACAGCGGCGCGAGCGGGTTTGCAAAAGCGCAAAAGCAAATTGAAATTGCGTCTTGGATGGCCGCGGGAATATTTTTTTGACCGCGTGGATTTTGAAATCGAGCGCGCCATCGAAGCGGCAACGAAAATCTTCGAAACTCTCGGCGCGCGCGTGGAGCAAGTCTCGTTGCCGCACATCACAGAGTCAGTGGACCCCAGCACTCAAATCGCGCTTGCCGAAGCGCTCGAATACCACGAAAGCCAGGGATATTTTCCGGCGCGCGCTGCGGATTATGGCCCGGACGTGCGGAAGCGGCTCGAAATGGGCAGCGCTGTCCGTGCGGTCGATTATTTGAGGGCGCAGCAGGCGCGCGAGCAAGTGCGCGCGGATTTTCGCGCCGCATTTGAGCGCGTCGACGCGATCATCGCCCCGACCGTTCCGGTTGCCGCGTCACGTATCGGAGAAGATGCCGTGAAGATCGGGGGCGAATCACAATCAGTTCGCGGCGCATTGGTGCGAATGAATCGCCCCGCGAATTTCACCGGCTTCCCCGTGATTTCCCTGCCCTGCGGATTCACGCGTAACGGCTTGCCCATTGGCCTGGCTCTCCACGGACCGCAATGGGGCGAAGCGAGTTTGCTGCAAATCGCGGCAGCCTATGAGAGCGCGACGCAGTGGCACAAGCGTCGCCCAAATTTAGAGTGACCCATCGCCGAATTCCGGTCACGCCGGAAAAGATTCGCGCCTTCAAATCCCCTTTTGCTTTCAAAGCTTGGTGGCATTTGAATCGCTCGCGACAGGCAATGCCCCGCGACGCTCCATCAGCCAGTGCCCGGCGTAGAAACCCCACGTCCCCGTGATCAGCCCTGCGAGCACGTCGGCAACGTAGTGATAGCGTCCGTAGACTGTCGCGACGCACATGGACAGAAAAAATGGCAGGCATGCCCAGGACAGCCAGCGACGGTAACGCCACGACGCGAGAATCGCGACCGTTGAACCCGCGACGTGCGCCGAGGGAAAGGCGGCGCCGTGCACAAGTGCGTAGCTCTCAAGCCAGTTGATCAGATGCGTGCAAAAGCCGCCAGAGAGTCGCATCGTTTCGATTGACGCCAGTGAAAAGTGCGGACTTTCAACCGGCAGCAAAACAGAAATGAAATACACGGAATAATGCGCGATCGCCGTCGACACCATCACGCACCAAAACGCCCGGCGTTCCTTCGCAACATAAAGCAGCGCAGGAAGAATCACCAGGTAAAGAAAATAAGTCATGTACGAGAACTGCATAAAGTCGTTTAGCGCGGGCGCGGAGAATTGCGCGAGCCACACAGAGGGATTCACGCCCGTCAGCGTGCGGTCGAACGCGATGAAATACCGGTCGAGCCAGAAAGGAAAAATGGCGTGCACCAGTGCGTTCAGCTCTTCGAAAAGAAGAATGTACAGCGGCAACGGATACCAGTGCCGCGCAAAACACAGAACTCTCGTGTTCGGATTGCGTTTCGCGGTAATTGCGAGTGCGACGATCACGGCAGCTATCAGACAGTGCACGGTGAAAAAAACACCGGGGTGAGCGAGATTTTTGTGAAACAAAGCGATTACGGAAGTTATCCACGCGAGGTATCCGAGCGAGACCCACTCGAACGCCCCGCAGGAAAAGCGAGCTTCAGCGAACAGACTCGCAAACGTCTGGATGTTGCGCTGTCTGCCGCCGGCTGCGCTCGCTGCCGCATCACTGGCAGCGTAAGCTGCCAGCGCATGGCGAAAGAAAGTCATGCTCATTGGTTTGCTCCGGAAAATTCCGTGAACCCCGCAAAATCCGCATCGAACGCCGGTGGTGACTGTCCCATATCACACGAATTTCCGGCTCGCGGACTCAGCGTTTCACGCCAGCGGGAGATCGACCAGTTCCTGGCACACGCGAGGCGCTCCAGATTTTTCGAGGGATTCACCGCAGCGGGATACCCGACTGTCTCAAGCATGCCGATGTCGGAGCCACTGTCTCCATAAGCGAAGCTGCGCGATAGATTCAAATCATGCGCCGCGGCCAGACGAATAATGGCGCGCTGCTTTGCGGCGCCGTTCATGTGTTCACCCATTATGTCGCCCGTCCACAAGCCGCCGCGCACGCCGAGCCGCGTCCCAACAATAGTTGCCGTCACGGGAAGATAGCGAGCCACCAACTCTGCCAGGGGTGTTGGCGCTCCGGTAATCAGGAAAATACGATGGCCCTTCGCGAAATGAGATTCGAGACGCCGAACGCCGGCAGAAAAAAGTCTCAACGGACGCGATGCGAATTGCTCGCGCCATTTTTGGACGCACGTCACGGGAACTCCGCGGAAGTGCGCTTTGTTACTCCCACTTCCCGCGCGAGAGTTCCTCGCGACGCTGAGGATGAACCGCGCGGCGCTGCCTACAAGCTGCGGGGGGCCGAACAGACCATGCATCAGCAGAAAAAAAATAAATCGGCGCTCAACGGAGGGCGCGGGCAAAAGAGTCCCGTCCAAATCAAAAAAGGCGCCGATGCTTCTCGTCTGGCTCATTGCGCGCGGTCCACAATCGTTTTCGCGTGTACAGAACTTGCCACGGAAAAGTAGCGCCGGCCTTCCCAGAAAACGGGAACGGCCCGAATCAGGCAAAATGCGACCGTCGCAGAAATAAGGGCCTCGGCGACCGCGTGCACCCATGCAACTTCGACGGGCGGCAAAGATGTGGCTGGCAACCGTACCAGTGTCAGCTCCACGCCCAGATAACAAAAGCACAGGCACTTCATCGCGCCGTAAGCGGCCCGACTGGCGCGCGACGCCACCAGCGCGCGGCCCCACCATGTTTGCCGCAGTGAATTTGCGTCGAATCCATTTTGTCCCGCGCGCGCAGCCAGACTTCGAAGAAAATCCGTCAAGGTGCCACGGACGAAGAAAAGAACCGGCACCCACAGAGAGACAAGTCCCGTCACGGCAAAAAAGGTGAAGAACAGATTCTCGACCACGCGGTCGCCCAGAATGTCGAACTGCGCGCCAAGTGCTGTCGCGAGCTTACGGCGTCGTGCGAGATAGCCGTCCAGCGCGTCGAGCGTGATTGCCGCGATCGTCAACGCGAGAGCCGCAATGTCGCACCAAAAATTCCGTGCAAACAGCGCGACTGCCGCGAAACCCATCAGAACCCGCAACAGTGTGATTTGATTTGGCGTCATTTCTTCCTCCGCCGGGGCCGTCAGGAGCACCGCCACCGGCAATCCGCTGTGAAGCATGCAAGCATCCAAATCGCCTTGGGCGCGACGAAGGGCTCTTGTTCCTCATTCTCGACAATTTACGGAATCGAGGTGGAATGTCTCAGACTCGTGCGGAGTGTTCGTTGAATGTTTCTGACGACGCTTGGAGCGTTTTCCTGCGTTGATTCGAAGCGTGTCAAAAAAAAGGCGCTGTAATACCTCGCCGTGGAAGGTCAGGGAGATGCGCGTGCTCTTTGCAGAGCTGTGTGCGAAAATCGCCCTATCGCGCGAGCTGGTCGGCGAGCAAAACATCCAATACCGGAATCGGGAGCGTAGATACATCAGATGAACGTCACTATATTTACGGCGCTGCTGGCGGGCCTAATCTCGTTTTTGTCTCCCTGCGTTCTGCCGCTTGTGCCGGGATACATTTCAATGCTTTCGGGCATCGGCGTCGATCAACTCCAGGAGGGAAAAGGTTCGCGCGGCGAATTGCTCCGTTCAGCATTTGCTTTCGTCGTCGGATTTTCGATTGTCTTCATCAGCTTTGGCGCTTCGGCCACCGCAGTGGGAACTTTCCTGCTGAGCAATCGCAACCAACTTGCGCCCTTCGCTGGCGCGTTCGTTCTTCTTTTCGGCCTTCATTTGATTGGAGCGCTCGCGAAAATTTCCATACGCGTGGGCTTGATCATCGGCAGCTTGCTTGTGGCAGCGGGAATTGCAATGGCCTTCCTGATGCACACGTATTCGCGCAATTTCCGTCCGATTCACCTGTTTGCCATCGCGCTGATCTTCCTTCTGGGACCCGCGCTGACGCGCTGGCTGAATCGCGATGCGCACTTCCGCAATCTGGGCGGGCAGCCGGGCGTTGTCAGCGGATTCTTGATGGGATTCGCTTTTGCGTTTGGTTGGACGCCGTGCATCGGGCCCATTCTGGCGACAGTGCTCGCCATGGCCGCGACTCAAGACACCGTCATGAAAGGTGTTTTGTTGCTCGCTGCGTACTCGGCCGGACTCGCCATTCCCTTTTTGCTGACGGCGGTGGGATTAGGGCAATTTCTCAAATTCTATAAACGCTTCCGCCGCCATATTCATGTCGTTGAACTTTTCAGCGGAGTGTTGCTGCTCGCCATTGGCGCGCTGATTTTTATGAACCGGCTGACATGGCTTTCAGGTAAACTGACTTTTCTGAATCGTTTTTCATTATAAAGGAGTTTTTTTAATGAATCGGATGATTTGGCGATGGGGAGCCGCCGCAATTTGGCTTGCGGCGCTTTCCATTGGATTCGCTGGATGCAAAGGCATGGGCACGACGGTGGGCAATGGCTCAAAAACAGAATTTGTTGCCAAGCCAGGCCCTCCGAGCGAGCCGGATGTAACATTCCCGGAATTGCAAGGCGGCGACTTGCCGCTCGCAAGTTTGAAAGGCAAAGTCGTGCTGGTAAATTTCTGGGCGACTTGGTGCGAGCCGTGCCAGATCGAAATTCCCTGGATGATCGGCTTCCAGCAAAAGTACGCAAGTCAGGGCTTCACGATTTTGGGCGTGGCCATGGACGACAGCGGCAAAAAAGTGGTCGATCCGTTCGTGCAGAAAACTCAATTTGATGTGGACGGCAAGAAGCTGAACATGAGCTATCCCATCATGATCGGCAACGATGACATCGCGGAAAAGTTCGGCGGTTTGATCGGTTTGCCCACCAGCGTGCTTATCTCGCGTGACGGCAAAATCGTCAAGCGCTTCATCGGGCTGGTCAATCACGACGAATTGCAATCCGCGATTGAAAAACAAATCGCGTCGCATTCGTAGCCAAGCTTTTCCTGTGTCGAGCAGAACCAAGCGTATCTAATTGATGTTTATGATGGACGAGCGAGAATTCCAGAAAAAATGCGAGGAAGTTTTCGAGCGCCTGCAGAAGAGGCTCCTCGAAGTCGGCGACGAGCACGGATTTGAAGTGGAAGGCGGCAGCGGCAAGATTGAAATTCTATTCGAGGATGATGACGAAACACGCTTCGTGATCAGCCCGAATTCGCCCGTGCGCCAGATTTGGATTTCCGCGCTGACGACGAGTTTTAAGCTGGGATGGTCGGAAGAAAAAAATGCATTTGTTCTAGAAAAGACCAGCGAGACGCTCGATCAAGTTATGAGCCGGATTCTGAGCCAGCAATTGGGCGCGGCTGTCACGGTGTAAAAATGAAAAACGTGAATCGCAAAACTTCATACGGTGCAATTTTAGCGATGACGCTGTTTTTTTCTGCATGTTTCTCGGGTGCGCCGCCCGCACTTGCGCAAAGTTCACTGCCTGCCGCTTCCGCTGTGGCCAGCCCAAAAGCTTACGTGTCGCTCGAGCCCGTGCCGCGCGGAAGCACATTTGAAATCGGCGTGGTCGTGGGAATCATGCCGGGGTTTCATATGAACGCGCACAAGGTTTCGGAAGATTATTTGATCCCGACGAACTTGACGGCGAAACCGTCTGCGGGAATCAAGGCCTTGCAAACGCTGTACCCGGAAGGTCAAAGTTTAAAGCTTTCATTTTCCGACAAGCCTCTTTCGGTTTACACCAAACAATTCACCGTGCGCGCTAAATTTTCCCTGAGCGCGAATGCGCCGCTCGGGAAAATGAGCCTGCCATTCACGCTGCAATACCAGGCCTGCAATGACAGCGCCTGCCTGCCTCCGGTAAAAATTCCAGTGCTCGCGAAAATCAATATCGCGCCGGCGGGAACGAAGGCGCGCGCCACATCGCCCGATATTTTCAGCGGCAAACAGGAGTAACTTCCCGCGCGAATCAGCCGCAAAAAAATACTTCGCGAATCGCAGGACAAAACTCTTCCCAAGCAATTTACCTAGCACGAAGCACGTAACCGAAGTCTGCACGCCTGAAAGCCGGAGCTGCAAAAACGCTCCACAGCTGCATTGCATTTACTCCGGAGAGACCGAGGGGAGTGCGCGGCGAAGGCGCACGATGACTCGCGGCTTGCCCAGCACGAGCATTGTTTCAAAGAGCGGTGGCGCGACCGCGCGACCGACGATAGCGACGCGAGTAGCGTTAATCAGCAGGCCCGCCTTGACGCCCTCGGATTCCGCAAGGGCGCGAAGGGCGTGATCGCACGCGTCGTGATTCCAATCGGGCAGCGCGTCCAGCGCATTTGCTAACTTGCCGAGCAGGTCCGGCAATTTCGGATCTTTCCAGAATTTCTTGCGTGCTTCAGGATCGTAATCGAAATCGTCGGAGAAAAACGCACGCGACCACGCGACAAAATCCGGGAGAAGACGCGTGCGCGGACGGAGAATGTCGACGGTATGGGCGAACCATTCGCGCTCGCTGCTCTCCCATTCGTCGCGCCAAAGGCCGGCGCGCTGCAACTCGGCTTTGACGTATGGAAGGAGTTCGTCAATCGGAAGCTTCTGCAAATATTGCGAATTGAACCATTCGAGTTTGTCGCGATCGAAGATACCGTTCGTTCGGCTGACGCCCGAGAGCGAAAAACGGTCGATGAGGTCCGTAGTGCGAAGAAATTCCTCGTCGGAACCTGTGGACCATCCGAGCAGCGCAAGAAAATTGCGAAACGCCTCGGGAAGAAACCCTTCCTCGGCATATAAACTCACGCTGGTAGCCCCGTGACGCTTCGAAAGGCGCGTGCGATCCGGCCCGAGGATCAATGGCACATGGGCAAAAATCGGCGGTGTCGCGTCCAAGGCTTCATAGAGCAGAGCCTGCTTGGGCGTGTTCGAGAGATGATCCGCTCCGCGAATGATGTGTGTGATGTGCAAGTCAATGTCGTCGACAACGACGCTGAGCTGATATGTCGGCAATCCGGACGAGCGCAGGAGAACAAAATCCTCGATTTCGCTGTTCTGGACTTCGCGCGGGCCGAAAACGGCGTCTTCAAAGCGCGTGACGCCGGAGCGTGGCGACGCAAATCGAATTGCGCGCGTCAAACCCTGGCGATCTTTTTGTGCGCGTTCCGCGGGAGTCAAATCACGGCATGGACACGGAGGAATGCGCGCGGCTTTCTCCGTACCTTCTTCGCCTTCGACGATTGCGTCGGCGCCCGCATATTGAACCGCTTTGCAATAGCACGGAAAGGCGGCGCCGCTTGCGAGGAGACGTTCTGCCGCAGCGCGATACATTTCCAAGCGCTGCGACTGAAAGTACGGACCTTCGTCCCACGCAACTCCGAGCCAGCGGAGGCCCGCGAGGATCCCGTCCACGAGCTCCGGTTTGTTGCGCTCAACATCGGTGTCTTCGATGCGCAAGATCATCGTGCCGCCTGCGTGGCGCGCGAAAAGCCAGTTGAACAGGGCGGTCCGGGCGCCTCCGACGTGGAGATAGCCCGTTGGCGAGGGCGCAAATCGGACACGAGGTCGAGAAGCGGAAGCCATGATTTTCGGGAAGCCCTTGTGAGGTCCTTTCGTGTTCTGGAAAACGTCCATCTTAACGGAAGGACGGAGCAAAATCGAGTTTCGACGGCAGGGAACGTCACGGCCTCGCGCGATTGCCTATGCGAAAACGGCCACCTACTCGCAGCGGGCAAGCGGCAGGCAGATGCGGAAAGTCATTCGTG
>DATEHB010000186.1:0-2888 GCA_035279805.1 Candidatus Acidiferrales bacterium
TCCGTCTCCGGTTCGACGATTCGCGGCAAGATCGGTTCCGGCGGCCCGCCTTTAATGGTGCACACCGGGGACGGCTCGATTCACATCGAAAAGTTGTAGTGGTTGCTTTTGCTCCTTGGGATCTTCTCTTTGTGGCGGGTGCTCATCGCGAGTGTCTTGTGCGAAGGGTGGGAGTTTTCGACTCTTGGCTTAGATTTAATTATTCCGAGCGGAGCGAAGAATCTGCTTCTTCCTCGCGTTTCATTTCCGCTGCGCAAAGGAGAATTTCATGCGCAAAGCGTGCCAGATGTTGTTATTCGTGACCCTGTGCCTTTTGTTTTCGGCTCCTAATGTGAATGCGAAATCCCGCGCCGCCGGCAATGCCACGGCCGGTGACGATGTCCAGTCCGATCACGAATGGTCGAAGTCCTGGACCGTTCCCTCCGCCGCTGAACTGCACCTCGTTGCCGACCGCGGAGACGTCCACGTCACGCAAGTCCCTGGCGACTCAATTCACGCTAGCGTCACTACGAGCTACTGGCATATCTCCGAATCCGAGGTCGAAATTTCCTCCACGCAGGATTCCAAGGGCGTCGAGATCCGCATCCGCGTTCCCGAAGAGCATTTCCATTTCTTCCATCGCAACTCGGGTTCCCTGAAGATCGACCTGCAGGTCCCCACGGGATCGCGGCTCGATCTCCACTCCGGCTTCGGCAAAATTCGCGTCGCCGAATTCGATGGCAGAGTCGACGCGGACACCGGCTTTGGCGACGTCGACGCCACCGGCCGCTTTGAATCGCTTTCTCTGCGCACAGGATTCGGTACGATTCACGTCGAAGCCAGCGCAGGATCTCACATCACCCACGATTGGCGGCTCTCTTCCGGATTCGGCGACATCACGTTGCGTCTCCCCGCAGACCTGAACGCCGACCTCGAAGCTCGCACCGGCTTTGGCCACGTCTCTTGCGACTTCCCCATCACAATCACAGACACGCGAAGCCACTCATCCATCAACGCTCACATCGGCTCCGGCGGACCGCCCGTCAACATCGACACAGGCTTCGGCTCCGTCCACATCCGCAAACTCTAGCCCTCGCGCGGCGGGCGCAGCAAACAGCGGCCTTGCGAAAGGCATCAGGCTGGCAGAGGCAGCCTTCGTGTCTCGAGCAGGCAGTGCGGTCACGCAAACGCGTCGAAGCGAGATCCTTCGTCGCAGAAAACGCTCCTCAGGATGACAACAAAAGCGAGCAGCGCCCTACGAAGCGAAAACTTTGTGTTTCAGCGGCCAGCGGGGACAGGCACGTTGGCGGAGGGACGGGCGGGGACTTTGCTTGGCGGCCAAGGTTCGAGAAGTTTCTCTTTCCGATAGATCATTGCGTTGATGTCATACGGCGCGAGTTCAAAGCCATGCCCATGCGTGATCGCGTCAGTGGGACACGCCTCGACGCAATAGCCGCAAAAAATGCACCGCGAGTAGTCGATGTTGTAGACCTTTGCGTAACGGTCAGCGTCGGAGATGCGATTGTCGGCGGTGTTTTCGGCGGCCTCGATATAGATGCAATTTGCGGGGCACGCCGCGGCGCACAGGAAACACGCAACGCATTTTTCGAGGCCGTTCTCATCGCGTTGCAGAACGTGAATGCCGCGATAGCGCGCCTGAAAGTGAACCGGCTCGGCGGGATAATTTTCGGTCGTGGGCTTCTTGAACATGGTGATGAACGTCACCTTGAAGCCCTTGTACAAAATCACAAAGGTGCGAAAAAATTCTTTAATCACAGATGCCATGTTCTTCACTCTAACAAAGACGCTGCGGCGCTGCAAACGCAATTCCGCGCTTTGAATTTCAGTTTTCTATTCTCCGGGAGGTGAAACTGGCGCGGGTTCTTGCGGTCCGGCTTTGCCCGTGATGGCGGCGATGATTTGTCTGCCGTGAAAACGTCCGTTCTCGATAAAAATTTCACCGGTGTGCAAACCTCCGAGCAAAACGCCGGCCAGATAAATTCCGGGAATATTGCTCTCGAGCGATTCAGGATTGCAATCCGGCTTGCGCGTTTTCGGATCGAGGCGAATGCCGAGGCTTTCCAGAAAAGAAAAATCCGGGTGATAGCCGGTCATCGCGAAAACGCGAAACGCTGGCAGCTTCTGGACATCGCCGCCGCCGTTCTTGCCGTTCTGGACGATTACCGACTCCGGTTCGAATCGCACAACGCGCGTTTGAAATAGCGCGCGAATCTCGCCGGAGCGAATCCGATTTTCGATGTCCGGCCGCACCCAGTATTTCAGGCTCTTCCCGAGTTCGGCGCCGCGATGCACCAACGTGACTTTCGCTCCCGCGCGAAACAAATCCAGCGCGGTTTCGGCGGCGGAATTTTTCGCGCCGATGACGACCACCTCTTCCTGCCACAGCGGATGCGCGTCCCGATAGTAATGCGAAACGTGCGGCAAATCTTCGCCTGGGACATTCAAGAAATTAGGCAAGTCATAGTAACCCGTCGCAAGGACGATTTTGCGCGCATGATATTGGTGCGGAGTTCCGTCGGCTGCGCGCGCATCGACGACGAATGCACCGTCGCGTCCGCCGATTCCTTCTACTTTTTCGTACAGGCGAACTTCAATTTCGTAGTGCTCGACTGCGCGGCGATAATATTTCAGAGCTTCGGCGCGCGTCGGCTTGCCGCCAACGGTGGTCATGGGCAGGTCGCCGATTTCCATGCGCTCGGGCGTGGTGAAAAATTGCATGTTGGTCGGATAGTGATAGAGCGAATTGCAGAGGCAGCCCTTGTCGATCACCAGCGGACGCAGGCCCGCGCGCTTCGCTTCCATGGCGCAGGCAAGGCCGGTCGGTCCTGCGCCTATGCAGATCAAATCGTACGTGGATGGCATCCTGCTAGTGTGCGACGTTTCGGGAG
>DATEHB010000187.1:0-2082 GCA_035279805.1 Candidatus Acidiferrales bacterium
TGGCGGAAAAGTTCCGGAAAGCAGTCGGCAGTCGAGAGCCGAGACTGGATTTGACTAAGCGGCGCGCGCCACTCCCGGGCGCTTGCTCGCCGCCAGATGCTGCCAGGCAATCACGAACGAGGGCAGGAAGCATGCGACGGCGATCGAGGTCCAGACCGCCTCCTGAAGTCCGATCGCTCCGGTACGCGCAACCGCCGGAATGGCGACGATCACTCGAACGAAGACAAACACGGCCGCAAATGGATAGCTGCGGATCATCCACTCACGATGCTGGCTGATTCTTCCCGTGCGCACGCAGTAGAGAGCCGTCCCGGTGGTGAGAATCCATCCGAGAGCCTGCATCGCCGAAGCGGCGGTCAGCGTCGGGACGGGCAACTTCACCGAAACCACCACGGCGACGGGCGCGGCGATGGCCACGCAGCCAACGTAAACTCGGCCCATGACGCGATGCACTTGCAGAAATCGCGCGCGCAGCCGGTTGGAAAACTGAAATATGCCCAGAAAAAGAGCGATGACCCCGGGAATGCCGTGCAGGAACATGAGCGGCGCAATGGGCGAGTATCGCTGGCGCAGAAAGGAATCCGACTGGAGCAGGAATCGATCTCGCGTAATCCAAACAATGACGATCATCACGGCAAACGCGAGAAACATTACGTACTTGGCTTGAAACGAACGAGCGCGTTGCCCCGTGGTGGCTGGTGTGGCCATGGGCCTCCGTTTTCGAACTGAATTTTTCCCGGAAAGAGTGTAATGCGCATATGTGTAGCAGACGCTTTGGGCGAAAGCAATCGAATTCTTGTCGAAAAGGCCTCAGGTCAGTTCGCGCAGATGCGGCGCGAACGGGATCTGACCTACACGGCGCGGCGCTTTTGAGTGGCCACGGAGGTTGGTCTCGGACGCAAGGCGGCGAGGAATTTTTCGTACGGCAAAGTGTTGAGGACGTCGCGAGGCTCGAGCCAGCCGCGGCGGGCCGTTTGCACTCCATATTTCATGACTTGGAGCTGCGTCGTAGAATGCGCGTCGGTTGAAATCACGACTTTGGCGCCGCGCTGCTTGGCGAGGCGAAGATGCGCGTCGCGAAGATCGAGGCGGTCGGGATAGGCGTTGCATTCGACGGCGACTCCATGGGCCCGGCACGCGTCGAAGACTTTTTCCATGTCGTAATCGTAAGGGTCGCGGCGAAGAACGAGGCGTCCGGTGGGATGCGCGAGAATTTGCGCGTAAGGATTTTCGAGCGCGGCGAGGATACGATCGGTCATCGCAGCGCGTTCGAGATTCATGTAGGAATGGATGGAGACGACGACGAGGTCGAGTTGCGCGAGGACTTCGTCGCTCAGATCGAGAGCGCCGCTTTTCAGGATATCCACTTCGCTGCTGGCGAGCAGGCGAATGCCGCTGACGCTTTTTTCCGCTTCGCGGATTTTCTTGATTTGCGCGACAGTGCGCTTTTCGTCGAGCCCGTTGGCGACAGTGACGGCTTTCGAGTGGTCGGTGAGGGCGATGTATTCGTAGCCGAGTTCGCGCGCCGCTTTGGCCATTTCTTCGATGGAATTTTTGCCGTCGGAGGCGGTGGTGTGCATTTGCAAGTCGCCGCGAATGTCCGCGAGGGTGATGAGCTTGGGGAGCTTGCCGGCTTCGGCGGCTTCGATTTCCCCGGTGTTTTCTCTTAATTCCGGCTCGATGTAAGGCAAATCGAGCTTCGCGTAAATTTCGGCTTCGGTTTTTCCGGCAACGGTCTTGCCGCCTTTGAGTGTGGTGAGCGCGTATTCGTTCAGCGTGTAGCCCATCGAGTTGGCGCGGCCGCGAAGCACGACGTTGTGCTCCTTCGAACCGGTGAAATAAAGCAGCGCGGCGCCGTAGCTTTCCGGCGCGATCACGCGAACGTCCACCTGCATGCCATTCGGGAGAAGAAAACTGATTTTGTTTTCGCCGTGCGCGAGGACTTGCTGAATGGGAGGAAATTTCAAAATGTGCGCGAAGATGGTGTCGACGGATTTCTGGGAATATTTTCCCGCGGGAATGACGATGAAATCGAGATCACCGATGGTTTCCTTGCCGCGTCGCAGCGAACCGGCGGGCGTG
>DATEHB010000188.1:0-7094 GCA_035279805.1 Candidatus Acidiferrales bacterium
TTGCTCGTCGTGGATACTTCGGACATCGATTTCGTCGAGCGCAATCAGGATTTGCAGGAACTGCTGCGCCGCCTCCGCCAGCCAGTTAAAGGCACGCAGTATTTTTTGCCTCTCGGGCCAGAGTAGTATTCGAGCCGGAAGCTCACATCAATTCTTTCAAATTGGCCGTGATGTCGCGGTGATACAAATCCAGCTCCGCGAGAGGACTCTCCTGCAATCCGGGAATTTTTGCCTTGAGGTGATCCTCATAAGTCGCCGTGTTGAGTTTGTAATAGACGCCTAGCGGAATCCTTCCGCCCGGCTCCTGTGTTTTCAACAATGCCTGCGCCTTTTTCTGCGCAATCTCAACGGGGTCATCCGCATTATGCACAACGGGATCGTATCCAGTCTGGTCCAAGCGGTAGAGTCGCGGCTGCCCTTCTACTTGCCCCGCATAAAATCCCTTGGTATGAAGGTCGTTGTACGTGGGACACGTCTGCAACACATCCACCAGCGCGCTGCCGCGGTGCTGAATGGCCTGCGCGATAATCTCGGAAAGATATTTCGCGTCCAGCGCGTATCCCCGCGCCACAAAGGTGTAACCACACGCCAGCGCCAGCAGCACAGGATTGATCGCGTCCATGATCGACGGCTCCGACATCGACTTCGTCTTCTGCCCTTTCGCAATCGTCGGCGAGGCCTGTCCCTTCGTCAGGGCGTAGACGTCATTGTTCATCACCACGTAGGTGATATTCAGATTCCGCCGCCCGCCCGCGACGAAATGCCCGGCGCCGATTCCGTAAGCGTCGCCGTCACCGCCAACGCCGATCACGGTCAGATCGTGATTCGCCAACTTCATGGCCGTCACCGAAGGCATCACGCGTCCGTGCAGCGTGTGGAACGAATATGCCTGCATGTAATGCGCAGTCTTGCCGGCGCAGCCAATTCCGCTGATGATCGCGGCGCGATGCGGGGGCACCTGCAATTTCGCCAGCGCCATCTGCACTGCCGCAACCACTCCGAAATCTCCGCAGCCCGGACACCAATCGTTATGAATGTCCGACTTAAAATCCTGCGCCTGTAATGTTTTCAGATCCGTTGTCGTGGTGCTCATCTTCGAATCTCTCCAGCTCTACGGAACCGTGTTCTGTTCTTACGGGTGCCCATCCTGAGCATTCTTGGCGAAGGGTGGGTTTTTCTTCAAGTCACGCGTCTTAGCGATTGTACCCCGGCGGCAATGGCACCATCGGTGCGAGCATTTTCGGATGCGCTTCCCGCAACTCCAGCATCTCGTCGAATTCCTGATTCCCGTCGCCCGGAACAACGACCTTGCCCTGCGAAATCACCAGCCGTTCGGCTGCTCCAGGCTTTGCGGCCTCGAGAGCCACGATAATCTCTTCCTCTGAAAACGGCCGTCCATCGTATTTCACCACATGATGCTGCACGCGAATTCCCGTCTCCGTGCAAATCAGCTGCGCCAGTTGTCCCGAATAGTTTCCATCAAGACAAACCACGCGCTCCGCACGGCCGAAAATTTCCTTCACGGCCTCGACCGGGAAAGGCCGCATCATGCGGATGTGCAGAGCCGAATACGTCGTGTGATGCGGATCGAATCGGAGCAACGCGTCGTGCATCGCTCCCTTGGTCGATCCCCAGCAGACCGCCAGCACCGGAATCTTCTTCGGCGCCGCCGGACCAAAAAATCTGTACTTCTTCCCATCAGGAATTTCGCGGGCCGCTATCGCGATCTTCCCCATGCGCTTTTCCATCATCGCCAGCCGGTTGCCAATGCCTTCCGTGATGTGCCCGCGAGGATCATGTTCATCGGACGTCGACCAAAAAATTCCACCCGCCTGTCCCGGCACAGAACGCGGGCTCAGGCCATCCTTCGTGAATGCGTACCGCTGATAATCACCGTTTGTGTTTGTCGGTTTTATCAGGCCACGATCGATTTTCAAATGCGAAGTCTTGAACGGCGACAGCGTTTGATAACAGCTCGCCATGTGCTTGTCCACCAGGACAATCACCGGCATTTGATACCGGTCCGCATAATTGAACGCGTCAAACGTGTCGTAAAAGCATTCCTCGATATCGCCGGGCGCCATCACGATGCGTGGAATGTCGCCCTGCCCTGCATTCAGCGCGAACAGCAAGTCCCCTTGCTCCTGCCGCGTGGGCAATCCCGTCGATGGCCCGCCGCGTTGATACAGTAGCACCACCGGACCAGGCGCTTCCGTGATCGCCGCAAACCCAATTCCTTCCGGCATCAGCGCGAATCCTGGCCCCGATGTTGAAGTCGAGGTCCGTACGCCGCCATGAGCTCCCATCACCGCCGCGTCAATCGCTGAAACTTCATCCTCTGTTTGCAGCACAACTAAATTGTGCTCGCTCTGGTAGCCTTCGAGATACACGCTCTCATCCGTCGCAGGACTGATTGGGTAATAAGTCTGGAGCCCGCACCCCGCCTGAATTTTCGCCATCCCAACGGCCTGCGTGCCTTTCACCATGATCTGTTCGCGTTTTGGCGGCGCCGTCGGCAGCGCAAATTTCAGTTCGTGAGAGAATCTTTCGCGCGAATATTCGTACGCATACTTCGCGGCGTTCACGTTCAGCTCAGCCACCTTCCCCGCCTTGGCGCCAAAACTGTCGCGAATTGCCTCCGCCACCGGGTCAAAATCGAATCCCAGCGCGCCCACCGACGCGCCCAGAGCCAGTGTATTCGTCATGATGCGGTATGCGCGTGCCTGTCCCGGCTTCCCGGCTTCTGTCAATGCCCGGTCCAGCAATTCCGCGTACGGCATCTCCCAGAGGTAAATGTCGCGACGCTCAATCAGTTCGGCGGTTTTCTTTTGCTCCACATCGTAAAGGATCGCGCCGCCCGCAGCCACTTCGTGCACATGGCCGCGATGCGCCGGAAATTCGTGGTAGAGGTCACCGATCAAAGTCTCTTCATCCAGCGAGCAGAGCAAATGCACAGGATCCACGTGCGATGCCACAGGCTCATCTGAGATCCTCAGCCGGTAGGCGCTGTGTTTGCCCTTGATGTTTGAGTGGTATTCGATCTGCCCGAAAACGTAATAACCTGACCGGCAAAGAGCCTTGGCAAAAATCTCGGCGCTGACGTTAAGGCCGCTTCCCTGCGACCCGCCGATCATGAAAGAAAAATATCCTGACATATGCCTATCCTAGATAACGTCGGAACTTCAAGCCTAACACAGCGCTGATTCGTCTCAAAATAGATGGAGTCGCCCGGTAGATGGAGAGCTTCACCAACCCCGTCTTCTCAGCGTTATAGCTCCTTCAGGCCCTGAATCATTTTCGCGATAACGTCCTGTGCGTCGCCGAAGACCATATGCGTGTTCGCGCCGAAGAACAATTCGTTCTGGATTCCAGAAAATCCCGCGCCCGTTCCTCGTTTAATCACCAGCACCTGCTTGGACTGATCTGCATTCAGGATCGGCATGCCGTAGATAGGGCTGCTCTTGTCGCTCCGGGCCGCCGGATTTACCACGTCATTCGCGCCGATTACCAGCGAGATATCTGCATTCGCAAAATCGCTGTTGATCTCTTCGAGGTCGTAAATCAAATCATAGGGGACTCCCGCCTCGGCCAGCAGGACACTCATGTGACCCGGCATGCGACCAGCGACAGGATGCACGGCAAATCGGACTTTCACACCTCGTTTCTGTAGCATCTGCACCAACTCCCACAATTTGTGCTGAGCCTGCGCCACCGCCAAACCATAACCAGGCACCACGATTATGTTTTCTGAATACGCCATCGTGGCTGCGGCATCGCGTGCCTCCATCGAACTCATGGTTCGCGCTGGGCCGCTGCTGGCCGTCGCGGTTGCAACATCTCCGAACCCGCTGAACCAGACGTTCATGAATGAGCGATTCATGGCCCTGGCCATCAGTATCGTCAGAAGAGTGCCGGCTGCGCCCACGATCGTGCCCGCAATGATCATCGCGGGATTCTGGACAACGAACCCCTCGAATCCGACCGCAAGGCCGATGCATGCGTTGTACGTGGAAATCACCACCGGCATATCCGCGCCGCCAATGGGAAGGGTGACGAATATTCCCAGCGTTAGGGACGCCACCAGGAAAGTGCCGACGAGTGAAGAAAATGGAAGTCTGAGCGCCGGGGCCCAGGAAGGAAACATACAGACAATCGTGAGCAGCAACACGAGCGCGGAAAGGATTCCGTTAATGACATGCCGGCCAGAAATCCGGGGACTGCCCATCCAGCTCTGCAGCTTGAGAAATGCCACGATGCTGCCGCCGAAAGCCGTCGCGCCGATCAACGCGCCTGTTACAGCGATCACCGGAAACGCAAGGGACCCAAGGTATGCTCGGCCGCTGTACATTTCCACCGCCGCAATCGCCGCAGCAGCGCCTCCGCCAAGGCCGTTGTATATGGCCACCATTTGCGGCATTTCCGTGAGCGGGACGCGCCGACCCGTCCACCACGCTGGAGTGGCTCCCACAGCTATGGCGATTAATATGAGAACAAGGCGATGCCATGAAGCACCTGATTCGGTGGAATTGGAAATTCCCGGCAAATACGCCAATGTGACTACCGTTGCTAACAACATGCCCACGCCCGCCCAGACAATGCCGTTGCGCGCCGTGCGCGGAGAACTCATGCGCTTGAGGCCCAGAACAAGCAGAAGAGTCGCGATGAAGTAGCTGGCCTGGAGAGGGAAGCTGATCGCGGAGTGCCCCACTATTTCTTCTCCTTGCCGTGGAACATCTCAAGCATCCGTTCGGTTGACACATAGCCGCCGACAGCGTTGGAGGCCGCCATCACTACGCCGATGAAGCCGACGGACACCTCCAGGTTCCCATGAGCTTCCGCCAACGCTACCATCGCACCCACCAGAACGATTCCATGGACGAAATTCGACCCGGACATCAGCGGCGTGTGGAGAATCACGGGCACGCGCGCGACAATTTCGTATCCCGCGATGGCGGCAATCAGAAAAATGTAGAGCGCCACGAATCCCGTCATGATTTCATTGCTCCCTGTAGAAATTCGCGTGTAGCTTCGTGTTTGATTTCGCCTGCGAACGTCAGAGCGGTCCTGGCGATCACTTCGTCGTTCCAATCCAGCGAAATTTTCCCTTCTTTGAGGAAGAGGCTGAGGAGGCTGTACAGATTATTGGCGTACATCTGGCTGGCGTCCTCGGCCAACATGCTTGCCACATGCAGCAGTCCAAGAATCGTCACGCCGCCGTGGAGTACATCCTGGCCGGGTTGCGTCAGTTCACAGTTACCGCCACCGTCAGCGGCAAGGTCCACGACGATCGAGCCGGATCTCATCGCCTCCACCATGGACCGCAAAATAATCTTGGGAGCGGGACGTCCGGGAACATTGGCGGCACAAATGACCACGTCAGACTGCCGGACATGCTGGAGCAGCGCGTCCTGTTGCGCACGCCCCTCTTCTTCGGTCAATTCCCGGGCGTAGCCTCCATCTCCTTCCGCCCGGATGTTAGCGGCCACAAATTTTGCGCCGAGGGACTCGACCTCCTCGCGGCTGGACGTTCGCACATCGTAGCCTTCCACTTGCGCCCCAAGCCGCCGAGAAGTTGCAATGGCTTGAAGTCCTGCCACTCCCGCTCCGATGACCAACACCTTTGCTGGTCGAATCGTTCCCGCCGCCGTCGTCAGCATCGGGAAAAATCGTCCGAGCCGGTTCGCACCAATAAGTGCAGCCTTATAGCCGGCCACCATCGCTTGTGACGACAGAACGTCCAGGCTTTGTGCACGCGAGATTCTGGGCACAAGTTCCATCGCAAAAGTAGTGACCTTGCGATCACACAGCAGCCTCGCTTCTTCTGGGTGCTGATGAGCGTACACAAGACACGCCAGAATCGCGCCATCGCGCATCAGGCGAATCTGCGCCGGGGCCGGGACTTGTACACTGAGCACAATATCGGCTTGGCCGAACAGCTGCGCTGGATCCGTTACAACGGTCGCAACGCGCGAATAGTCCGAATCCGGAATTCCACTTTCGACCCCTGCTCCTGATTCCACCAGCAGCGTGGCTCCCAGTTTCACCAGGCGTTCACCGACGCGCGGTGTCATGGCCACGCGCTTTTCACCCGCACTGATCTCCCTGGGCACAGCGACTTGAACGCCCATCAAACAAGCTCCTCTGATAGCAAGAGTTCTGCGTTAGCGGAACTGATGAAGACTTCTCTCAATTTCCAATATTTCAGGCGCAGATTATTCCGTTGGAAGCAGGGAAAATCCAAAAGATAATTTCTGGTTTTGGCCCAGCTCGCGTGGGTTGATTCGGTACTGGACAGCCGCGCTTTGAAGATGTTGGACAAGCTCACAGGATTCCGACGATCTGTATTGTTCCTTCATTTGGCCCGCTCGGCTGCTCGGGACCAGATGGCTCAGGTAGTCCGATTTCCGCGAATGAAACACAAAGGAATTTCGCTCGCGGACAAATTTTGCAGGCTTCGCTCAGCGTGAAATTCCACTTTCGATAACGTATAAGCCTAGCACAGCACGGAAATTACCAAAATGGAAAATGCCAAGTGTTTCTTTTACTTGATGGAATCGCATGGTTT
Source organism: Candidatus Acidiferrales bacterium (assembly GCA_035279805.1). GTDB lineage: Bacteria > Acidobacteriota > Terriglobia > Acidiferrales > UBA7541 > DAHUXN01. Next base: position 6,566 of record DATEHB010000188.1, read on the forward strand.
CGCTCGCGAACAGGAGCAAAAAATATATCCGCGCCAGTACCGAACTTTTGGCTGCTCGCTAACGTACACCTATGCTAGAAGTCAAACATAGCGTCGCTCGAGGTGGGCTATGGATTCGTTTTCGAGTCAGCTGAAGCAAGTTTTTCGACGCCTCCGTCGTGCTCCGATGTTCACTTTCATCACTCTGCTCATGCTCGCCGCTGGCGTGGGTGCGAACATCGCTGTATTCAGCGTCCTTGAAGGCGTCCTGCTCAAACCTCTTCCCTATCCTCATCCCGAGCAGCTCGTTGGCGTGTGGCTCACCGCGCCGGGAGTCAACCTTCTGGATGCGACGCTGTCCCCCGCCGACTATTTCATTTATCGCGAGCAAAACCAAACTTTCGAGGACATCGGTCTCTGGAATCCGGACTCCGACACGGTTACGGGCGTGGGCGAGCCGGAACAGGTCCGCGCTCTCGATGTCACCGACGGCACGCTTGCGATTCTCGACGTGAAGCCCGCCCTCGGACGGCTCTTCTCGCGCGCCGAT
>DATEHB010000189.1:0-2388 GCA_035279805.1 Candidatus Acidiferrales bacterium
GAAGATCTTTGACGCGAAAGAAGTGATGCGCATGGAAACGCCCGGCGGCTCGATCGGTCACTGCGAGCTAACCATCGGCAATTCCAAAATCATGCTCGCCGACGAATTTCCCGGCATGTCCGCCGCGCCAGCGGGCTGCAAAGGTCACTCCTACTATGTTTATGTCGAGGATTGTGACGCCGTGTTCAACCGCGCCGTTGCGGGCGGAGCGAAAGTAGTCATGCCGCTGACGGACCAGTTCTGGGGCGACCGCTACGGAACAATTACGGATCCGTTCGGCCACAGCTGGGGCATCGCCACGCATATTGAAGACGTGGCCCCCGAAGAGATGGAGCGGCGCTCGAAGGAATGGATGGCAAAGGCCGCCAGCCAGAGTCACTAACGCCGCAGAGCTTTTCCTTCGCGGCATTTGTAGCGGCCACCTTCAGGTAGGCGGAGACGCCGGCCTGAAGGCCGCCTCTACAAGAGCCGTTTCCAGGGAATCAGGCAGTGGCGTCGATGCTGGCGCGGACTTGCTGCCAGCGGCGTGGACGGCGCTTGGGGTCGAGAACTTTTTTGCGCAGGCGGATCGACTTCGGCGTGATCTCCACGAATTCATCGTCCGTGATGAACTCGATGGCCATTTCGAGCGTGAGCACGCGATGCGGCACCAGGCGAATCGCTTCATCGGCGCTCGATGAACGCATGTTCGTCTGCTTCTTCTCTTTCGTGACGTTCACGTCCATGTCCGCTTCGCGCGCGTTTTCGCCGATGATCATTCCCTCGTAAACTTCTACGGCGGGGCCGACGAAAAGCTCGCCGCGCTCCTGCAAATTCCACAGCGCAAACGCGGTGGTTTTTCCGGCGCGATCCGCCACCAGCGCGCCCGTGTTGCGCGAAGCCAGCTCTCCCGCGTATTCCGTCCAGCCATCGAAGAGCGAATGCAGCAGCGCCGTGCCGCGTGTATCCGTCAAAAGCTGGCCGCGCAAACCGATCAAGCCGCGCGACGGAATCTTGAATTCCATCCGCACGCGCCCCGAACCGTGATTCACCATTTTCGCGAGTTCCGCGCGGCGGCTGCCCAGCGTTTCCATCACCACGCCCACAAAAGTCTCCGGACAATCGACGACGAGCAGCTCGACCGGCTCGAGCCGCCGCCCGTTTTCCGTGCGCACCACAATCTCCGGCTTGCCGACCATCAGCTCATAGCCTTCGCGGCGCATCGTCTCAATCAAAATGGCGAGTTGCAATTCACCGCGCCCCAGCACGCGAAACGCATCCGTCGTTTCCGAATCTTCCACGCGAATGGAAACGTTGGTCAGCAGTTCCTTTTGCAGGCGCGCGCGAATGTCGCGCGAAGTGACGAATTGTCCTTCGCGTCCCGCGAGTGGCGACGTGTTCACCGTGAAAATCATCGCCAGCGTCGGCTCGTCAATCACCAGCGGATCGCATGGCGCGGGATTTTCCAGATCCGTGATCGTTTCTCCGATCTGAATGCCGTCGAAGCCGGCAATGGCCACAATGTCGCCTGCCGCAACTTCGTCCGCTTCGTCGCGCTCGAGGCCGCGAAACGTAAACAGTTTTGTGATAACCGTGGGAATCATCTCGCCCTGAAGTTTGGCAATGCCGACTTCGGAACCGCGACGGAGCGTGCCGTTGAACACACGTCCAATTGCGATGCGTCCCAGGAAATCGCTGTAATCGAGGTTCGTGACCTGCGCCTGCAACGGCCCCGACGGATTTCCCGAAGGAGCGGGAATCGCGGAAACGATTACCTCAAACAGCGGCTGAAGATTCGTTGAGCCGTCATCCAGCTTGCGATGAGCGACGCCTGTTTTCGCGTTGGTATACAGCACGGGAAACGAGAGCTGGTCTTCCGTCGCGTCCAGGTCGATGAATAGATCATAAATCTCGTCGAGAACTTCCTTCGCGCGCGCGTCCGAGCGGTCGATTTTATTCAGGACAATGATCGGCGGAAGATGCGCCTGCAACGCCTTTTGCAGAACGTAACGCGTTTGCGGCAGCGGGCCTTCACTGGCGTCCACAAGAAGCAGCACGCCATCGACCATGCGTAACGCGCGCTCCACTTCGCCGCCAAAGTCGCTGTGGCCCGGCGTATCCACGATATTGATTTTTGTGTCGTGATAAAAAAGCGCGGTATTTTTGGCAAGAATCGTGATGCCGCGCTCGCGCTCCAGATCGTTCGAATCCATCACGCGCTCAACGACCACTTGATTCGCGCGGAAAATGCCGCTCTGCCGCAGCATGGCGTCAACGAGCGTCGTCTTGCCGTGATCGACGTGAGCGATAATTGCGATGTTGCGAATCGGCTGCGTCATGCTTACATCCATCTCCTTCGTGCAAAAACTTGGTTCGTGTTCCCGGAAACTGCCGCAAAAATTGACGCAG
>DATEHB010000190.1:0-16379 GCA_035279805.1 Candidatus Acidiferrales bacterium
CCAAATCCGTTCCATCCAAAGCCGCCATGCCCCGGACCTTGCGAATGGGCCACAGGCGCAAACCAGACCATCAGCAAACTTATAAGAAGCACATGATTAAGATTCGTCAGCGCTCTCACGTTGGGGGCCCTCCCTATCTCACTAACAACCCCGATTTCCGCAAAAAGTTTTGCAATCAAACGGTGTCCCGGGTTCCTTCCCTAGTCTCTCTACGTTTTGGAGTGGGACCCAGCTCAAACAGGCCAAAAACGCGTCAGAGGCTTTGAATAGGAGAGCGTCGAAAGCGGTCGCGCACCCACACCCGCTCAGTTGATACGCGCTATAGTTTCCGCTACAGTCGCAGAGGAAGCCCACGTAAGTGCTTGCGGGCCCGTAGCTAAGCTGGTTAGAGCAGCGGACTCATAATCCGTTGGTCCTAGGTTCGAATCCTAGCGGGCCCACCAGCGATTGATGTACGAACCGATAATCGCCGACAAAGCACTTTTCTTCCGCGACCAATGCACTCAATTGGGAGTGTTAAAAACTTAGCCGCAGACCTAGCTGGATCTCCCGTTTCGGAAAAGCCGAAGTAAACGCCAATGGCTGGCTTGGCGACAAGGCTGCGTTCCCACGGACGTTGAACGTAGTGAACCCCGGCGTGAAGCCAAAAAATGGACCCACCTCATTGTTCACGCTGGCAAAGTTCGTGCGGTTCGCCAGATTGAACCCTTCTGCGGTCAGTTGCAGGTTCGTTTTTTCGCCGAGCTTGTGCTGCCAAGTCAAGCGCATATCGAAGTCGATGTAATTCGGCCCAAGGCCAGAGTCGCGAGAAGCGCCAATCGGACGCTCGTTCGTGGTGTGATTGTTGCCATTCACTTCGCCACCAGCGAGCAGATTGAACGGGTGTCCGCTGTGATATGTAAAAATCGGTGCAAGCTGGAAGCCAGATAGCACCGTTTCCTTCCAGGGACTGTCGAACACTCCCGCGATCACAACTTTATGTCGCTCGTCGAACTCGGAAGGGGCGCGGTCCAGGCCCAAGTTCGTCGGATCCTGTGGCCCATAGTCCGAGTTGAAATCAGTCGAAGTGTCGAAACCTCTGCTGAAGGTGTAATTCCCGAAAATTGTGTAGTGATCGCCGAAGCGTTTTTTAACCTCCAGGATGCCGCCCTCATACAGCGCGGAGGCCGCGGAAGTGTACTGGTTATTTTGCACGATGAGCGGATTCACAAAACACGCAAAGGGATTCGGGGCGCATGGGAGTCCTTCGGCTCCGCCGAGCGGATCGGTCGCGGGACTGGTGTTCCAATTCCGGTAGGAGACACTCTTCCCATTCGCCAGCGTCACTGTGCTCGTCGGCGCCAGCAGCAGATTTGTGTCAATCGCTACGGGGAGCCTTTGTGTATGGGAATAGATTCCGCTGATCGAAACCGAGAGTCCATTTCGAATCTCGCGCTCAACTCCCAGTGAGGCTTGCTGTGAATACGGAGTCTTGTAGTCCGGTGGGTTGCTGAAAATCACCTGCAGCGGCGACAGTGCACCGCTATTCGCAACGCGAATTCCAAAAGGAGCCAGATCCGCTGGCGTGATGCACGCTGCGTTTCCCGCAGAGGGCACCGTGCACTGAATCTTGCCCGTGGCAAAGAGTGACTGGAAAACGACCGCGGAGTTCTGCAAACCAGGAATACCGGTCGGCGTCAATGGATCGATATAAATCGAAATGAACCGATTGCACGGGCTGCTGCCGTTCCCCGGGAAGGGCGTGCCAGTAAATGCGATTCCGCATGTCTTGACCACGTTGTTGACCTGGTCAGGAATCTGCTGCTTATTGTTCTGGTTCTCGACGGCGCTATTGTTCTGGTTCAGAACTCCCAGACTCAAATCCACCTGGGGAATTTGTGCATCAACCGGTCCGTAGAAAATACCGTACCCCCCGCGGATCACCGTCTTGTGATCGTTGAAGGGGTCCCACGCGAACGATATTCGTGGCGCAAAATCGTGGTACTCGCTATTCAACGGCAGAAACTGCTTGTCTGTTTGATACCTCACTCCATAGTTCAAGGTGAAATTCGAACGAATCTTCCAGGAATCCTGCCAGTAAGCCGCCGCCAATGGACGTGTGTATCCAGGATAGGCGGGATTGCCGAAACCTTGTTGGAATATCTGCGGTGCACCGAGCGAAGCCGCTTGGAGAGAGTCAATTCCAGCCGGATTCAGCGCGCTAGGCAAGTTGCAACCGGCAGTTTGAGGATTACCCGTAACAGGACCGTTGGGGTTTGCCAAGCACGGACTGAGCACAACCCCGGGCAACTCGCCAAAGACGAATCGGCCCGGAAAAAATGTGTGCGATTCGGTGTGGTTGCCACGAAGGAGCAGGGTCCCGCCAAATTTCATCGTGTGTGTCCCGCGGATCATTGTAATGTTGTCAGTAAATTCGTAGCGGCGCAGGATGGTCAAGTTCGGCAGAAATATGTTTGTTCCCAAATTGTTCGCAAAGCCCGGGATTTGCAGCCCTACTTCTCCTGGCTCGTTGGGAATCACATTGAAGCTTTCGTAGTCCCACTGTATGCGAGCTTCGTTTTGCATTGCCGGGCTGAACTCGTGATACCACGAGCCCAGCATTGTGCTGTCGTAGGTATGGATCGAGCTGCCTGCCGAGAAACCCGTTAAAGATTGCACGTCTGGAGACTGCTCAAGGTCACGCCCGTAGCGGTAGTCGAAGGACACCTGATTCGAGTCATTGAAATGATGATCGAGACGCCCGGACACCAGGTATTCGCGCGTGTTGTAATTGAAAAGTCCTCCGTTTGTTTCAAACTGGTTTATGAGGAAGTTGTTCAATCCGTTCTGGATGGGCGTCAACCCGGTTACCGGGCTCACCGTCAAACCGCTCTGCAGGGCTCCCGCACAAATTTGCGCCGGCAACGAGGTGATGGTTCCATTGGGATTGTTCAGGCAAGGCACAATCGGATTTCCCGGGTCGGCGGCCAAGGCGCTGACGATGGCTTGCTGCGCGGCTCTCGGATCGGCGGCCCCGAAAGTAGTCGGCGCCGCCGCAGTCGGGCCCGCGAAGATAAAGCTGTTCGTGAGCAGCGGTACGGCATTCTGTGAGTTCTGGAGCAAACCCTCGAATCCCACGAATAGGAAGGTCTTGTCCTTGTGAATCGGACCCCCCAGTGTTCCGCCATATTGATAGCGGCTCAGTGAATTTTTAACGGGCTGTCCTTGCGCGGCGAAGGAAAACGCTCCGCCCGGCTGCAACGCCTGGCTGAAGGCAAACGGATCGCGCGCGTCCATCGCGTCATTGCGGAAATAACCGTAAAGGCTTCCATGCAGGTCGTTCGTGCCCGATTTCGTCACAATGTTGATGCTCGCGCCAGTAGCGCCGCCCAGATCCGCTGCGTAATTACTGCGATTCACTTGGAATTCCTGCACGGCGTCCTGGCTCACGGTCAGGCGCACACCGCCGGCATCATCATTGGCCTCGCCGCCGTCCACTGTGACACTGTTTCCGCGGCCGTTGCTTCCGTAGAACGAGAGTCCGCTTTGCGGCGTCTGCTTCACTCGAAAATCCTGGTCATCCGCCAGCCGCGTCGAGTTCGAGACACCCGGCATCAGCAGGGTAAAAGTGAGGTAATCGCGGCGGTCGATGGGCAGGTTGGTGATAAGACGATCAGTCAACGTATTCGACTGGCTGCCGCGCTCTGTTTCCACCACTGGAGGCTGCGCACTCACCTCCACCGTTGAGGCTGTGCTTGCAACCTTTAGCTGAAAGTCCGTCACAGCCGTGCCGCCCACCGTGACGACGACACCTTTCTGGATCACGGTTTGAAAACCAGACACCTGCGCAGTCACGTCGTACGTAGCCGGCGGCAGCCCGACAAATTCATACCGTCCGGAATCGTCGCTCACCGTCGTATGGCGAATTCCCCGATCCGTTTCGAGTGCGGTAATCGTCACGTTAGGAACCGCGGCCCCTGACGGATCCGTGACCGTTCCATTGATATTTCCAGACGCGCCGACGCCCTGCGAGTGAGCCACACTGGCCGCCAAGAACAGGCACAACAGCGCAGATGCCAACCATCTTGCCGATCTCATGGGTTCTCCTCCTGGATGCGTGACGCTCGTTTTCGAACTGTGAGGTCCACCAAAATGGCGCGCAGCCGGGTTCGACGCGAACAGTTAGAGCCGAAGTATCAGCTGCGCGTTAAGACCCCAGATATTGTGGGATTCAGTATCACTTAGGGGGACAGACGTCAAGATAATCGCCCGACGTGGACCCAGAATCGTTACATGTGGAAATGGCACACACGGCATGCGAGTTTCCGTCTGACCGGATTCAAGGGTTTTGACTCTCAGGGCCGTTTTACAAATCGCGCCATTGAAAATGGTAAACGGCAATCAGCAGGGCCACGAGCAAATAGAAACACGCATACGCGATCATCGTCGCGCTCGGTATCGAAACATTCGCAAACGGCGAAAATGGCAACGAACCTGCCAGCGGTGTTTGCATTTCAAACGCGGCGCGGCGCCAAATCGATTCGCTCGGCATGATCAGGCTCGTGACGACTCCCACCGCCACAAGCCGCGCGCTCTCCGTGAACCCGCTCATTTGCTCCAGCCACCCGCCCATGAACGCCAACCCATGGAGTCCGATCACAATTACGCCATTCGTCAGCGTTGAAAACCACGTTCCGAACATGAATGTGACTGACAGAGCCAGCAAACATTCCAGAAACACGAGCAACGCGCCGTGGAATGCATTCTCGGGAATCACGCCGCCCATCCAATCCGCGACGGCAATGGTCCCGCCGAATGTCAGGGCCACAAATGCCGCAATCATGCCCACGAATCCAATCCACTTCCCCATCAAGATCTGCCACCGGGGAATGGGTTTCGTCGCGATGGCGTGAATCGTGCCTGAACTGATTTCTCCAGAAATCGTATCCACGGAAGTCAAAATCGTCATCACTACAGCGAGCAAATCCACAACGTACAGTCCGACCATCAACATGGCGCTCAATATCTGATAGCGAATGAAGGGCGCCGTGGAATGCGCGACGAAATCCTCGATTTGGTAATGCAGCGCAATCCCAAACAGCGCTAAGAACCCGATCCCGGCAAGCAGAGCGGTCCAAAGAATTTTCTTCCGTGCAGCTTCACGAAACGTAATGCCCGCCATCACCCAGCAGCCCATTCATAATCCTCGATCTTCGCCCATGATTCGAACGAACAAATCCTCAAGCGACGCTCGCTCCGGAATAAATGAGTAAATATCGGCCCCCGATCCCGTCAGGTAGCGCAGCACATCGGGCAAAACGTCGCTCGAACGCGCAGTCATCGTGAGCTGTTCGCCCTCGAGATTCGCGGCCGTGGTCCAAGCGCTGAGTCCAGTCACGACATTCGGCGAAAGCTTTCGTGCACGGACCACGACGTGGATTTCAGTCTCACCCAGCGCACGCAGATCCCTGGCCGCAACCACTTCGCCATCTTTCAGAAACGCGACGTTGTCGCACGTTATTTCAACTTCGCTGAGCAAGTGTGAATTCAGGAATACGGTCGCACCGCGCTCGCGCTGTCCGCGAATTACGTCGCGCACCAAACGCCGTCCCATGGGATCCAGGCCGGAAGTTGGCTCATCCAAAAAAATAATCTCCGGCTCGTGAATCAGCGCCTGCGCCAACCCGATTCGCTGCATCATCCCTTTGGAAAAATCGTGGATGCGCTTGTCTCGGTGCGGCATGAGGCCCACAAGCTCCAGCATCGCCGGAACGCGTTCGCGCAATTTCCCCGCCGCCATGCCGCAGAGCCGCCCATGCAGGCGGAGAAGTTCCGCAGGAGTCAGCCACTCGTAAAACCGGAAATGTTCAGGCAGGAAACCAATTTTACGCCGAACTTCCACGTCGCCAGCGCGTTGGCCGAGCACAAATGCCTCGCCGCTTGTGGCTTTCACCAGCCCAAGAAGCATCTTCACGGAAGAGCTTTTGCCCGCGCCGTTCGGACCGAGAAAACCGAAAATTGACTCGCGCGGCACCGTCAGCGACAGTTTACGAACCGCGACTTTATTGCCGTACTCCTTGCGCAGGTCCTGAGTTTGTATCGCGTAGTGATTCGACCCAGTCAGCGGCGTCTCCTCGCTTCACTGAATCGAATTCGCCAGTGAAACGGCGTCGCCCGAGTTTCCAAACCCCGTCAGCGAATAAACCGTTCCATTCTTCGCCCAAAGCAGCGTGTATGTCGGGCCTCGTCGACCTGCCATATTCAGCAGCGTTCCTTGCACTCCATTGACCTTCACGGATTCGTACGAACGCATGAATCGGGGTATTGACACTCCCAGCGTCGATTTCCAATTCACGTTGTGAAGAAATTCCTGCGCTTGATCTGGCGTCATTCCGGCGAGTTCCAGCCCGATTTCCGCGAGTTGCTGGACATCAAGCCCCGCAGGAACTTTCACCTCCGGACTCGGACCCTCAGTCAGAATCACGCAGTCAGCGTATTGCATCGACGATGGGGTAGGCGTTGCTACGTTCGCCGTAGCGCTCGGTTGCCCAGGGCAATTCCCATATCGCGCGCGGACTGCCCGCGGAATCTTCACGTCGACCGTGGCACCATCAATCGATTGCGGAACGGTCAAGTCTGGGCGTCCCGCCTCTCTCAAAATCGCTTGCAATCGTGCGCGATCCACCGTCAAGTCGAATGCATGCGTGCCTGCAACGGCCAGCTCCGGCGAATCCTTTCTCGCACTCAGCAATTGAACGTGAAAACCCGCAAGTTGGCTCGCCGCCAGTGCGTCAGGCGCGGTTTGTGTTTTCTCGTTCGTCGTTACCGTGACCTTGTCGGAAATCATTTGAGTGACCATCTGCTGTAATGTGGAATTTGCGTTTGGACCCACAAAACTCGATAGGTCCACGTTGACAGCTTGAACCTTCTGCATGCGCAGGGACCCAAAGAACCTGTGCGTCAAATGTCGTGTCGCCGGTAAACTCACCCACACCACAACAACCAGTACGCCTATAAGGGCAACCCACAGTGGGCCGCGCCACTTACCAGAAGATTCCGCAGTCATAAGAATTCCTCCTAACGGGACCTACAACTTCACCAAGCAATTCGACGCGCTCATGGATGTGGGCGTTTCGTCGCCTATCGTCCATGCATGTTCATCGCCTGTTACGATCCGCCTGTTACGATCGCGCTGCGATCCAGTCATCAAATCGGCCGAGTGCCTTTTGCAGCTTTTCCGCATCTTCGCCGAATCCGATGCGCAAGTAGCCCGGCATGGCAAACTGCTCGCCGGGAACCAGCAATACGCCTTTCTTCACTCTCAGCTCCTCCGCCACTTCGGCTGAGTTCCATTTCTTTTGAAATCCAATCCATGCAATGGCCCCTGCGCGCGGCGTTACGTGCGTGAACAAGTCCTGGTGCGTTTTAAGCCATTCGCGCATCACTGGATAATTCTGGCGTAAAATCTCGCGCGTCCGTTCGAGCAACCATGCATGACGCTCTGGCCGGAGGGCCAACGACGCAATCCGGTCCGTCAGCATCGTTGGCCCGATGCTGGTGTAGTCGTGATAGCCCCATAATTTTTCCGCCATTTGCGCCGGCCCCACGAGCCATCCCGTTCGCAGCCCCGGCAGTCCATAAGCTTTCGACAATCCAGCCGTGCAGAGCACGCGCTCGTATCGGCCATAAAAACTCGGCGTCGTTTCACCGCTGAATTCCGCGCCGCGATACACCTCGTCCGCTAAAATCCATGCGCCCACTTTTTGCGCCGCGGCGCAAATTGCTTTCATCGTGCTATCGCTGAACACCGCGCCGGTCGGGTTGCTCGGGTTGCAAACCACAATCATCTTCGTTTTTGAAGTCACCATCTGCGCCAGCGCGTCCACATCCGGCGCCCACTGCAATTCTTCACGCAACCACCACGGTTTCACGTGCGCTCCAAACCCACGCGCCAGTCCCGCAACCTGCATGTAATTCGGCTGCATGAAAACCACTTCATCGCCGCGTTCAACTAATCCCCACGTCACCAGATAGTTCGCCTCTGCGCCGCCGCATGTGAGCAGGACATTCTCAGCCTTGGCGCCGGAATACAACGCCGCGATTCGTCCGCGCAGTTCCTCGCTGCCGTTCGTTTGGGGATAGCCCAGCCGCGTGTTAAGCACACGTTCCAAGTCCGCGCCGTCTCCCACTAGTTCATGGATGCTCAACGGCTCTACTCCGCTTTCCGCGATATTCAACTCGACGCGGTTCTCCCATACGGATTGCCACCGCTCCAGCTCGAAAGCCTCGATCTTCATTTCTTCCTCGCCAAGAACACGCCAGCCTATTCCGCGCGCAAGACCAAGTCAATGCGACAGTCAACAGCTCCAAGCGTCAAAATCTGCCAGAAATATTCCGCACTGCATTCTGGTTGCCTCCCGCAACGCCTTGGAGCAAAATGACGCCGCCTTACTTTGCTGGAGGTCGCATGACTCACCGCTCGTCCTTATTGATGTCTGCCACTATCACGTGCGCGCTCTTTCTTCTGGTCCTGCCCAAATCAGGCGCGCAGCAGGAATCACCCACTTCATTTAGCTTCGCTGTTGCTGGAGACTCGCGCAATTGCGGCGACGTCGTGATGCCCGCTATCGCGGCGGGAGCCATTGCAAATCACGCCTCGTTCTACTGGCATCTCGGTGATCTTCGCAGAATTTACGACTTTGACGAGGACATGCAACACGAACCCGAGAACGTTGCCAAGCCCATGACGATTATTCAGTATGAACAGACTGCGTGGCCGGACTTCATCGCCAATCAGATTAGTGCTTTCGGCTCGCTTCCCTTCTTTCTCGGCATCGGCAATCATGAAACGATTCCGCCGATGACACGCGACCTTTTCATTCAACAGTTTGCGGACTGGCTGGATGAACCCGCGCTCCGCGAGCAACGTCTCCGCGATAACCCCGCTGACCACAAACTCCACACGTACTATCATTGGGTCGAGCACGGCGTCGATTTCATCAACCTTGATAATTCAACGGCGGATCAGTTTGACCATGCGCAAATGGCATGGTTCGAAGGTGTCATCGGACGTGACGAGGCCGATCCCAAAATCCTGACAATTGTCGCGGGTATGCACGAAGCTCTCCCTGAAAGCGTTTCCTCGGGCCACAGCATGAACGAATCAGCTCAGGGAATCGAATCAGGCCGCCGTGTTTACGCCGACCTGCTTGCCGCGCAAAACCGTGCGCACAAGCACGTATACGTTCTCGCAAGCCATTCGCATTTTTACATGGCGGATATTTTCAACACTGATTATTGGCGCAATCACGGCGGCGTGCTCCCCGGATGGATCATCGGCACTGCGGGAGCGCAGCGCTACGCCTTGCCATCGAATTACAACGATGCGCAAGATGCGCAGACAAACGTGTACGGTTACTTGATGGGAACGGTACAGCCCAGCGGTGAAATCCACTTTGTCTTTCATAAGCTGGAAAAGTCCGATATTCCAGCGCCTGTCGCCAGCCGTTTCACGTCCCAATTCGTCGATTGGTGCTTTGCCAAGAATTCTCTCGCCACGTCGCCTGGCTCGGTTGGTCACTGACGCAGAACTGATTGTGTTGAGGCGGGACCGCCTCAAGACTGCGCGTGAAAGGACATTCGAAAATGAAGAGGCTGGTAATCGTGGTTTTACTTTCAACGTTTGTTTTGCTCGACGGCCCTTTTCTTGACGGGCAGGCTCCCGTTTCCCTTTCTCGTAGCGTGCGTGAATTTGTCAAAGTAACCGCGCCGATAATCGCGCTCACGCATGTCCGCGTCATCGACGGTACGGGTTCGCCGGCGCGCAGCAACCAAACCATCATCATCTCCGGCGATAAGATCCAATCCATTGGCGAATCCTCGAGCACAGCCGTTCCTGCGGGCGCCCAGGTTCTCGACCTCTCCAACAAAACCGTCTTGCCCGGCTTCGTCGGCATGCACGAACACATGTTCTACCCCTCCGGCGGCCGTACTGCCGTCGCGATATACAATGAAATGGGCTTCAGCTTTCCGCGCCTTTATCTGGCCAACGGAGTCACGTCACTCCGCACGACTGGAAGCATCGAGCCTTACACCGATCTCGAGTTGAAAAAATTGATCGACTCGGGGAAGCTCGCCGGTCCGAAAATCCACGTCACTGGACCATATCTCGAGGGCGCCGGTTCGTTCACTCCTCAAATGCATGAGCTGAATGGCGCGGATGACGCGCGCAAAACGGTTGACTTCTGGGCCGATGAAGGCGTCACGTCATTCAAGGCCTACATGCACATCACGAGCGCCGAACTCAGCGCCGCGATTCAGGAAGCGCACAAACGAGGCATCAAAGTCACCGGCCACCTTTGCTCTATCGGCTTCAAAGAAGCGGCCGCGCTCGGCATAGACGACCTCGAGCACGGGCTCCTGGTCGACACGGAATTCGACCCGGGCAAGACGCCCGACGCTTGCCCTTCGCAGCAGCTCACGGCAAAAACCCTGGCTGGCATTGACGTCGAAAGCGCGCCCGTGCAGGAAACGATTCGCGACCTCGTTGCGCATCACGTCGCTGTGACGTCCACGATCGTCATCTTCGAGACATTCGCTCCGAATCAGCCGCCGCTCGAACCTCGCGTCATTGATGCAATGCTTCCCGGGGCTGCCATCGATTATCTTGCTACCCGTTCCACCATTTCTGAAAATAAGAATTCTTTCTGGCCGGCGCTTCTGAAGAAGGAAATGCAATTCGAGCGCGATTTCGTCAAGGCCGGCGGCGTTCTGATTGCCGGCGAGGATCCCACGGGTTACGGCGGTGATCTCGCCGGCTTTGGCGACCAGCGCGAGCTCGAGCTTCTTGTCGACGCGGGTTTCACTCCCGCCGAAGCTGTTCACATCTACACAGAGAACGGCGCGCATTTTCTGGGCGAAGATAATCGCATCGGAACCCTTACCGCGGGGAAACAGGCAGACATCATTGTCGTCGCTGGCGACCCATCCACCAAAATCAGCGACATTGAAAAAACGGAACTCGTCTTCAAAGATGGTGTCGGCTACGATTCGGCCAAGTTAATTGAATCCGTCCGTGGCTCGGTGGGACTCCACTGACTTCCACTGTCGTTCGCACGCGGCTCTGGAGAATTCCGCAGCTTTATCGCAAAAGTCATTTCAACGAAAAGAGGAAGCCCCATGCCAAGCTCACAGGTCCAGCTTCGCAAATGCGTTAGTGTGTTTCAGCAATTCGTAGTTTCGATTGCGGCTCTTCTGCTATTCTCCGGCGGCGCCGCCGCGCAAACGCTCGCACAGACGATCTACTCCGAGACAACATCGCAAGGCTCGTCACAAATCTCGTCGTCGAAGGATTACAACCAGGGCCGGTTGCTCTTCGGCAAGAACTTTTTGCGCGGCTACGGCGATTTCGAACTCGCGCCTCCGCACAATGAGCCGGATCTCGGCCGCTGCAATCAACCCCAACCGACCTGCACTGCTTTCGCACGGTATATTATGGGCGGCTACATCGAATTTCAGCCCTTTGCCCGCACGCCGCTCAAACACGCCTATTTTTTCTTCCAGCCCAATTTTTTCTTTGGCAATAGCATTCCACAGGTGAAATACACGTACTCGATGGCTCCTTTGGCGTGGGAACACACCATGGGCGTCGCCATTCAGTTACCGAAGCATTTCGAGCTGCGCGTGACCAACCATGGTGTCACTTCATTTAGCCCGTTCGACCGGAATCTCGGGGCGTTCGACTCGGGTCCGAACAAAGAGCCTCTTGGAATCTACAATACGATTGGTGTGCGGTGGTATTTCGGTGGATACGACCATTCCGCAACTTCCTGGTAGAACGTGGATGAGATTTGCGAGGAACTACGCCAACCACGAGAGGGGGCCTGGGCGATAAAAGCGCTCAAACCTGACGCCAAAGACACGCGTGAATTCTTAGGGCTTGCCTGTCCCGAACGCCAGCGCCAAGAGCGTCCTTTGCTCCAATTCGTGCGCTTTCGCTGATCCCGTCGCCGGGCTCGCGCTGGCTGAGCGTTTCACGGAACGCAACGCGTGTCCACGGAGCACGCGCTTCAGCCGCGGCATCACAAAACTCAACGCGCCCATGTTTGCCGGCTCTTCCTGCACCCACACAAAATCGCGCGCCGACGAGTATTGGCCGAGCACTTCCTCCAATTCCTTTTCCGGGAAGGGATAGATTTGCTCGACGGATACGATTGCCGTCGAGACATCGTTCCGCCGCTTTCTTTCCGCGGCCAATTCGTGCCCAATTTTTCCTGTGCAGAAAAGGACGCGTTCAGCCTGCTGCACCTCCGCGTCCGGCAGCACTACCTGGAATCGCGGCCGCGAAAAATCCGCAATCGGAGAGGCCGCCGCCGGGTTGCGCAACATGCTCTTGGGCGTGAACACGACCAACGGCTTGCGCCACCGCCGCAGCGCCTGGCGTCGCAGCAAATGAAAATACTGCGCAGCGTTCGATGGCTGGCACACTTGGATGTTGTCGCGGGCCGCCAGTTGCAAGTATCGCTCGATGCGCCCGCTCGAATGCTCCGGTCCTTGTCCTTCGTAACCGTGAGGCAGCAGCAGTAAAAGTCCGGAAAGCAATTTCCATTTGTCTTCGCCCGCAGCAACGAACTGATCGATGATCACCTGCGCGCCATTCGCAAAATCCCCGAACTGCGCTTCCCACAGCACCAGCGCCTCGGGAAAATCGCGGCTGAACCCGTACTCGAATCCCATCGCTCCGGCTTCCGAAAGCGCAGTGTTGTACACTTCGAAACGCGCCTGCTTACTCGACAGATTCGCGAGCGGAATGAATTCGGTCTCGGTCTGCGTGTCAATCAGGGCCGCGTGACGCTGATTGAACGTGCCGCGCTTGCTGTCTTCGCCGCTCAGCCGCACAGGGACACCTTCCACCAACAAAGAGCCAAAGGCCAGCGCTTCCGCCATCCCATAATCCACCAGACTTTTTCCCGCGCCCATGGCTGCGCGCTGTTCCAGCAGCTTTTTTATTTTGGGATGAATTGCAAAATCACTCGGATATGTCGTCAGCTTCGCAGTAATCTCTTGCAGCTTATCGATAGGCGCTCCCGTATCGACGTCGAATTCCGCTTTGTACCGGCCACCCTTGAAATTGTTCCAATACGGCGGGAGCTGCCACATCTTCGGGGTTTTCTCGAAATCCACTGCATTTTTCTGCGCGGTCTCGAATTCCGCGCGCACTTCTTCAACGGTGCTCGTCGGATCCGAGCTGGTCTTCTCCGCGTACAGCTTCCACAGCGGGGGATGCGCCTGAATTTTGCGGTAGCGCAACGGCTGAGTGATCGTGGGGTCGTCGATTTCACTGTGCCCATAGCGTCTGTAGCCAATCAAGTCAATCACCACCGGGCTTTGAAAGGTGTAGCGATATTCCACGGCAATCCTCGCGATGCGCACTACTGCGTCCGGATCCTCCGCGTTCACGTGGAAGATCGGCACGGGCAGCCGCTTCACAATGTCCGACGCAAATCTTGACGACTGGCACTCGCTCGGCACCGCCGTGAACCCGATCAGATTGTTCACGATAATGTGTACGCTGCCGCCCACCGAAAAACCGTCAATCATCAAAAAATTCAGCGTCTCCGCCCAGATCCCCTGTCCCGAAAACGCCGCATCACCGTGCAAGACCACGGGCAACACTTGAGCGATCCCCTCTTCGCCGCGCCGCGTCTGCTTCGCGCGCGCGCGCCCCAACGCGACGGGATCCACCGATTCCAAATGGCTCGGATTCGACACCAGATGAATTCCCAGCGTGTGCCCGTTGCGCGTCATATATTCCCCGGTTGCGCCGATGTGATATTTCACGTCGCCGCCGCCCAGCTCGCTGCGCGCATCTACTTCCTCAAATCGCGCGAAAATATCCTCCGCCGGACGCCCTACGATGTGGATCATCACGTTCAGCCGACCGCGATGGCTCATCCCCAAAACAATTTCTTCGACTCCGTTCTCCGCTGCCGTCTCCAACGTTTCATCAAGCAGCGGAATCAGCACTGTCAATCCCTCGAGCGAAAATCTCTTGTTGCCGAGATACCGGCTCTGCACGACTTGCTCGAACAGTTCCGCTCGCACCAAACGTTCCAGAATTCGCGCACGATCCGTTTCCGGCGGCGGTGACTCGAGGCGTTCCTGAATCCAGCGCCGGCGCTCACCATCAACGATGTGCATGAACTCGGCGCCTATCGTCCCGCAATAAATCCGCCGCGCCTCATCAGCCGCCTCGCCTGTGAGCTGCTCCAGCTCCGGCACGCGTTCCGGCTTAAAATCCCCCAATGGATCCAGGTCTGCTTCGAGATAGCCCCAGCGACGGAACGCGTCCAACACAGCTTCGCGCTTCTCGTTTGAAACGCCGTTTGCCTCAATCACCGCAGATTTGTTCTTCAATTCCGGTTCCCTTGTCTGGTTTTCACCGCTGTATGCCCAAATTCAACCACGCAGCTCTATCCCGCGACCCACGCACCCAGCAACCGCCGTAACAGGACGACTTGTCCAAGGTGATATGAATTGTGATCCGCCAGCAGCAAAGCCTCGCGCAAAATAGTTTGACCTTTGCCGTGCGCAATCGGCGCGAACAAATCGGTCTTCGGATTCCTCACCAGATCTTTCATCGCGGCTAAGTCCCGTGCGGCGCTCGACATACTCTTACCCCACGCCTCGGCGCTCGGGGGCGCTTCGGAAGCCGGCCAGTAACCGTCTGGAAATCGCGGCGAAACGTGCCTCGGATTTCGCGAAAACTCCAGAATGTCCCATTGTGCAATTCTTAAATGTTCGAGCAATTGCCACGCCGAATGCGGCGCGTCCGCAGGCTTTGCGCCTCGTTGCGTCCCTGGCAAGTCGGAAAAGGCGTGCTGCAGATCTGCATGCGCCTCGCCGCCATCGAGTAGCTTCACCAGTTGCGCCCGCAGTGCCTTTCCATCTGCATCGCGCGACCTCGCGGCGACTCCGGCACGCTTAACTCTGCGCGTTCGTTTAGCACTTTTCCTTTTTCGTATCGGCTTCATTCGGATATCTTAGGCTGCTGCACAACACACGTCAAACCAACCGAGACTCGGGCGACTCTTCAAAGTGCCATCGGTTCTCCTATTTTACCACCCTGCTTGCGCATCATGCCTGCCAGGTGGATAATCCGCCCAGCACAGGCTGACGAACGCGATTTTCGAGTTTCATTCTTCGGCCTTTCGACTTTCGGCATTCGCATCCTTGGGGAGGTCCAATATGCCTGCAGAATTTTCGGGCTCGAAATCAACTCGACGTCAATTCGGGAAATCAATTGGCGCGATGCTTGCCGCGGCCTATGTTTCGCCGAGACTAATTCAAGGCGTCGCTGGTGGCCGGCTAAAAGGCTTCTCCCGCGCTGACGCGATTCTCATCAACTCGAACGAGAATCCGTATGGTCCTTCAGCCCACGCCATCGCGGCCATCACCGGCACGGAAGGCGTTGCCTGCCGCTATCCTGACGATCTTTACGCGCGCGCAACCAAGTCCATCGCCGCTCTTCACAAAGTCGAAACCGAAAATGTCGCCTTGGGTTGCGGTTCCACGGAAATTCTTCGCGTTTGCGACGCGGCCTTCGTCGGCCCAGACAAGAATCTCGTCGTAGCCGAACCCACTTTCGAGGCCGTCACCTACTACGCCACAGTGTCGCGCGCCAATGCCGTGAAGATTCCTCTCACATCCGATTTTCGCCACGACCTGCCAGCCATGGCGTCCGCGTGCTCGAACGGCACAGGCCTCGTCTACGTCTGCAATCCCAATAACCCCACAGGCACCATCAACACGCGCGACGAATTCGCCAATTTCCTTGGTAAAGTCCCCTCTTCCACGTACGTTCTCGTTGACGAAGCGTATTTCCATTTCGTGGAAGATCCGCGCTATTCAAGCGTCGTGGACATGATTCCGGAGCACCCAAATCTGATCGTCACGCGCACATTTTCGAAAGTGTACGGCATGGCGGGAATGCGCCTGGGCTACGCGGTCGCTCAGAAACAAACAATTGAAGCGATGCACTCACAATTGCTCTTCGACAATGGCAACGCCGCCGTGCTCGCTGCGGCTGTCGCCAGTCTCGACGATTCCGAGATCGTTCCGGTGAACAAGAAACGCATCAACGACACGCGAAAATGGGTGACCGGAGAACTCGCGAAAGACGGCCATCACGTGATTCCCTCGGAAGCCAATTTCTTCATGGTCGATATCGGCAGCGACGTCACGCCAGTGATCGCTGCCTTCCGCGAGAAGAAAATTATGGTGGGCAGAAAATTCCCGTCTATGGGCACATGCCTGCGCGTTTCCGTTGGCAAGCCCGAGGAGATGCGCGCTTTCCTGACCGCCTTCCGCGAAATCGCTCCCGCCGCTGCTAAATCCGCCGC
>DATEHB010000191.1:0-9247 GCA_035279805.1 Candidatus Acidiferrales bacterium
TGTACGCGATTCACCACCCTCCTGATCGAGCAGGCCTGAGGTGAACAAGACTCGCCAGTCTTGTCTTCCTCCGCGCGATTGTTTCGAGCGGCTGTCACGCAGACTCACTCCGCGATATATTAGATGTAGATGTGCGCAACAGCCACAGATGAAAACCCGCGGACCTGCCCGCATTGCCATAATCCCTTTCCAGCGGGTGCAACCGAGTGCCCGAACTGCGACAATCGTTTTTCCTTGATTCTCCATTCGCGCGAAACCGTGCTGTCACTGACGGTTCTGATTGTTGCCGTTTTGTTCTCTTTGACCGGATTTGTCACGCGTGGTTACCACCATGAGTTATCCACTCTCGGCAGGCAATGGTTCGAAACAGGTGAGCAGCAACTGAAGACAGGGAACGCAGCCGCCGCACTTGCGGATTTTCATACGGCGCTCGTCTACAGTCCCGACGATACTCGAATCCAGTTTCAACTGGCACAGGCTCTGGCCGTCGAGGGCCGCAATGGCGAAGCGCGTGCATATCTGCTTGAATTACAAGCGCATGCGCCATCCGATGCTCCGATTAATCTGGCGCTTGCCCGAATTTCGGCCGGCGCCGGCTCGGTGGCGAACGCTCTCCGTTACTACCATGGGGCAATCTACGGAGTTTGGCCTCAAGAGGCGGAAGCGAACCGCTTGAGCGCGCGCCTTGAGCTTAGCCGATTTCTAATTTCCCGAGGCAACACATCCATAGCGAATGCCGAGCTGATTGCCTTGGCTTCGGAAATTCCTGAACACAATGGCGCCTCACTGCACACTCAGACCGGCGAACTTTTTCTGCGCGCCGGGAATGCATCTCGCGCACTGTCTGAATTTCGCGACGCACTCACCGTGACGCATCCTCCGGCGGACGCGCTGCGGGGAGCAGGGCTCGCAGCCTATCAGCTCGGCGAATTCCAACAGGCGGAACGCTATCTGGACCGCGCACATCGTTTGCGCACAGACGATGCGGAAGTTTCGCTCGCTCTGAATATTTCACGTCTCGTCATGTCCGCCGACCCATATGCTTTCGGACTGAGCGAGTCTGAGCGCCGAGAGCGGGCGCGGCGCGATTTCGAACAAGCATTTACACGGCTGCAATCCTGCGCGAAGGCTCGCGGCGTGGATCTTTTTGCCAGCGGCGGACAGCAGTCGGACCTGGTGACGCTCGGCACGCAAGCAAAGGCGCTGAGGCCTCAATTAACGGATCAGAACCTGAGGCGCCATCCCGGCCAATTCGACGTGGCAATGAATTTCGTGTTTGTGGCGGAGGGCCTGGCGACTAAAGAATGCGGAGCGCCGCAAAACCTGGACGAGGCGCTGACTTTAATCGGCAAATTTCATCAGGGTAGAGAACGATGAACGTCACGAATGACGCGGCTGTGGTGCCGGCGCCACCAGAGTCCCCGGCGAGGGACGCAGGCCGATTTGCGCGACTGTGGAGTTTCTGGCGCCGCAAGACGCTGACCCTTCGTGAAGGCCAGTTATTTCTACTGTTGGCCGTCATCATCGGGATCGTTTCCGGCCTGACTGTCGTTTGTTTTCGCGTAGCGATTGAGTGGACGCGATTTTGGCTGCTCGGTTCTTCAATGCAGCCTTCGATTTTGCGAGTGCTACTGGCGCCGACGCTGGGCGGAATTGGCGTGGCGCTGCTGGTGATATTCGTTTTCAAACGATCACGCGGCAGCGGCGTGAATCAAACGAAAGCAGCGGTTTTTATTTTCGACGGCTACGTGCCTTTTCGCACGGTAATTGGGAAATTCATCACTTGTGCGTTGGCGATTGGCAGCGGCCAATCACTGGGTCCTGAAGATCCTTCGCTGCAAATGGGCGCGGGAATTGCGTCAACGCTGGGACGCAGCTTGCGGCTTTCTCGCGAAAAACAGCGTCTGATCGCTCCGATCGGCGCAGCCGCGGGCCTGGCGGCGGCATTCAACGCGCCGATTTCGGCAGTGATTTTCGTGATTGAAGAAATTATTGGCACGTGGAGCGGCGGAGTGCTAGGCGCAGTAATCCTGGCGGCGATTTCGAGCGTCGTCGTGATGCGCAATTTTCTGGGAAGCGCCCCGATGTTTCGCGTTCCGGCGATGGAATTTCGCAGTCCCGTGGAGCTGATCGGGTACGCAGTACTCGGAGTGATTAGCGGCGTTGCTTCCATCGCATTTCTAAAATTCATCGCCTACTTTCGTCCCCGCCTGAAGCAATTACCGCGATGGACGCAGTATCTCCAGCCGGCCGCAGCGGGATTGTTGATCGGAATTATCGGCATCTGGTTGCCGCAGGTGATGGGTAGCGGCTATCCGATCATCGACCAGGCTCTGCACGATCAATTCGTTTGGAAAATGCTGTTGCTTTTGGGACTTTTCAAAATTCTCGCGACAGGAATCTCGTTTGTCAGTGGCACGCCGGGTGGAATGTTTGCGCCCACTCTTTTCATTGGAGCCATGCTCGGCGGCGCTGTCGGCGGAGTGGAGCATCTGCTGGTACAGCGCCCGGCGCAATCGGTTGCCGCGTTTGCGCTGGTGGGAATGGGGACGTTTTTCGCCGGTTTTCTGCGCGTACCGATTACGTCGGTTTTCATGGTGCTGGAGGTCAGCGGGAATTACTCCATCATTTTGCCTACGATCATCGCCAATATGATTGCGTATTTCATTTCACGCCGGTATCAGCACGTCGCATTATTCGATTTCCTGGCGCGGCAGGATGGGTTCTATTTGCCATCAATCGAAGAGATGCGCGAGCATACCGCGCTGCGAGTGGAAGACGCGATGCGACCGGGGGCGGGCGTCGTGCTGCGCGATGGCGATCCCGCCGGACTGATGCACGAGGTGGAAGCGTCGCAGTCTTCGCAATTCCTGGTGTGGCGGCACGCGGATGGCTGGCGAGCGATCTCCCAGGAAGAAATTCGGCAGCAGGCACTGGCAGAATTGGCAGGCTTGTCAAACGACGAAATGCCCGGCCGCGGACCTCTGCCTCAACTTTATCCCGATCAGCCGTTAGACGAAGCGCTGAAGTTGATTGGAAATTGGCCCGTCGTTCCGGTGGTTAATCGGGCAAACCTGCAAAAGCTGGAAGGGATTTTGTCGCTCGACGATATTTTGCAAGCCTACCGTAAGTCCTGACGCTGCTAAAGCTTCGCTCTACCAGTACTTTGGTACTAACGGCCCGTTCTGCAAAATGGTTCTTACTATCTATTGAGTCTGGGCCGGTGCGCCTCTATTCTTATCGATATCGGGAAAGCGGAAGGTGGCTCTTGGCTCAAAAAGAACGCAGGTCGACTCGTCGTTTTCAAATGCGATTGCCGTTGAAGGTTCGTTGGACTAACGATGCCGCCGCTGGCGAGGCGTCGACCGAAACCAAGGAAGTCAGCTCCCGTGGGATTTACTTTTTTCTGCCAAAGGATTTAAAAAATGGCGCCCCGCTGGAAATCGTCATGACTCTTCCCCATGAGGTGACGCTGGCCGGTCCAGTGAAGGTCCGCTGCTTGGGCCACGTGGTTCGCACCGATTCCACGCGACCGCAGGATATTGGGGTCGCGGCAGCAATCGAGCGCTACGAATTTCTTCGCAATGGTGAAAGCAGTTTGTAAACAGTTCTTGCCCAATCTTCTCGGAGATGGGCGGGAAAACGCCGGCGGGTGAGGGTCCCTCAGCCACATCCGCCGGCTAATTTTTTTTGCCACTGTCCGTCTACGCAGTCTCATTTCCACAAAAAGGACCAGGCGCTGCGGCCAGCATGAACGTCAATTTGTGATTCGTGAATTTGCCTTTGGGTGGAGAAATTCAGCGAGTGTTTAGACCGTTTTGTCTTTCGAATAGCAAATCCGTTCCAGGTTGCATTCGACGCAGCGCGGTTTTCGGGCCTGGCAAACGCGACGTCCATGCCAGATGATTTGGTGCGAGAAGAGAATCCAGCGGTCCTGCGGAATTACTTTCATCAAATCCTGCTCGATTTTTTTCGGATCGGTATGCTTTGTCAAGTCGAGCCGTCCCGATACGCGTTGCACGTGCGTATCGACGACCACGCCAGCCGGGATCCCATAGGCCGTACCCAACACCACGTTCGCCGTTTTCCGTGCTACGCCGGGAAGCGTTAGCAGTTCGTCCATAACTTGCGGCACTTCGCCGCCGAACTCTTCAACCACCCGTTTGCTCGCCCCCATGATGGATTTCGTTTTGTTCCGGAAAAATCCAGTCGGCCGGATGTCCTTCTCAAGCTCCTGCGGGCTCGCATAGGCAAAATCCTTCGCGGTCGGGTATTTCGGGAAAAGCGATTGGGTTACGATATTGACCCGCTCGTCCGTGCATTGCGCCGAAAGAATCGTGGAGATCAGCAATTGGAAGGGGCTTTCGTGCCGAAGGGCGCAAGTCGCGGCGGGATAGGCTTCGTCCAGTTTTGTCAGAATCGCGCGAATGCGCTTTGGATCCGTGCCGCGCGCCACGCCACTGCGTGCGGGCTTTTGTTTTGCCGTTTTGCTTCTCTTTGCTTTTTTTGCTTTTGGCATGGGTCGCGGCGAGGAAATATACCACAGTCAGCGCGCGCATCGCTCTTCCTCCCGTCCGGTTTCCAACCCAAACCTTGATATCGACGGTGTTTGCCGAATACGCCACGTCGAAACTCGGCGGTTGATCATTCGAATGCGCTGGAGGCTGCGGCTTTGCGCGTGGCGCGCGGAACAGGTTAGAATAGACTTCGCATGGTCCGCGGGCGGCTCACCGAAACGTCCATCGGCCCCTGCCGCTTGTTAGGCTCCTTGAATAGCCACGAGTTGTTAGACACAATTGATTAGAGACAAGTTAACCAGCCACAAGAGAGGCTTGCGACGCTTGCTCGAAAGCAAGCATCCAACAAAAAAGCATGGATGCCGACAGGTTTGTTGAAAATATAATTGCGTTTTTTGTCGGGACGAAGCACGAACGCGACATCAAGAAGCTCCAGCCGCTCGTCGTCGCCATCAATGCGCTCGAGCCTGAGATGCAGAAGCTCGATGACGACGACTTCCGCATCAAGACCGCCGAATTGAAAATGCAGGTCACGTCGAAGCTCGAAGGCGTGGACATTAAAGATCCCGATTACCGCACAAAAATGCAGGAAGCTTTTGCGCCCGTTCTGGTGCCCGCATTTGCGCTTGTCCGCGAAGCTGGCCGCCGCAAGCTCGGCATGCGCCATTTCGATGTGCAGCTTATCGGTGGCATGGTTCTGCACGACGGAAAAATCTCCGAAATGAAGACCGGCGAAGGGAAAACGCTTGTCGCCACTCTTCCTGCCTATTTGAATGCGCTGGCCGGACGCGGCGTGCATATCGTCACCGTCAACGATTACCTGGCGCGACGCGACGCGGAGTGGATGAGTCCCATTTACAAAACGCTCGGCCTCACGGTTGGCGTCATTGTTCACGATCTCGACGACGTCCAGCGCCGCGCCGCCTATGCCGCCGACATTACTTACGGTACCAACAACGAATTCGGCTTCGATTATCTGCGCGACAACATGAAGTACGATCTCGCCGATTGTGTCCAGCGCGGCCATCACTTCGGTATCGTCGACGAAGTCGATTCCATCTTGATCGACGAGGCGCGCACCCCGCTGATTATTTCCGGCCCGGCGGAAGAATCCACCGACAAGTATTACCGTATCGACAAAATTATTCCCAAGCTCATTAAGGACATCGACTATACCCTCGACGAAAAACACAAGACCGCGACGCTCACCGAGGAAGGCGTGGCGAAATGCGAGCGCCTGCTCGATTTGCCCAATATGTACGACCCGCAAAACCTCGAATTGATTCATCACGTTTATCAGGGCCTCCGCGCGCACTCGCTTTTCACGCGCGACGTCGATTACGTGGTCAAGGAAGGCGAAGTTGTCATCGTCGACGAATTCACCGGCCGCCAGATGCCCGGCCGCCGTTGGTCCGATGGTTTGCATCAGGCTATCGAAGCCAAGGAAGCGGTGAAAATCGAGCGCGAAAATCAAACTCTCGCCACCGTCACGTTTCAGAATTATTTCCGCATGTACAAGAAACTTTCCGGCATGACGGGAACTGCGGAAACCGAAGCGAAGGAGTTCAATAAAATTTACGGCCTCGACGTGGTCGTGATTCCCACAAATCGGCCGCTGATCCGTCTCGAAAATCCTGACGTGGTCTATCGCACCGAACTCGAAAAATTTGAAGCTGTCGTTAACGGCATTATTCAGGAAGATGGCACACACACAAACGGCGTCCGGCAATTGCATGAAAGCGGCCAGCCCGTGCTCATCGGCAGCATCTCAATTGAAAAATCGGAAAAGATCGCTGAACTGCTCAAGAAACACGGCATACCTCACCAGGTCTTGAACGCCAAACAGCACGAACGCGAAGCGAAAATCATCGCGCAGGCTGGACGCAAGGGCGCCGTCACCGTTTCAACCAACATGGCCGGCCGCGGCACTGACATTCTGCTTGGCGGCAATCCCGAAGCCATGACTCGAGAGTATTGCCTGAAAAACAAGCTCGCGATTCCTTACGCGCCCGCCAGCGCCGTTATCGGCAATGGCGACGAGCATCCTGCCGCAGCTGAAACTCCAAAGGAAATTCCGCAGGAAGCGGCGGCGGGCGGAAACGGTGCGGGAAACGTCGCAATGGTTCTTTTTCAGCAGGAAGGCAAAATCTTTCAAGTGCCGCTCGAGCAATGGAAGCCGCTCTATGATCAGTATGCCGAGCAGTGCAAAACGGAACACGACGAAGTGGTGGCTATGGGCGGCCTGCACATCCTCGGCACGGAACGCCATGAAGCCCGGCGCATCGACAATCAGTTGCGTGGCCGCGCGGGACGCCAAGGTGATCCCGGCTCCTCGCGGTTCTATCTTTCCCTCGAAGACGACCTGCTCCGCATTTTCGGCGGCGAGCGCGTTCAGAAATTCATGTACATGCTCGGCATGAAGGAAGGCATTCCCATCGAGTCGCGCCTGATTTCCAAGCGCATCGAAAACGCGCAAAAAGCCGTCGAGGCGCAGAACTTCGAAGCCCGCAAGCACCTGCTTGAATACGACGACGTGATGAACAAGCAGCGCGAAACGATTTATTCCATTCGCCGCGCCGTCCTCGAAGGAAAAGACCAGAAGGACGACATTCTCGCGCTCACGGAAGAATTGCTTGCGGGTCTTGTCGACACTTATTGCCCGCGCGAGCAGCATCCCGATCAGTGGAACGTCGCGCAACTTTCCGGCGAAGTTCTCAAGCAATTCGGGCTCGACATTAAAGCCGCCGGAATCGATCCCTTGCAGATGGATCACGACACGCTTCTCGACGCGCTCATCGACAAAGCCAAAATGCGTTACGACGAAAAGGAAAAACTATTCGGCCCGCAAATGATGCGCTGGCTCGAGCGCCACATCATGCTCGATATCGTCGACGCGCAATGGAAAGACCACCTCCTTACCCTCGACCACTTGAAGGAAGGCATCGGCCTGCGCGGCTACGGCCAGGTCGATCCGCTCGTCGAATTCAAAAAGGAAGGCTTTAAGCTTTTCGAGCAAATGATGGACCGCATCGACACCGAAGCTGTCCGCTTCCTCTACTTGATGCAGCCCGCGCGCCCCGAGGAAGAAGCGAAGCAAATCGAGCGCCGCCAGCGCCGCGCCCAGCAGGACTTGCAATTGCAGACCGGCTCGGAAAAAGCCGAAGCCCCGAAGCAAGTCCGCACCGGCGCAAAAATCGGCCGCAACGACCTCTGCCCCTGCGGCTCCGGCAAAAAATACAAAAAATGCTGCGGCCGCAACTCCTGAGTAACGTTGTCGCCTTCCTGCGACTGTCTCCGGACTGTCATTCTGAGCGCAGCGAAGAATCTGCTTTAACTCTCGACTACAAGAATATCCTCGCTCACCTTTTTCGCCCGCTGCCTCTTTGACATGCCTCCACACTGTCATTCCGAGCCTGCCTGCCGCTTTCCCACCGGGGGGCGGGCAGGCGGGCGAAGCGGCATCTGCTTCTCGTTTCCTGCGGCAGCTCTCGACTCTCAACTAAAACTCTCGACTACAAGCTATCCCCTGCTTACCCTTTCCCGTGCCGCGCGTCTGAACTTTTAGGGGCGTTTTTGCGTAAACTTACACAGTCCCATTAAATTTCGCGAGGGGTGAGTCCCATATGAATCTTGCTATGAGGAAATTGACGAAGCATCTGCATTTCGCACTCGCGGCATTCGCGCTTGCATTATTGACAGCGGCAGCTCCAGCGCCGGCGCGCGCTGCCGCCGTCGACGGCCATTTCGACAAAACGCTGACGGTCAGCGGGCCGGTCAATTTGGAAGTCACCACAGGCTCGGGCAACATCACTGTGCGCACTGGTGATTCCGGCAAAGTGGAAATCCATGCGCGCATCCACGCCAACGATAGCTGGCTCTCCGCCGGGCGCGACGCCGAATCGCGTGTCCAATACATCGAGCAGCATCCTCCCGTCGAGCAAAGTGGCAACACCATCACCATAGGCCACGAAGAGGATCACGACCTGATGCGCAACATTTCCATCAGCTACGAAATCACCACGCCGGCGGAGACTCGCTTGCACTCGGCCACCGGCTCCGGAAATCAGACCGTTGAAGGTTTGAACGGTTCCGTCGAATCAACAACCGGTTCGGGCGACTTGAAGCTCTCGAACATCGGCGGCGACACCACCTCCCGCGCTGGCTCGGGCGACGTCACGATCTCCAACGTGAAGGGCGCTGTTCATGCCGCCAGCGGAAGCGGCAGCATTCAGGCCGAAGGCGTCACAGGTGCAATGAACGCCTCCACCGGCTCCGGCGACATTATCCTCACGCAAACTGGCGCCGGCGATGTTGAAGCCTCCAGCGGCTCCGGCAGCGTCAAAATCAATGGCGTGAAAGGCGCGGTCCGCGTCGGCACCGGTAGCGGAAACATTCGCGCGCAAGGGACTCCTACGGGAAATTGGCGCCTCCACACCGGCTCGGGCGATTTGACGGTCGAGCTTCCGGAGAAAACTTCGTTTGAGCTGTATGCTCACACCAGCTCCGGCAGCATTCACTCGAAATTCCCCATCACCGTTCAAGGCACAATCAGCCCGCGCGACCTTCACGGCCAAGTCGGCTCCGGCGGCCCCACGGTCGAACTGCGCACCAGCTCCGGCACGATTCACATCGAATCGCGCTAGCGAAGTCTCAGGTCTCCATCCGCAATTCCCCGGCGGGACGGCGAACTTTTCGCCGCCTCGCCGTTTCTGGACCTAAGACGACTCAAC
>DATEHB010000192.1:0-8676 GCA_035279805.1 Candidatus Acidiferrales bacterium
CTGCGTAGGAAACTAAACGCTTCTCGCCAGGCTTGATCGAATCCGTGAGGCCTTCCCCCGCAAACGCTTCGTCTTCGAGAACCGTAAAGCTGCCTCCATCCAAAGTCAGCGGACTCGAATTCGTCATCCACAGCGCGCGCAGGGGCCGCTGCGAATTCAACGAGTTGTTCCACAACGACACTTTCTCTGCCCCAATATGAACCTGCACGATGGGAACAAGCGCTGATTCGTTTTTGTGAATCGTCACGCGATCCTTGAGCTTGTATTCGAAGAGGTCGCCGAGATTCGACCCGTTCGCCATCGATGCAGCTTGATTACGCAATACCGCGAGCGCGTCGCTGCCCGGCACCCCTCCCATAATTCCGCCGACAACGCCGCCCGCCGAACCGCCCGGCACGCCTCCGCCAATACCGTACTGTTGGCCCCTCCCGACGCCGGTTCCATTCCCATTGCCAAGTTCGCCACCGGTTCCAACCGTCCGAGCGCGCAGCTTGTCAGTCTCGGTTTCTACACCCGAGGCTTCCGCCGTAACCGTCACAGTCTGCAACACGCTTCCAACTTGCAGCCTAACCTCTTGCGTCTGCTCGCTACCTCCTCCGATCGACACGCCCTGTATCACGCTGGTCTGAAACCCATTCGCACGGACTTGAAGGCGGTAATTTCCCCCCGGCAGGTCAGCGAACTCGTATTTCCCTTCATTGTCTGTCGTTGCGTTGTTTACCGCGCCAGTTTCCGTGTTCACAATCTGCACCTGCGCGTTCGGTATCGACGCGCCGCTTGCATCAGTTACGACGCCGTACAATCCACCTAAGCCACCAAGCATCGCGCTTTCATGCGTCTGCGGCGTTAATTCCACGGTCTGCGGTAGCGGCACCACAGGACGTCGCGCGTAATACGGCTGCGACAGTTGTTGTATAAACGATTGTGGCGCTCCCGCGACCAGCGACAACTCAACATTGTCCCAGTCTTCGCCCGTCGTGTTGTCGACAATCGCCCATCCCTGTAGCAACGGCTTGTCATCCGTCTTCGACGGCAGCACAATCCGGTACGTCGTCTTCCAGATGGGCACTTCGCTGATGTAGCTGACGTATAGCTGCCGCGTGCCCGAGCCCGCCGCCGAAATCGTCATGCGCCGCAGATCCTGCTGGTGCGTTGAGGCCAACAATGAAAGATAGCGGCCCACCTCGCGATTCACATCCGGATCGGCGACGCGTACGCTGACAATCGGCGTCACTTCCACGGAACGCACTTCCCCGCCGTCGCTCACCAGCGTGGCCAGGTCCACTTCCTGCGTTGTACCGCCGCTGAGGCGTGTCTTTCTTTCAATGCTCAATAAGCGGCCCGTGATCACGGTGTTGCCATTGCGAATCTCCAGACGCGTTCCGCGCAGCGACGCAAGGAATTTCGAAAGATCGGTGTTTTCACCGAGCGGCAATCCGATCGTTCCCAGACGCTGGCTGAATGGCGCTTCCGAGTCATAGTCAATTCCAGTGATACGCCCGCCATTGAGGTCGAGCACCGTCAGCGATTGCAAAACGTCATTAAGCTGGCTGCTCGTGAAATCGATGCGCATGTTCTGGTCGCCCCGAACTTCGCCGAGATGCTCGAAATAACCGACGCCGCCTTTATAAAGAACCACGCGCCGCACAGGCAGTTTCGTCGAAGCTGTTTCTCCATTCACCGCCGAAGGATTTTCGCTCGCACGCCGGGACTTGCTAGTCGCCGCGCTGCCGACTGGCTGTGGTGAAGGCTTCCCTTGGCGCGGCGTTGCCCCGACGATTTGCATTCCCACTAGAACTGCACAGCAGAGCCACGGAATCCATGCGCGCATTTGTCCTCCGTTCAATCCTCAGACACAAGAACAACAGGCTTAAAAAAAACCAAAAATAGAATCTTTGCCGGACTCCGCCAGTCTCAGGGCTCAACACTCGAAACGTGGCACAACTATAGTCTCAGACACCTGCGTGAGTCCAAATGTTGCATTTCGCTTTTTGCCGGACGATTCAGTACATGCGGAATGTTTCGTCAGCGCGGAGAACGCGGGGAAGACGACTGCTGGCGTTCACGTGGAGGAGGATCAGCGAACTCCATGCCCCAGAAATGCGGCGCCGGTGACAAGAATTCCAACCCTACGCGCTGCCCTTTGTCGGAAGTATCGCCAAGATATACTACGCGGCATTCCTGCTCTTCGTCGCTTGCAGGATTCGTCATTTGCACTTGCGCGCCCAGTTCCACGGACTCGTTCAGATACAAAAGGCCTCCGTGCGCGTTGACTACAATTGTCTGGCAACCCTCGCGGAATTTATTGCCGTCGCTATTCATGCCACGGATTTTCACTGGAATGCGCGTGAAAACGCGGGAGCTGCGCCGCCGGTTATCGGCATCGTTTGAAGGCATCGTACGGTTATCGTGCATCAACGCCACAGTCGAGTCAACAGAATCAGTGCTCCGCTTTCCGCTTGCTGCAATCCTCCCCACTTCGTACAATGCCCTTTCTCGCCGGGCAGCATGAATACAACGCCTGACAACGGAATCGCCAGGTGACTGCGAATCAAAATTGCTTCCAGGAGTCTTAAGAATGAATTTTCTCGATTATATCGAGAATCGTCGCGATTACAACCTCAATGAACTCAAGGATTTTCTCCGCATTCCCAGCGTCAGCACAAAGAGCGAGCATAAACCCGATATCGGCCGCGCCGCCCAATGGGTCGCCGATCACTTGCGCGGTGCCGGATTCCCAAAAGTGGACATCGTTCCGACAAGGATGCATCCTCTTGTTATCGCTGAGTCCCTTGAAGCGCCCGGAAAACCAACGATTCTTTTTTATGGCCACTACGATGTGCAACCGGCAGAACCACTCAACCTCTGGACTTCCCCGGCTTTTGATCCCACTGTTCGTGGCGGAAACCTTTACGGCCGCGGGACTGTTGACGACAAGGGCCAGGTGCATATCCATCTGAAGGCTCTCGAAGCGCTGCAAAAAACGGAAGGCAAGCTGCCGCTGAACGTAAAAGTAATTATCGAAGGCGAAGAGGAAGTAGGCAGCGTTAACCTCTGGGATTTTGTAACCGGAAACAAGGACCGGCTCAGAGCCGACGCGCTGGTCGTTTCCGATACGTCGATGCTCGCCCGTGACGTTCCATCAATCACTTACGGCCTTCGCGGCCTGAACTACTATCAAATCGAAATTACGGGGCCGTCGCAGGATCTTCACTCGGGCGTTTTCGGCGGGGCTGTACCGAATCCGATTACGATCCTTGCGGAAATGATTGCGAAACTGCACGACAAGAACTTTCATGTCACCGTTCCGGGCTTCTACGATGATGTCGCCACTCTTTCCGCAAAGGAACGCAAGGCACTGAACTCTCTTCCCTGGAAAGAATCCGCTTTTCGCAAAACTGTCGGCGCTCCCGGCCTTTCCGGCGAGAAGAGTTTTACAAATGTCGAGCGCCTCTGGTGCCGGCCGACTCTCGAACTCAATGGAATTTGGGGCGGCTACACGGGCGAAGGCTCGAAAACCGTGATCCCTTCAAAAGCCTTCGCGAAAATTTCGACACGTCTTGTGCCGGATCAAAATCCCGCAAAGATCGCCAGACAAGTCGAGCGCCATGTTCGCAAGCTGTTGCCCAAGACTGTTCATTGCAAATTCGAAGTCCTCAGCATGGGTAAGCCGTGGGTTGCTTCCTATGCCCATCCGATTTTTCAAAAGGCGATTCACGCGCTCGAGAAGGGATTTGGCAAGAAGGCCGTCTTCATTCGCGAAGGCGGTTCGATTCCTTTCGTTACGCAGATGCACGATACTTTCAAAGTGCCCTGTGTCCTTCTCGGTTTCGGCTTGCCGGACGAAAATGCGCACGCGCCGGACGAACACATTTCGCTCGAAAATTATTTCTGCGGCATAAAATCGGTGGCCTCTTTCTATTCGGCACTGGCGTCGCTCTGAACTCTCCAGCGAGCGCAGCCGCAAAAACCGCGATTTTCCGCGGGTTTCCTTGCGTTTTTGCTTGCGTTACCCCGACTCTGCGGCTATAGTGCCCCCGGCCTCCCAGCAACACGACAACGGGAAAAAATACTTCTATAGAGGAGATGGCAACACGATGGCAAACCCGATGAGCAAGTCCAAGATCATCGCGCACATGGCCGAAAAGGTCAGCACGAAGGACAAGCCGGTTTCGAAAAAACAAGTGGCTTCGTTTTTCGACGAACTCTTCAATCTCGCGGTCAAAGAATGCAAGAGCGCAGGAAAATTCGTCATCCCAGGAATCGGACGTGCGGTAAAGGCGCATCGCAAGGCGCGCATGGGCCGCAACCCCGCCACCGGTGAAGCAATCAAGATCAAAGCCAAGACGGTTGTTCGCCTTCGAGCCGCCAAGGCGTTCAAGGACGCAGCACTGAAGTAAGACGCGATCGTTCAGAGTTTCGCGGCGAGACCCCGGCGACTCTTGGCCTTCCGCCAAGCTTGGGCGCTGGGGTCCTCGCTGTTTCTTCTTCACAGCCGTCCGCGAGCGGCCATCGATTTTCCCCTGGAATAGCTTTCATGGAATCATCAACTTCTCACGAGCATTCCGGGCTGTTCACCGACCTGTACGAACTCACCATGGCGGCTGGTTATTTTCAGTCGCGTTTCAACGCTCGCGCTACATTTGAGCTGTTCGTCCGCAATCTTCCCCCTGAACGCAATTTCCTCGTTGCCGCGGGCCTCGAACAGGCGCTCGCGTTTATTGAAGATATCCGTTTTGCTTTCCCAGAAATCGACTACATCCGGCGTCAACCCGTTTTTCGCCACGTTCGCAACGAATTCTTCGATTATCTTGCGCGTTTTCGTTTTACTGGCGACGTGTGGGCGTTTCCCGAAGGCTCACTCGCCTTCGCCGGTGAACCTCTCTTGCGCGTAACAGCTCCAATCGTCGAAGGCCAAATTCTCGAAACGCGTCTTTTGTCTGCCATAAATTTCCAAACCATGGTGGCGAGCCGCGCCGCGCGCATGACCATTGCCGCGAAGGGCAAACCCATCGTCGAATTCGGCGCTCGCCGGGCCCATGGGAGCGAAGCTGGAATTTTTGCGGCGCGCGCGGCATGGATCGGTGGTTGCCAGGGGACCTCCAACGTCATTGCGGGCAAACTTTTTGGCATTCCCACGTACGGCACGCAAGCTCATTCTTGGATCATGGCCTACGAAGATGAATCGCAGGCCTTCGATCGCTTCCTCGATGTTTTCCCCGAGCAGGCCACTCTGCTTCTGGACACATACAACGTCCGCGCGGCCCTTCGCAAAATCATCGCGCGCGGACGCAAGCCGGCAGGCGTCCGGCTCGACAGCGGCGATCTCGCAGCTGACAGCCGGTGGGTTCGCACGCAATTGGATCGCGCTGGCTGGCACGACGTGCAGATTTTCGCTTCCGGAGACCTTGACGAGAAACGAATTTCCTCGCTCCTTCGCCGTGGCGCAAAAATTGACGCCTTCGGTGTCGGCAGCGCGCTAGTCGCTCCCACCGACACGCGCAATCTCAGCATGATTTACAAATTGGTTGAACTCGAACGTGACGGCAGGATTCGAGAAGCCGCGAAGCTCAGTGAATCGAAGTCCACCTATCCCGGCACAAAACAGGTATTTCGCTTCGCGAATCGCGCAGGAAAGTGGCGGAAAGATTTGATTTCTCTCGCCAACGAATCTGCCAGTGGCGGCTCGCCGCTCCTTGTTCCCGTTATGCGTGACGGCAAGCGCATCGCTCCGCCGGAGTCTCTAGCGGCTGTGCGCTCCCGGTGCATCGAAAGCCTGGAGCAGCTCCCGGCGAGTCTCCTTTCCATCCAGCACGCGGCACCTTATCCAGTTCGTTACAGCAAACGCCTGAAAACTCTTCTCAAGAAAGTGCGCCAGCGCATTCGGCAGCGCTCATAGTTTCGCGAAACAATCTTGCCTGCCCGCAATTCGCTTGTCGCTCTTCGACGCGCTAAAATCGCATAGAGGCCAAACGAGCCTTGTCTAGAGCCAACAAGAGCGATTTAGTTTTCTGGGAAGTCGATGCGCAGGCGGATTTCATGCTGCCCGGCGGCAAGCTTTACGTCCCCGGCGCGGAGAAGCGCGTCGCCAACATGCAACGCCTCGTCGCCGTTGCGCGCGCCGGCAAAGTGTTTCTTATCTCAAGTGCAGATCAGCACGCCTCTAACGATCCTGAATTTGTGCGTTTTCCTCCACACTGTGTGAAGGGAACAAAGGGTGCCGAAATTCTCCCCGAGTTGAAGGCGTCCAAAATTCTGCCGATTCCGAACGACAACAATTTTTCTATTCCGGTCAAACTTGGCGACGTTCAGCAGATAGTTCTCGAAAAGCAAACCCTCGATGTATTCGATAATCCCAATACGGAGAAAATACTCAAGCAGTTTCCCGCTACTGAAGAATTCATAGTCTTTGGAGTTGTCACCGAATTTTGCGTGCGCCTCGCAGCAAAAGGCCTGCTCGAACGCGGCCGCCGCGTAGCTATCGTCACCGACGCAATCGAAACGCTCAACGCCAACGAAGGTCAGCGCACTCTCGATGAACTCAGCGCCGCCGGAGTGCGACTTATTACCACCGACGAAGCGCTCGCCCTCATCAAATAACTTGCGCTCTATACATCCGAATCCAAGAACGGCTCGTTCGAGCGCCGCCAAGTTACAACGTCTTAACGTACACGATTAAATCCCGGATTTGCGCAGCCTTCAACGAATCGCGGTAACCCGGCATATTTTTTCCGCCGCGCTCGATCACGCGCCGCAGATTCTCGTCGTCCGCCTTCATTCCATTCTGAAATTTTCCACGTTTCATCAAGCTGGCAAGACCCGGCCCGATTTTCTTCTCGCTGCTCGCGCTGTAGTGGCAAATCTCGCATTTCTGTCCATAAATTTGTTTGCCCCTCGCGACGGCCGCGGCTTCGGAATCCTTCGCCGTCCTTTGGACTGCGGCTCGCGCAATCGGAATTACGATCAGCACAATGAGGATCAGAGGGGCCGAAATAAAGATTCGGCCGCTCCCGCATAGAGAAGTGGCTCCGAGCCGCGTCGATTTCATTTCGCCCGAGCACCCACCTGTCCCGGCTTAAACACACGGTCATAAATGAGCATCAGAATCGTCCCCGCGACGCCCACGGCCGTGACCACCCACCACATTTCCTGCGGCCGGTGCAGCACTTCGCCGTAGTGGTGCAGCAAATATCCTCCGAGCGGTCCCGCGACGAAATACCCAATTGCGATAGGCAAAAAAGCGTAGCCCATGAACAATCCCTGCTGCCCCTCGGGCGCAAGCCGCGATATGTATTCATAATAGCGCGCCGATTGCATCACTTCGCCCAGCGCCACTACCACCAACGTCAAAATCACGCCAAAGGTGGAAACATGAACCGCCAGGATGATCCACGACAAACTCGTCACCAGCAATCCCAGCGTCATTGCGGGGAATGGCGGAATCTTTCGTGTCAGGTAACTCACCAGAATCTGGCAACAGATCACCGTGATCGCCTCCGCCGAGAGCAGCAAATCCACATTCGCATTTGGATTCACGTAACCGCGCAGAAACAATCCCAGCGAGACATACTCCTGCCAAAAAACGATGTAGAAACTTGAAAAAATCAGTAAAAACAGCATGAAGCGAAAATTTCCCAGCACCACAAACATATTCTTGATCGCCACGGCCACGCTGGACACTTGCTTCCCGCCCGAACCTGGTTCGCTGTAAAAAAACATCGTTGCGAAAAACATCAGCGCCACGCTCGCCGCCGAAACGCGAAACACGTTTTCGATGCCAATCGATTTGCGCACCAAGAACGCGACAATGGGTCCCAGAGCGCCGCCGATGTTCACGATCGTGTAGTAAATCGAATAGCCGATCGACCGCACATTTTCGGCCGATGATCTTGCCGTCGTCCCGGCCACACAGGGCTTCACCACTGACGGCCCCAGTGATGGGATCATCAAAATGATCAGCACCAGCCAATAGAGTGAAATTGACTGCCGAACCGGGGCCATCCAGCTTGCCGATAGCGAGCCGAGAAGAAAATATCCCAGCGTCATCACCGCGTACGCGAACATCAGCGCACGCCGAAATCCAAATCGGTCCGCGAGTGTTCCGCCAAGAACAGGAAGGAACCATACGACGAATCCAAATATTCCAAGCAGCGCGCCAGCCTGTTCGACAGTCAGGTGCAAATTCTCATGTAGGTAAATCGCCAGCACTGCTGTCGTCGCGTAATATGCCAGCCGCTCGAAAAGTTCTGTGCCATTCGCCACCCAGAACGCGGGCTCGAATCCGTCACGAATTTCTCTGATGCGTTCGCCAAAACTCACTTTCGCTCCACAATCCGCGCAACGGCTTACTATCCGCCGTCTCACCCGTCTTACCGCGCGCGATTGTAGCGAAAGTTAGACAAGATCGCGCGTTCTTTATCGATTTGGCCTTGCCGGAGGAAGACTAGCGAATGTGGTAAATGTCGTCTTTTGATTTGGACTTTTTCTGGGACTGCGGCCATGGAATCAAACCAATAAAGATGAACAAGACCCCCACAAAAATAAGACTTAGAGTTGGGCCGATCGCAATTCCACCGACTACGGGACTACGGGATTGTAGTTTCGAAACCACCAATAACCGTGCGCGACCGCCGCCCACCCCATGAATATCAATGCCAGTCCCACCAATATGAAAAG
>DATEHB010000193.1:0-14144 GCA_035279805.1 Candidatus Acidiferrales bacterium
ATCGCCGCGATGATCAGAATGATCGCCACGACGATCAAAAGCTCAATCAACGAAAAACCCTTCTGTTTCCTGTTCATGTGTTCTCCTTGAGTGATTTCTAAGCCTGCCAGAATCTCTTTGGACTTCATGGCGGCGTGCCGCAGTGGAATAGTGCACGCCGGGTTCCAGTACCGGATGCGCGTGCACGACGGCGTTCCCTGTAACGACAATCCCTTATTTATCTTGCTGTTGCGATCGCAATGAAATAGAGATACCCACGAATATGCGCCAATCCGAGGCGGGTGTTCAGGAAAAGCGACAAAATGTGTCATGCCAGGATGACGGTTTTAAGCAAGTGTGTGGGACCGTAGGGGCACCTTTCAGAACAGCACATGCTGCCGCCACCTAACTACTCACCCACAAAACCACAAAGACAATGCGCCCACCTAAAGGTGGCCGCTACAAAATGCGGCCAAGACGCGCAGACAATCAGGACGCACTCGTAGCGGCGGCCTTCAGGCCGGCGTCTGCCCGCCGTTACAAAAATGCCGTTAGAGACATGCAAGCGTCCGCCATGGGATAATCGCCCCGACATGCCCTTCCTTCACAAGAATATTCGCCTTGCTGGTGCGCAGTACACAGACCAGCAATGGTATTTTCTCACGCTGTGCTGCGCCCAGAGACGATCCGTCTTTTCGGCTCCGCAGCAAGCGGACTGGCTGGTTGAGTCCCTCCGGCAAGAAGCGGCGCTAGCGGGATTCTCCGTGTACGCGTATTGCGTCATGCCTGATCACGCTCATGTCCTTACGTTTGGTTTGGATACAACTAGCGACCTTCTTCGCTTCGTCAAACGGCTAAAACAGAGAACTGGTTACGAATTTCGGAAGCGATTTCACCGCGAGCTTTGGCAGAAAAAATTCCACGACCACATCCTGCGGCAGAATGAATTGGTTCCCAGCATCGCAGCTTACATCTGGATGAATCCCGTGCGCAAAAAATTGTGCCGGGACGCAAGCGAATACCTGCATTCAGGTTCGTTTGTTCTCGATTGGAAGAAAGCTCCGCAACCCGCAAAATCGTGGGCGCCGCCAACAAAACGTAGCAGCGATTGAGGCCGGAGTCCGTCGCCACCTAACCACGCACCGGCAAACCAGAGAGACAAGTGCGCCCACCTGAAGGTGGCCGCTACCAAATGCAGACAAGACGCGGTGTCAAGCAGGAAGAGATACGCCTGTGGGTGGCAGCCTTAGGCCGTCATTTGCCGACAAGCTAGATTCCGTATTTTTTGGCGTAATGGCGGAATGAGCGGTAGGTCATTTTGAGAAGCTGCGCGGCTTTGGTGCGAACGCCGCCCGCGCATTCGAGCGCGCCCAGCAGGTACGCGCGCTCAAGCTCCGCGATATGCGCTTCCAAATCGATTCCCGCGTCGGGGATGAGCCGACTGGCCGCTTCTGGCAATTGCCTTTCCGCAAAATGGTTCTGGTAAAACATCGTGATTCTCTCGGGAAGGCCTTCGGGAGAGATTTTCCTGCTTGTTTCGAGGGCTACGGCGCGCTCGATTGTATTCTCGAGCTCACGCACATTCCCGGGCCAGTCGTAAGCCTCGAGACGTTCCATGGCCTTTGGCTCGATGCCTTCGATGCGCTTGCCCGTCATGTCGCGAAAACGCTCGAGGAAATAACGCGCGAGCAGTGGGATGTCTTCGCGACGTTCGCGAAGCGCCGGCAGATGCACTGGAATCACGCTCAAACGGTAGTATAAGTCTTCGCGAAAGCGTCCTTCGGCAATTTCCTTTTCCAGGTCGCGATTCGTCGCGGCGATCACGCGCACGTCCACATCGCGCTCTTCGGTGCTACCGATGGGCCGAAGCTTGCCTTCCTGAAGAACGCGATAGAGCTTCACCTGCATCGTCGCGCTCATGTTGCCGATTTCGTCCATGAAGAGCGTGCCGCCGTCGGCCGCTTGAAACAGCCCTGCACGATTGTCGTTTGCGCCCGTGAACGCGCCTTTCACGTAGCCGAAAAGTTCAGATTCGAGCAGCGTCTCCGGAAACGCTCCGCAATTGATGGTGATAAACGGCGCATTCTTGCGCGCGCTGTTTTCGTGAATCGCCCGCGCGACCAGTTCTTTCCCGGTACCACTTTCGCCCGTGATGAGCACGCGACTCGATTGCGGCGCAATCGTCTGGATTAAATCGAAAATCGCGCGCATCTTGGGGCTGGTTCCGATGATGTGATCCAAGCCCGTGAGGCGGCGAATCTCGCGGCGAAGAATTCCCGCTTCCTTCTTCAATTTCAGGTTTTCAGCCACTTGCTTTACGGCGGGCTTCAATTCATCGAGAAGCTTGTCTCCCTTGATTACGTAGCGATCTGCGCCGAAATTGACCGCGTCAATCGCGGTACCGAGAGTGGGTACGCCGGTGATCAAAATAAACACGGCCGCGGGCGAGACTTCTTTGGCGTACTGCAACAGCTCGACGCCGGTCATATCCGGCATACGAATGTCGGAAATAACGATGTCGTAGATTTGTGATTCGAGACGGCGCTTCGCCGCTTCGCCACTCGCAGCTATGTCGACGCGATAGCCTTCTTTGCGGAAGGTGATTTCGAGCAGTTCGCAGATGGAGCGTTCGTCATCGACGACGAGCAGTTGGGCCATCTGGCTCACTCCCGTTCCACTGGAGCCATGCGCGTTTCGCCGTTCTGATGCTGCTTGTCTCCAGCGAAGCGAGTGGCGCCGCGACGCGGCAGTTCGATGACAAATGCGGATCCGCGCGCGGGCTCCGATTCCACGCGAATGTGCCCCTCATGCGCCTGCACAATCTGGTAGACAATTGCCAGCCCCAATCCGGTGCCCTGGGGAAATCCTGACTGAAAAGGCTCGAAGAGCTTGCCTGCCTGGCGGGCGTCCATTCCTATGCCGGTGTCGCGAATTCCGACACGGACCCAATTGGCGTCGGCATCCAAGCGGACCGTTAGCGTGCCGCCTTCGGGCATCGCCCTCAAAGCGTTATTGCACAGGTTCCAAAACACTTGCTTGACGCGGTCACGGTCGGCGCGCGCGCGCGCATTTTGCGCGGCGAACTGTCTCTCGATGCGGAATTTTCCCGCCACGCCCTGTTCCCGTTCTATGAGCATCAATGTTTCGTCGATCAGCAAGGCAATATCGACGTCCGAGAAGGAGTATTGTTTGTCCCTGGAATAATCCAGAAAATCGGTAATGATTTGGTTGAGGCGTTCTGATTCACGGCTGACAATTTGCACGAGTCGCTTATCGTCTTCATCAAGAGGCGCCAGCCGGGCCAGCTCTTTTAACGCCCCTGTCATCGCCGTCAGGGGCTGCCGGATTTCATGGGCAATCCCGGCGGAAAGCCTGCCTACCGCCGCCATTCGCTCCTTCGTTGCCACTTCATGTTCCAGGCGCTTTAATTCGGTCAAGTCCTGAAAACTGAAAACATATCCGCTTATTTGATTCTGCCCAGACCGAAGCGGCGATACTGAAACTCCCATGAATTTGCGTTCTCCATCCGGCGCTTGAAACTCGGTTTCCTTCCTCGACGCGAGAAAACCCGTTCCGGTATCTGCATCCGTCAGCCAGAAGCCAGGAAGAACTTCGCGAATCTGCTTGCCCTCGAATGCCGCGGGAGAAATACCCGTTATCTCTCCGCCGGCACGGTTCACAAGCAAAATGCGCCCCTCAAGATCAGTGGTAATCAACCCGCCGCGCATGGAATGAATAATGTCTTCATTGAATGCCTGCAAGTCTCTGAGCTCCTCGCGCTTCTCTTCGAGCTCAACTCCTTTGCTGCGCAGCATGTGAGCGAGCAGACTTCCCAGGTACGCGACAGCAAAGAAAGCCACGAGGTTACTCAGCACCCAGAATTCAAGCGCGCGAGGCGTCGGCGTAGTCAGCGAAGTGCGTGGAATTACGCCATATTGCACCAGTTCGACCAGCGCTCCGAGCAATGCAAATGCCCCGCCCGCCACCAAAAAAACGCCCCGTCTGGCCAACATCACGCTCGCCATCAACACAACCAACAAATAAAGCGAGATGAAATAGCTTTCATGCCCTCCGGTCGAATACACCAGTCCTGTAACCAAGAGCAGATCGCCAATGATTTGCAAGGGTGCGTGCCAGCGCGCTTCCGGAATCCAACGGAGCAAGATGAAGTAGCAGATGGCCAGCAAATACCACAGCAGAATTACCGGTACGAAATATTTTGCCGTGAGCGGCAAAGGTGTGAGCTGGCTCACAGCCAGCACTACCGCCAAAAGGAAGGTGATGACGAGAAACCGGACTCGTCCCAGCCAACTGAGCCAGTCGCTTATATTTTGTGTGAGATCCATCCGCGATCGGTTCCTGACATCCCCCGCAAGGAACCGGACCCCCATCGGCACTGAGCGGAACAAACCGATGCGGCTTCCTGCTAGATCACGCGGCAGGAAGCCGCCTTTTGCCCGAACAGCCAAGGACCGTTTTTGTTGGCGAGCAAAGTTCTAGCTGCCGCCGGCCAGCTTGCCGATCAGCGAGAACAACGGCAGATACATCGATATGACGACTCCGCCGACTACGACGCCCAGGAATACGATCATGACCGGCTCAAGCAGCGTCAGCAAGTCCTTCACGGCTGCGTCCACTTCAGCTTCATAGAAATCGGCAATCTTCTGTAGCATGGTATCCATTGCGCCGGTCTGTTCGCCAACGGCAATCATCTGCGTTACCATGCCCGGAAAAACATCTGTTTCCTTGAGTGGATCCACCAACGAGCGGCCTGCTTCGACAGCCTTACGTGTTTTTTGGATGGCGCGCTCGACGATGGCGTTGCCAGAAGTCCGGGCGGTGATGTCCAGGCCTTCCAAAATAGGCACGCCGCTTGAGATCAATGTGCCAAGCGTGCGCGTGAAGCGCGCGACCGCGATTTTTCGAAGGATCATGCCGAGAATCGGAAACTTAAGCAAGGCGGCATCAATTGCGTACCGCCCCTGCGACGTTCCGTACCACACTTTCAAGCCGATCGCAGTTCCGACGAAGGCAACGAGGATCAGGAATCCGAACCAGCTTCCGATGAAGCGGCTCAGGCCGATCACAATGCGCGTGGGAAGCGGCAAATCCGCCCCGAGGCCAGCGAACAACGTAACGAAGATGGGTACGACTTTCCACAACAACAGGACGATCACCGCCGCCGCGATTCCGAGAACCGAAATGGGGTAGATCAAGGCGGATTTTACGGCCCGCGTGAGTTTGACGTTTTGTTCGATGTACGTCGAAAGCCGCTGCAAAATCGTATCCAAAATACCGCCGGTTTCGCCCGCCTCGACCATGTTGTGATAGAGAGGATCGAACACTTTCTCGTACTGCTTCATCGAAGACGAAAGTGTGGCTCCGCCTTCCACTGAGGCACGGACACCAGTCAATATCTTCTGGAACGTTTTGTTCTCCTGCTGATTCGCGAGAATCTCCAGACACTGCACCAGCGGCAATCCGGCGTCGATCATCACGGAAAACTGTCGCGTGAAGATGGCAAGTTCCTTGGCCTTGACGCCGCCGCCGAAGGTCGGGAAGGCAAACTCCTTGCCTTTTTCCGACACCTTGCTGACGTTGATCTGCTCGCGCCGCAGCAGCGACTGAAGTTCTGTCTTGTTCGTTGCGGTGCGTTCCCCCGTGACCGTCGCTCCTCCCCGGTTAACGCCTGTATAAGTGAAGACCGGCATGCTCCTTACCTCCTATTTTCCTTTCCGTTCGCCGCTTCTAGCGACGCACGGGGGATTTGCCCGTTGCTACTGGTGATGTCACTCCACGATTAATCAAATCCTGCAATTCGTCTGGGTTCGATGAACGCAATAGCGCCGTTTCCATGCTGATGGTCTTCTGGAAGTACGCGTTTGCGAGTGATTGGTTGAATGTCTGCATTCCTGTCTGTCCCGTGCCCGTTTGCATGGCCGAATAGATCTGGTGAATCTTGTCTTCGCGGATCAGGTTTCGAATCGCCGACGTGGGAACCAGGATTTCCATGATCATCGCGCGTCCGCGCCCATCGATGCGCGGCAACAGCGATTGACAGAGAATCCCTTCCAGCACCATCGATAGTTGCGCCCGCACCTGGGGTTGCTGGTGAGCGGGAAACACGTCCACGATACGATTAATGGTGGAAAGCGCCGAGTTCGTGTGCAGTGTTGCGAAAGTCAAATGGCCCGTCTCTGCGATTCGCAGCGCGGACTCGATTGTTTCCAGGTCGCGCATTTCGCCGATGAGTACGACGTCCGGGTCTTCGCGCAACGCGGCTCGCAGCGAATTCGCGAAAGAATGCGTATCGGAGTGCACCTCGCGCTGATTGACCAGGCACTTCTTATGGTTGTGAAGAAACTCGATGGGGTCCTCAATCGTAATCATGTGCTCTTCACGCTCATTATTGATCTTGTCCAACATGGCGGCGAGCGTAGTGGATTTGCCGGAGCCCGTTGGTCCGGTAACCAAGACGAGCCCGCGAGGCTTGTCACAAAGCGTTTTTACAACTGGCGGCAATCCGAGACTTTCGAAGGATTTGATCTCCCACGGAATCGTCCTAAAGACCGCTGCAACGGCGCCACGTTGATGGAAGATATTTCCGCGGAAGCGCGCTAGACTCTTCAATCCAAACGAGAAATCCAGTTCGAGATTTTCCTCGAGCCGGTGCTTCTGTGC
The DNA here is from genome assembly GCA_035279805.1 of Candidatus Acidiferrales bacterium. Lineage (GTDB taxonomy): Bacteria > Acidobacteriota > Terriglobia > Acidiferrales > UBA7541 > DAHUXN01. The sequence continues at coordinate 6,661 of DATEHB010000193.1, forward strand.
ATCCGTGAGCACGCTATATGCGAGGGCCTTGGTGTCCGCCGCCGTCAAAGGCGGCATATCCAGCGGCCGCAGGTGTCCATTCACGCGGATGCGAGGCGAACTGTTCGTTGACAAGTGCAGATCGCTGCCGCCCATTTCGATCATCTTCTTCAACAGTTCGCTTAACGAAATACTCGACATCTTTCACCCCTCGTCTACAGCACGGTCTCGCGTATGACTTCTTCGAGCGTTGTCTGCCCCGATGCGATCTTAATCAAGCCGCTGCGACGCAGCGTGATCATTCCGCCGTCCAGAGCTTTTTTTCGTAATTCCAGCGCTGAAGCGCCCACCAGAATCAATTCCTTCAATTCATCATTGATTTCCATGACTTCGTATAAGCCGACACGTCCTTTGTAGCCAGTGGTGTTGCAAGTCCCGCAGCCGCGACCGTGATATACCGTGGTTGTCTTTGCTTCTTCGGCGGAGTAACCGGCGTCGATGAGAGCTTGAGGTGTGATCGTCATTGCCTCTTTGCATTGTGAGCAGATTCGCCGCACCAAGCGCTGAGCACAAATCAGGTTCACCGACGTGGCCACCAGAAATGGCTCGATGCCCATATTCATCAAGCGGCTAATCGTCGAGGGCGCGTCGTTCGTATGCAGAGTCGATAACACTAAGTGACCGGTGAGCGCCGCCTTCACGGCGATTTCGGCCGTTTCGAAGTCGCGGATTTCGCCGACCAGAATGATGTTGGGGTCCTGGCGAAGGAAGGCGCGCAGGGCGGATGCGAAGTTCAAGCCGATCTGTTCCTTCATTTGGACCTGATTAATGCCGGCCAACTGAAATTCGACCGGATCCTCGGCCGTCATAATGTTCGTTTCCGGGGTGTTCAATCTGGCTACGGACGAATACAGCGTGTTCGTCTTGCCCGAGCCTGTAGGTCCTGTGACGAGCACCATGCCATACGGCCTCAGAATCGCTTTTGCAAATTTGTCGAGCGACTCCTGCTCGAAACCCAATTTCGTCATGTCCAGCCGCAGATTTTCCTTGTCCAACAAGCGCATGACGATTTTTTCGCCGAAGAGCGTCGGCACCGTCGAAACGCGGAAATCCAGCTCCTTCTTTTTACCGTCCTTGAGGTACTTGATCATGATGCGGCCGTCTTGAGGGAGCCGCTTTTCGCTGATGTCCAGCTTGGACATGATCTTGATGCGGCTGGTGATTGCGTCTTTCAATTTCATCGGCGGCGACATCACATTCTGCAAAATGCCGTCAATGCGAAAACGGACGCGATATTCCTTCTCGTAAGGCTCCACGTGAATGTCGCTTGCCCCGCGCTTTACGGCGTCCGTCAAGATCAGGTTCACCAGCTTGATGATCGGGGCCTCTTCGGCGGCCTTCTCAAGCGAGGCCAAGTCCATATCGGCCTCTTCTTGCGACAACTCGAGAGCCGCGTCTTCGCCGGCAAGATCCTTCATCACCTTATCGAGCTCTTCAACACTCTCCGCAGCGCCGTAAAACTTCCCGATTGCTTCGGAAATCGCCGATTCCGACGCCACGACCGGCTCCACATTGAATCCAGTCATGAACTTAATATCGTCCATGGCGAAGACGTTGGTCGGGTCCGTCATCGCGATCGTCAGTGTGGAACCGACGCGGGACAACGGCACAATCTGGTATCGCACCGCAGTTTCCTGGGGAATCAGCTTGATGACCGAAGGGTCTACTTCATAGAATTTCAGGTTTATGGAAGGCACGCCGTACTGGCGCGACAGAACCGCGGTGATGTCTTCGTCGCTGACCAGCCCCAATTTTACGAGGCATGTGCCGAGTCGCCCGCCTTCCCTCTTCTGATAGTCGAGCGCCTGCTTAAGCTGATCAGACGAGATCAGGCTGTCTCGAACCAGAATTTCACCAAGACGCGACGACATTCACAGCACTCCCATTCGCGGAAAGACCGCTCGGAGTCCAAAGGTTAGCACGCAGCCCAGTAGGAATCAGACGCCCGCTTTCGGGTCGTTCTGTAACAGCCACTGTACGCACGTACAGGTTGCGTGAAGCTTTTCAGTCAGTTCCTTGACTTGCCTTTTCTTGATAGTTATCTTGGCTGAGAATGCCCCAAGAAGGGATAGTCGCCGCAGATTTTCAACGGGGGGAAGCCTCGGGATGCACGGGAAGCGCGCCTCCGGCCGCAACCCAATTGCAGGAATATTACCGGACTCTCTACGAAAGTCTGGGTCCACAATCGTGGTGGCCGGCCAAAACGCCATTCGAAGTGATTGTCGGCGCGATCCTGACGCAAAACACCAACTGGACGAACGTCGAGCGCGCCATCGCGAACTTGCGGAGGGAGCGCCTTTTATCGCCACGGGCGATGGAGCGCGCTTCTCTCGCTCATCTTGGACTCTTGATTCGCTCTTCTGGCTATTTTCGTCAAAAAGCGAAAAAGTTGAAGGCTTTCGTTCGGTTCCTGCGCGACGAATACGCGGGCTCGCTGAAGCGGATGTTCCAAACACCCACGGCCCAGCTTCGCGAAAAACTTCTGGGTGTTCATGGCATTGGGCCGGAGACAGCTGATTCGATCCTTCTCTATGCTGGAGGCAAAGAAATTCTTGTGGTCGATGCATATACCAAACGGATTCTCTCCCGGCACGGTTGGGTGGGCGAAAAAGCCACGTATGAGGAAATGCGCACACTTGTGGAGTCTCATCTTGCGCGGGACGTATCGCGTTACAATGAGTTTCATGCGCTGCTCGTCAATGTTGGGAAGAACTGGTGCCGGCCACGCGAGCCTCGTTGCCGGGAGTGTCCGTTAGGGACATTTCTCGAAGCACGCCCATGAGTGAACGAAGATGAGTAAACGAAAATGGACGCGCCATCTGTGGCTCGTTATCGGCGGTTTGGGACTCTCGGTACTTGCCGCGATCATCTTCACGCTCGGCTCGCTCAATGCTCCGGTTCATCCCCAAAGCAGCAGCGAGTTCGCGATCCTCTTTTCGTTGACTGTATTTACCTTCATTGTGTTCTTGGTCTTCCTGTTCATCCTCACACGCAGCATCATTCGTCTCTGGACGGAGCATCGCGCAGGCATTCTCGGCTCGCGCTTCAAAACCAAAATGGTGCTTGGGGCAATGGGGGTTTCGCTGCTGCCCATCGTGTTCTTGTTTTTCTTCAGCTACGCGCTGGTCAACCGCACCATGGACATCTGGTTCCCCAAGCCACTGGAAATCGCGAATGAGCAGAGCCAGGCCTTGATCGACGAAATGGGCAAGAAGGAACACGAACGGCTCGATACGCTTGCTCAGGACGTTGTTACCTGGCTTTCGGTTCGCGGGCGTAAACGCGACTTGCGCCACTATGCCACGCGCTCAGACTCTGAATTCGACATCGTATGGACTACCAACAAAAATGGAGTTGAGACGTCCAGTGTTCCCGCTCTCGCTCAGGGCGCTGCGTTCCACCAAATTCAGGGCCTGCCGAGCGGTACCAACGTCTGGCAAGTTGGCCGTAGACTCTACCTTGCCGGTCGCGCGCCATATCAAGGAGGATGGCTCATGGTCGGCCGCGGCATCCCGGACGATTTTGCCGCGCGTCTCAGCACGATACAGACCCAGATGCGCACCTATGCGTCGCAATATCAGCATCTGCGCTTTTTCAAAAATGAGATTCTCCTCGGCCTCCTGCTGATCACTTTGTTACTGCTGTTCGCGACCACATGGGTTGCGCTGTTTCTGTCGAAACGCATTACTGTACCGATTCAGGCACTCGCGAAGGCCACGCAACAAGTCGCCCGCGGCAATCTTGATTACCGCATCACCACGCGCGCGCATGACGAATTGGGCGCGTTGGTCGATTCCTTCAATCAAATGGCCGCTCAGCTCGGGGAGTCGCGACAGCAAATCAACGATTTCACAAATAGCCTTCAACAGGCTCTAGAGGAAATCGAGCGCCGCCGCAAACTGATGGAGACCATCCTCGAAAATATTCCGACCGGCGTCCTGTCGCTTGATGCCGGCGGAACCGTTAATCGCATGAATTCAGCGGCCGCCACGATGTTTGGCGAACGCGCGGCGTCGGCAACCTCGCTGTCCGAGCTTCTCGGCGACGATGCGGCGCGACGCATCTTTCATCTCATGCGCCGCTCACTGCGTATGGGTGTTGCGACGCAGGAGCTCGAAATCTCGAGCGGGGGACACCTTCAACATGCAGCGGTGACCGTCAGCTCGCTCGGTTCAGGCCGCAGCAATCCCGGATTCGTGGTTGTAATTGACGATGTGACCGAGCTTCTTCGCGCGCAAAAAGCCGCTGCCTGGCAGGAAGTGGCTCAGCGCATCGCTCACGAAATCAAGAACCCGCTGACTCCGATTCAGCTCTCCGCGCAGCGTCTTCTGCGCCATCTGGAACGCGCTTCCCCTTCCCGGCGCCGTGAAGACCGCTCCGAATGGCCGCGACTTGTTTCCGAATGTGCGCACCTGATCGAGCGCGAAGTTGAAGCGCTCGAGTCGCTGGTCAACGAATTTTCACAGTTCGCCCGGTTCCCTGCCGCGCGACTCGCTCTCGCGGACCCGAATTCGATCGTCACAGATGCACTCGACGTTTTCCACGACCGTCTCGAAGGTATTACGCTGCACCGCGAACTCGCGCCGAGCTTGCCGATTGTGAAGGCCGACGCTGAATTGCTTCGCCGCGTGGTCGTAAATCTGATCGATAATGCCGCCGAGGCTCTTGAAGGAGCGACGCTTCGTTCCGTCACGGTTGTCACGCGCGTCGCGGGCCAGGGCGACGCTATCGAAATCGAAGTCGCGGACACGGGCCACGGGATTTCGCCCGAAGATAAAGACAAACTTTTTCTGCCGCATTTTTCCACAAAGGATCGCGGCACGGGCCTGGGTTTGGCCATCGCCAGCCGCATCGTCAGCGAACATCACGGCACGCTGCGCGTAGAAGACAATCATCCGTCGGGCTCTCGGTTTCTGATTCGGATTCCCGCCGCCGAGATCGCCGCGCCGCAACCGAGCACTCAATCCTGAAACCCTAACGCATGGCCGCATCCATTCTCATCGTCGACGACGAACGCGGCATCCGCGAATCGCTCTCCGCGCTGCTCCGCGATGAAGGCTACGACGTCGCGGCCGTGAGCTCCGGCGAGGAATGCATCGAAGCCGTCGAACGCCGCCCCTTCGATCTGATTCTGCTCGATATCTGGTTGCCCGGAATCGACGGCCTTGCCACGCTCGAACGCATCAATGAGCGCGACGGCGCGCCCATTGTGGTGATGATTTCGGGCCACGGGAAAATCGAAACGGCGGTTCGCGCCACGAAACTCGGCGCGTTCGACTTCATCGAGAAACCGCTGTCTCTCGACAAGACCGTCCTTGCCGTCAAGAACGCGCTCGATTATCTGCGCCTCGAAAAAGAAAATCGCCGGCTGCGTGCCGAACTCGAACAGCACTATCAAATTCTTGGCGATAGCGTTCCGATGAAAGCGCTGCGCCAGCAGATTGCGCTGACCGCTCCCACCAATGGCCGCGTGCTGATTTACGGGGAAAGCGGCACCGGCAAGGAATTGGTTGCGCGTGCGCTCCACGCAAAGAGCAGCCGCGCGCAGGGCCCCTTCGTCGAGGTCAATTGCGCCGCAATTCCCGAAGAGCTTATCGAATCTGAATTATTTGGCCACCGCAAGGGCAGCTTCACCGGAGCGAGTGAAGATAAATCTGGAAAATTTCAGAAAGCCGACGGCGGAACACTTTTCCTCGACGAAGTCGGCGACATGAGTCTGAAAACACAATCGAAGGTGCTGCGCGCCCTCGAGGAGCAACGCGTTGAGCCAATCGGGTCGAGCGAAATGGCCGCCGTGGATGTTCGCGTGATTGCAGCGACGAATAAAAAACTCGAGGACGAGATCTCCCGCAACGCCTTTCGTGAGGATCTATTCTATCGTCTGAACGTGATTCCCTTCACGGTTCCGCCGCTGCGCGATCGGACAGAGGATATTCCCATCCTCGCGCGCCATTTTCTCGCCGAATTCAATCGCGCCTACGGGAAAAAACCGAAGGAGTTGACGCCTGCAGCTACGGATGTCCTTCTGCGCTACCCGTGGCCGGGAAATGTGCGCGAGCTGAAAAATCTGATCGAGCGTCTGGTCATTATGTCTCCGGCGCACCGCATCGAGCCGCAGCATCTGCCACCCGAAGTCTTCCGCGACGCCGGGCGCGGCGCGCATCTTTACTCCACGCTCCAGGAAGCGCGCTCTGCTTACGAACGCGAATTTATCCTTCGCAAGCTCGAAGAGAATCAATGGAACATGACCAAGACCGCCACCGCGATCGGTCTTGAACGCACGCATCTCTACCGCAAGATGAAGGCACTCGGCATAGCTCCCGGCGCGCCGTAGCGGATGGCAGGGTTCTCCGTACACTGTTTCCCGGATTGACCTGAACGGGTCGGGAATCTAACCTCGCCGGATGCGAACGATTACCACCGAGCAATTCGACAATGCCCTTGCGTTTCTGAAAAACCGCCACAAAGTCGAATTATCGCAAACGGCTTCGTCAGGCCATGCGATGTCAGAAAACCAGGCTTCGTTGGAACACGAGCCAGGTGTCACCGTTGACGGCCAATCGGTGCAACGCGAAGACGTGGTGCGTATGGCGGAGACGGAAGACTGGAGCGACGGCTGGAAGCCCAGCGGTTCGTCAACCCGATAAGCGCGAATCTCCCCCGCCCGTCAGCCGTCTTGCGCCACTTACCGGTTTCTGCGCGCATCATTTAGTAATAGTAAAAGAATTAAAACGAGGGTGTGCGTGGAGTGGAAACAGCTAGAAACGCCCACAACCCGCGAACCTACGAGGCTTACAGGAAGCGCGCGATAGCGTAACCGGATGCGAATGAGTGTCTTGAGCGGACACGAGGAGCACAACAGACATGCATCCCCAGGTGATTGACTGGGACGAATATCTTTGGGCTGCCGGCATCCTCGCGGGCGCCGTCGTTATCGCGCTCGCGGTTCACTTCGTCTTGTTCTTGATCCTGAAGCGTCTCGCCGGGCGGAAAGGCGATGTAGTGATCAAATCGCTTGTTCGCCACAGCAAAGGACCGTCACTGTGGATTCTTCCACTTCTCGCGCTTCTCGTAGCTTTACCGACCGTTCCCCTGACTCAACGGCTGCTTACGATATTTGAACATATCGTCGGCCTGGGCTTGATCGCCGCCATTGCATGGCTGGTGATTCTGTTCAGCCAGATTGTTTCAGATGTTCTGGCGGTGCGGTACCGAATCGACGTCGCGGACAACCTGGTAGCACGTCGAATCCAAACCCAATTTTACGTCCTGCACCGTGTCGTCGTGATCGTGGTCACAGTCGTCACGCTATCGATCATGCTTATGACGATCCCTGCGATTAGACATATCGGTGAGAGCCTGCTTGCCTCGGCAGGCCTGGCTGCACTGGTTGTTGGGATGGCGATGAAACCGACTCTTTCGAACTTGATCGCGGGCATTCAGAT
>DATEHB010000194.1:0-3943 GCA_035279805.1 Candidatus Acidiferrales bacterium
CTGCCGAATTTTGGAGATGAGCGCGCAATCGCCGACACGCTCCGGCTGTCGAGTCTGGGCGTTCCGGTGCTGGTTCAAGCTACGCCGGACGCGCCATCCAAAATGTCCATTTCGTTTCGACGCGACAGCTTTTGCGGGAAGATGTCCGCATGCAACAACCTGATGCAGTACGGTATTCCGTACTCGCTAACGTCCTCGCACACCGTCACACCGGACTCTGCGGAATTCAAAAAAGACCTCGACTGGTTCGCGGGCGTTTGCCGCATTGTCAAAGGCCTGAAGAATCTGCGAATCGGCAGCATTGGCGCGCGCCCGGCCGCATTCAACACTGTCCGTTACAGCGAAAAAATTCTTGAATCGCACGGAATCTCTGTCGAGACGCTTGACCTCTCAGAGGTGATTGGCCGCATCCAGCGCATGAAAGACACCGACGAGGCTGCCCAGGCGAAACTCCAGTCCATCGAGAAGTACGTCTCGACAAACGACGTGCCGAAAGCCGCGCTGCTGAAGATGGCTAAATTGGGAACCGTAATCGATCAGTGGATGAAGCAAACGGACGTCACAATCAGCGCCATCCAATGCTGGACTTCGATCGAGGAAAATCTTGGCGTCGTTCCCTGCACGGTGATGAGCATGATGAGCGACGATCTCATGTCGAGCGCCTGCGAGGTGGATATTTGCGGCGTCCTTAGCATGCACGCGCTGCGTCTTGCCTCGGAAACACCCAGTGCCTTGCTGGACTGGAACAACAATTACGGTGATAACCCCGACAAAGCCGTCTGCTTCCACTGCAGCAATTTGCCGAAGCAGTTCCTGAAGAACGTAAAGATGGACTACCAGGCAATTATCGCCGGAACCGTTGGCAAGGAGAATACATTTGGAACGTGCGTTGGACTGGTTAAGCCGGGCCGTATGACTTTTGCTCGTTTTTCCACGGACGACCGCGCGGGTCATGTGCGTGGCTACGTCGGCGGCGGCGTGTTTACCGACGATCCGCTGGAAACTTTCGGCGGCGCGGGCGTCGTGGAAATTCCCAGGATGCAGAAGCTGTTGCGATACATCTGCGAAAATGGTTTTGAGCATCACGTCGCCGCAAATTTTTCCTCAGTCGCGGGCTCGATCCACGAAGCAACGACGCGTTATTTGGGCTGGCAAACCTACTGGCACGGAAACTAGGAGCCGGAAAGCAATCGATGGCCATTGTTGCAGGCGTTGATTTCGGGACTTTGAGCGTCCGCGTTTCCATCGTGGACAGCGTGAAGGGAATGCTTGCTTCCGCGGTCTCCGAATATCCTCTGCGCCGCCAGCGCGAAGATCCGGAATTGGCAACGCAATCGCATGAAGATCACATGCGCGCGCTCGTCTCCGCCACGCACGACGCTGTGAAGCAGGCAGGGGTCCCCGGCGACCGCATCGAGTCCATTGCGCTTGACACCACGGGCTCTTCCGTCATCCCCGTCGACCGCGACATGAATCCGCTGGGGGAGTATTACCTGTGGTGTGATCACCGTGCGAAGTCCGAAGCAACCGAAATCACGGAAATGGCTCATCGTGAAAATCTGGAGGCCATCCGTTGGTGCGGCGGTGTTTATTCTTCTGAATGGGGATTCGCGAAGCTGCTCCATTGGCTCCGCCACAATTCCGGGAAGCGCGCGCGGTTCGCCAGCGCGTTTGAACATTGCGACATGGTGGCGGCTACGTTGTGTGGCGTGACGGAGCCGCGCAAGGCCAAGCGCAGTATTTGCGCGATGGGGCACAAATGGCTGTGGCATGCGGACCTGGGCGGGTTGCCGTCAGAAGAATTTCTGACCAAAGTCGACCCGCTCCTCGCGGGAGTCCGCGCGAAGCTCCAAGGTACCTACGAAACGTCGGACAAAATTGCTGGAAAGCTTTCGCCGGCCTGGGCCGAGAAATTGGGATTGCGTGCCGGCATTCCGATTCCGGTTGGAGCGTTCGATGCCCACTGGGATGCGATTGGCGCTGGCGCTCGCGAAAAAGATATCGTGAACGTTGTTGGCACTTCCACGTGCATTATCGGAATCACAAAGCAGACCGAGCTTGTTCCCGGAGTGTGCGGGGTGGTCAACGGGAGCGTGCATCCTGCCTATACCGGCATCGAGGCGGGGCTTTCCGCGACTGGTGATATTTTCGAGTCGATCGCGCGGCGGGCAAATACTTCCATTTCCGAGCTGAGCCGTGGTCTCGAGAAATATACCGCCGGTCAGACGGGTTTGTTGCGAATGACTTGGGACAATGGCGACCGCACGGTCCTGGTGAACGCGAATCTGCGCGGCATGACGCTCGGCTGGAACTTGCAACACACGGCGCAAGATGAACTCTTCGCCGCAATTGAGGGAACCGCATTTCATACTCGCGTGATACTGGATCGCATGGCGGAGCACGCCGTTCGCATCGAGCGTGTGATCAATTCGGGTGGCATCCCGCAAAATAATCCGGTACTCAACCAGGTCTATGCCGATGTCCTCCGGAGGCCGGTGCTCGTGCCGACTCGCAAAGTTACCAGCCTCGGCTCCGCGATCTTTGCGTTTCTCGCCGCAGGAACGTTCAAGACCGTTGAAGAAGCGCAGGAGAGAATTTGTCCTCCTCACGCCGTATACAAACCGCAGGAAGAAACGCAAACCGTTTACGGCAATTTGTATCAACTTTATAAGCGCTTATATTTCGATTTTGGCGCAGCCGGGAAGAATTCAACGTTCGGCGATGTATTGCCCGCGCTGATTAGCATTGCCAAAGGACAGACATCCGGCGCTGCGGCGAATTCACAAATGCAATCGGAGTCGTTGAAAGCTTGAGGTATTGCCAGCCGAGGTTGATCGAATTTCTACAGAGCATCGCCGCCATTGAATCAGGATCCGTTCAGCAGCTGTTCCCGCGCTGTGTCATTCTCAGTAGGAACTAAATTGCGGGCAAAAATAGTGTCTGTTTCCGGCTAAATCTGTGCGAGGCTGGCGTCTGGCCTTGCGGGAAGTAAGGGATTGAAGCGCATAAAAACACAAACCTCCTGCCGCGGACTTCTGTTTGACATGGATGGCGTCCTGCTCGATTCCACTCCCGCTGTTGCTCGCGTTTGGCATCACTGGGCTGTCGAGCACGGATTCAATCCGCAAGAAGTGGTACGCGCCGCTCATGGCCGCCCAAGCATTTCGACGATCCGCGATTATCTGCCCAACTCTGATCATCACGCGGAGAATCGCGAAGTGGAAAGAAGGGAACTGGCCGATTTGAAAGGCATTGTGCCGTGGCCTGGCGCAATTGAGCTGCTGCAGTCGCTCCCCGTCAATCACTGGGCGATTGTGACGTCCTGCACGCGCCCGTTAGCCGAAGCGCGGTTGCTTGCCGGCGGACTTCCACGCCCCAAGTTTTTTATTTCCTCGGACGACATCAGAAATGGAAAGCCCGCGCCCGATCCGTATTTGAAAGGAGCACAGTTGCTCGGTGCCAGTCCTGCGGACTGCATCGTTGTTGAAGATGTCCCTGCAGGTGTGCGGTCAGGAAAAGCCGCCGGTTGTCGCGTGATTGCCTTATGCACAACAATGCCTGAAAACGATTTGAGAAACGCGGGCGCCGACTGGCTGGCGGAAAATTGCAGCTCGATTTTGCTGACTGCGCCGCGGGGCACGGACGACCGCATTACTCTCGCGGTCGAGGAAATTGAAGCCACCTCACGGTACAGTTAAAGCAACGTGGATCATTCGCGCAAGGTCATCACCGAAACGGAGTGCGCGGCGAAAGTGTGACGGAACGTGCGCCCTGCATTTGCAAATGATCGCCGTTGCGCGGTCACTTGATTTGGACTGGCAAATGTGTTCGTGGCATCCAAAGATGCGCCGTTAATCTCATGGAGTTCCGCGGAAGCCTGCGGATTAAATCCCTCAATCACGATGTCCGCCGGAATATTGTCCGTGGGATGCCGATTGACCAC
>DATEHB010000195.1:0-13210 GCA_035279805.1 Candidatus Acidiferrales bacterium
TGAAACCAGCCTGCTAGAGCATTCTCGACGTCGGATTGAGCCGATGCTACGCTTCTCTCGGGGTTGCCCAGCTAAGCGTCTGGGCATACGGAGGAGCAATGTCTCGGGCACTTAGGAAAAGCGAACGCGGGGGAGCCAGACTCAAGACGCTGCTGGCTGTAATTATTCTCGGTTCGGCCATTTTTTGCGCCGTAAGACTTGTCCCGCCTTATTTTGCAAATTATCAATTACAGGATTCGATACGGCAAGAGGCTGCCTACGCGTCAGCCACCCGCAAGCAGGATGATGACATCCGCGCGGAGGTTGTAAAGAAGGTCAAGGAACTCGGCATCCCCGCCGACAACAAAGACATTCAAGTGAGTGACGTCTCCGGAAACGTCCAGATTTCGGTTGACTACACCGTTCCCGTGGATCTTGCTGTTTATCAACTTCAACTGCATTTTCATCCACAGGCAAACAACGCTTCGCTTTAGAATGGCAACAGACTAAATAAGTGCTCCGGGAGCGTTCGGGGAGCCTCGCGGCAGTTGCGCGTCGACTGTCCGCAACGGCGTCCAAATCTCCGACGGTAAATCCGCAAGAGCACAATGGAGGAGTGGTTGCGCATTCGACTTGCCCGTGGGCTTTGGACATCCCGCCTGGGGCTGACGTTGCTGGGGGCGGCCCTGTGTTTGATTCTTGTTGCCGCCGGAGTTTTCACTTTCTACTGGGTTCATTTCAGCCATCTGATTGACGCGCGGCTGACGGGACAGGTCTTCGGCCACACGTCGCACATTTTTTCGGCGCCAGAGAAAATTTTCACCGGCGAGACAATGACTCCCGGCAGTCTGGCGGGATACCTCGTCAACAACGGATATTCCGAGGCTGATGTTCTTGGCTCGGCGGGCCGCTTTACCGCTGCGAAATCCTCCATTGAGATTGCTCCTTCTGAAGATTCCTACTTCGAGGGCCAGAACGCGCTGCATGTGGACTTCGCCGGCGGAAAAATAAAAACGATTCGCCTGGTTTCGGACAATGCGTCCGTAAGTTCCGCGGAAATTGAGCCCGAACTTTTGACGAATTTGTTCGACGATTCGCGCGAGAAGCGCCGTGTCGTTCGCTTCGAGGATCTGCCAGACATCCTGGTGCATGCCGTCATGGCCGCCGAGGACAAACGTTTCTTTGAGCACGGCGGTTTCGATGTGGTCCGCATCGGCGGCGCAGCGCTGGCGGATCTGCGTCGCGGCGAAAAAGCGCAAGGCGCCAGCACGATCGACATGCAGGTAGCGCGCAGTTTTTTCTTTTCCACGCGGCGGGAATGGCGGCGCAAAGTGGCGGAGACGATGGTCGCGCTGGAACTGGACCACCGCTTCACCAAGGAACGCATTTTCGAGTTGTACGCCAACGAGGTTTATCTCGGCAATCGCGGCAGCTTCGCGATTCGGGGGTTTGGCGAAGCAGCGCAGGCTTATTTTGCCAGGGACGTGAGGGAACTCGACCTGGCGCAGTGCGCGTTTCTCGCGGGAATCATTCGCTCGCCGAACCGTTACTCCGCCGCGGAACATCATCTCGACCGCGCCAACGAGGCGAGAAATCGCGTTTTGAAGCAGATGGTCGAGGACGGTTACGTCACCGAGTCTCAGGCGCATGCAGCCAGGGAAGAGACGCTGAAATTTGTCGGTGGGGGTGCGGTGAGTCGCGCGGCGCCGTACTTTGTCGATATGGTCCGCGATTCGCTGCTCGACCAGTTTTCGCAGAGCGATCTAACCACGCAGAGCTATCGTATTTTTACGACCCTCGATCCGGCGCTGCAAACTGCCGCCGATGATGCGGTTGACATGGGCATGAAGATTATCGACGGGGAACTGGCCCGCCGGTACGCGCTGGCACGCCGAAAGGGCCTGGCCGTTGTCAGGCCCCAGGTCGCTCTGGTGGCCATGGACCCGAAAACGGGAGCGATCCTCGCGCTCGTGGGCGGCCGGAACTACGGCGAAAGCCAGCTCAACCATGCCCTGGCGCGGCGGCAACCCGGTTCATCCTTCAAGCCGTTCGTTTACGCAGCCGCCTTCGATAACTCCGTCGCGGGATTACAGCCGGTGGTCACTCCGGAAACGACTGTTGTGGACGAGCCCACCACATTCAGTTTCGACGGCAAAGACTACACGCCGAATAATGACGAAGGGCAGTTTTACGGCACAGTCACAGCGCGTGATGCTCTGGAGCATTCGCTAAACGTCGCGACCGTGAAGTTCGCGGAACTGATCGGCTACGATCGCGTCAGGGCGTTCGCGCGTCAGCTCGGCCTCGATCCGAATATCCAGGCCACGCCAGCCATGGCGTTAGGGTCCTACGTAATGACTCCCATGGAAGTCGCCGCCGGCTACACGATTTTCGCCAACGACGGCACACGCGTCGAAACGCGGTTCCTGAACAAAGTGGTGGACGCCGGCGGCCAAGTGATCGAGAAATCGGGCCCTCAAGAACGGCCTGTGCTGGATCCGCGCGTCGCCTACCTTGTCACCAGTGTACTCGAAGACGTCGTCAATCACGGAACCGGCTATACGGTGCGCGCCCGAGGCTTTACGCCGCCCGCCGCTGGAAAAACGGGAACTTCGCATGACGGCTGGTTCGCGGGCTACACTTCGAATCTTCTCTGCGTCGTCTGGATTGGATATGACGACGACCGCGATCTCGGGCTTACAGGCACGAATAGCGCCGCTCCCATCTGGGCTGAGTTCATGAAGCGGGCCGAGGAGCTTCCGGGATATCACAAAATGCAGGACTTTCCCGAGCCGCAGGGAATTGTCAGCGCGTCGGTTGACCCTGAGTCCGGCTATTTGGCCACGCCGAATTGCCCCAGCACGCGCGCCGAGGTCTTCATCGCCGGCACGGAGCCCACGGAATTCTGCCCGATTCACAGCGGAACAAAGCTATCGGACATACCGCCCGTCGCGTGGCTTTCGCATCTTTTCGGCAAGCCATCTAATCCTCAAGCGCCTTCACCTGGCCAGCCAGCTGTAACCGGGAAGAATCCAAATCCAAACGCGGTTCCCCCGCACGGTCAACCTCCCCAGGCTGCGCCCGCCGTCCCTGCGGTGCCCGAAAAGAAAAAAGGGCTCTTCGACAAAATTTTTGGTATCTTTGGGGACAACAACAAGAAGCCGCCACCCAAGCCGAAGCCGCCGCAGACGTAGCAGCCCGGCGTTGGTGGAGGAGGGGTGCCATGAAGAGAACGATTCTATCTGCCCTGTTCCTGATTCTGCTTTTCCCCTTTACATCGTGCGCGCAACAAAATGTCACCGCAGAAGTGCGCCAGGTCTCCACAGCGCCGCCCGCGAACATGCAGCCCGAAATGACGCCACTGAAGCTAGGAGAACTGCGCGCGGACATTCTGATGGCGCGCAAAATGTATCCTGAAGCGATTGCAACATATAAGAATGTAGTGCAGCGGGATCCTAAAAATGCCGTGGTATTCAACAAGATCGGCGTCGCTTATGAGCAATTGTTAGAGTATGGTCCGGCGGAACGTTTTTTCAAGAAGGCTATTAAAGCCGATAAAGCTTATGTGAGCGCCTATAACAACGTGGGGACTGCCGAATACGGGAAGCGTCATTACAAGAACGCAATCGACTGGTATCTGAAAGCCTTGAAAATGCGTGAGGACATGGCCCCTGTTTACAGCAACCTCGGCTACGCGTATTTCGATATTAAGAAATACCCAGAGGCCATGAGCGCTTTTCAGCAGGCGATCCAGATTGATCCCCTGATTTTCCGGGAGAACGGTTCTGGCGGCTCCATTGTGCAGCAGCGTGGGATCACTGACCCGGGCTTGTTTTATTTCTTCGTCGCGCGCACCTACGCGCAACTCGGAAATGCCGAGCGCACGGCGCATTATTTGAAAATGGCGCGTGACGATGGTTATCAGAAATTTGTGTCCGCGAAATCTGATCCGGCGTTCGAAAAAGTGATCAAAGACCCGGCCGTGATTGCGGTCTTCGCTCCCGTGCCGGAACTTGCCGACAAGCGCGAGTAGTTGTTAAGCGCGAATTGACAGCAGACTTCAAATGCGGCGCGTGTTCGCGGCTTTGGGAAGCGTCGCATTTCTGGTGCTTGCTCCCGGAACGGTGGTAGGGCTTATCCCGTGGTGGATTTCACGGTGGCGTGTTGGCCCACCGTTCTTGGGATTCGCTCCTTTTCGCGCAATCGGCGTTCTGCTTATTGCCGGGGGCATCTTCGTACTGCTCGATTCCTTTGGACGCTTCGCGCTTCAAGGTATTGGCACGCCGGCACCCGTCTTTCCCACGCGACATCTCGTCATCAAGGGATTCTACCAATATGTCCGAAATCCCATGTACGTCGCGGTTGTTTCGCTGATTTTGGGGCAAGCCCTTCTTCTTGGTGATATTCACATCCTCGAATATGCGATATTCGCCTGGCTGGCTTCATTTCTGTTTGTCCTCATTTACGAAGAGCCGGCTCTGCGGAGAACCTTCGGTGCTGAGTATGAGACGTTCTGCGCTCATGTTCCGCGATGGTTGCCTCGCTTCACTCCCTGGCGCCAAGGCGCGGAATAAGGTGAAGACGCGCCGTCCCTGCTATAATGTCCGCCCAGATGAAGCTGAAAAACTCAGCCATTCCTCGTGATTGTTGCCAAAAGGGAATTGGTGAACCTCCCTCGATCGCGCGGAAGAGTCTGCGCGCGTTGATGAAACTATTGGCAGGATTCCTCGCAGCTGCTCTCATTATTCTTGCCGCGCCGCTGTCCATCGCCGGTGCGGCTCCTGCAGCGTCACAGGTTTACGAATTACAGATCAATGGCGAAATCGAGCCGATCCTCGCTGAATATATTGTCAGTGGAATCGACGCGGCCAATGCCCAGCACGCCAGCCTGATTCTAATCACCATCGACACGCCCGGTGGGCTCGATTCTTCCATGCGCGAGATTATCAGCGCGATTCTTCATTCTTCCGTTCCCGTCGTTACATACGTCACTCCCTCC
Source organism: Candidatus Acidiferrales bacterium (assembly GCA_035279805.1). Taxonomy (GTDB): domain Bacteria; phylum Acidobacteriota; class Terriglobia; order Acidiferrales; family UBA7541; genus DAHUXN01. Next base: position 4,979 of record DATEHB010000195.1, read on the forward strand.
GGTTCGCGCGCGGCATCCGCCGGATTTTTCGTTCTGATTTCCGCCGATGTGGCTGCCATGTCGCCAGGCACGGACACGGGCGCGGCTTCTCCGCTTCTCGAGTTCGCGGGCAGCCCTGTGAAAATTGACGATACGCTCGAACGCAAAATCATGAATGAGGCCACGGCTTATCTGCGCAGCTATGCGGCGCGGCGCGGACGCAACGTCCCGCTCGCTGTGACGGCGGTGACGGAGGCGAAAGCTTTCAGCGAAAGGGAAGCCCTCGACGGCAAGCTTATTGACATTGTCGCGCCAACCACCGGAGCTCTCCTCGCGCAGCTAAACGGCCGAACGATCACTCGTCTTGACGGCTCGACGCAAAGGCTGAATCTCGCGCAGCCCATCGTCGAAGCCCACGAAATGAGTGGCCGGGAAAAATTTCTCGACCGCATCGTGCAGCCCGACGCGTTTTTCATTCTGTTGATCGTCGGTGTGCTCGGGCTGTACGTTGAATTTACGCATCCCGGCATGTTCGCGCCCGGCGTGATTGGCGGAATCGCGCTGGTGCTGGCGCTCTTCGCCATGCACATGTTGCCCGTGAACTTTGCGGGACTCGTGCTGATTCTGCTCGCCATGATTATGTTTGTGCTCGAAGCAAAATTTCCCACGCACGGCATATTGGGAGTCGGCGGCGCAATCGCCATGCTGCTCGGTGCGCTGATGCTGGTGCATTCGCCGATCACGAGCGGAGGCGTCCATCCGGGCATCGCGCTGGCGGTCACGATCCCTGTCGCGCTCATCGTGATTTTCCTGATGCGTCTCGTCCTGCGCTCGTTTCGATGGAAGCGGACCACTGGCGCCGACGAATTGCTGGGCGCCGTGGGCGAAATGATGGAGCCAGTCGAATTAGCGGGCGCAAGGGGGATGGTCCTGATTCACGGAGAATTGTGGCGCGCCGCCGCGGGCGAACCGATTCCAAAGGGAACGCATGTTCGCGTGAGCCGCGTGCAAGGCCTGACGCTGTTCGTTGAGCCGGTGCGCGTCGCAGCCGCGTCTCGCTGAAAGTCTCACTGGACGGGCGCGTCGAAGAGTTTCGAATTGCTGGAGGACACGATGGATGTTTTCATGCTGAGCATTGCTGTCGCGATTTTCATTTTTTTGATTTGGATTTTCAATTGCATCTATGTCCTCAAGGAGTGGGAGCGCGGCGTCGTGCTGCGCCTGGGCCGCATGATGCCCGCACCGAAGGGGCCCGGTCTGTGTTTGGTGTTTTATCCGATCGATAAGCTGATCCGCGTTTCGTTGCGCATCGAGACTCTCGATGTGCCGCCGCAGGATGTCATCACGCGCGACAACGTTTCGGCAAAAGTAAACGCGGTCTGTTATTTCCGCGTCGTCGATTCGAATTTGGCCATTTCGCAGGTGCAAAATTATCTTTATGCCACTTCGCAGCTCGCGCAAACGAATTTGCGCAGCGTGGTCGGCCAGTTCGAGCTGGACGACGTCCTCTCGGAGCGCGAAAAGGTAAACGCCAAGTTGCAAACAATCCTTGACCAGGATACCGAGCCATGGGGTATTAAGGTTACGAAGGTTGAGGTCAAGCAAGTCGATATTCCGGATAATATGCAGCGCGCCATCGCGCGGCAGGCCGAGGCGGAACGCGAACGCCGGGCAAAAATCATCAACGCCGATGGTGAGTTGCAAGCTTCGGCGAAGCTTGCCGAAGCCGCCGAGGCGCTGCAGCGGCAGCCCGTATCGGTGCAACTGCGGTACCTGCAGACGCTGCAGGAAATTGGCACGGAGAAAAATACGACCGTGATTTTTCCGGTGCCGATCGACTTAATTGGCCAATGGCTCAAGCCCGGTTTGCCGGGCAAATAAATTTGGGGGCGCAGTCGAATGGCAAGTGGTAATTCAAAACGAGGCAGCGAGCGGGTTCTCGAGAGCCGTCATCTGATTGGTTTGTTTCTCGGCGTGGTTTTGCTGTGCTGCGTTTTTTTCACGCTCGGCTACGTGATGGGCAAAACGCAATACGGCGAAGCGCCTGTTGAAGCGGCTTCGATTGAGAAAGCGCCGCGGCCTGTGACTCCTCGCGGCGCGCAGGCCGCCGCGCAGTCCCAGGCCTCTCCGGAATGGGACTTCTATGCGAAGAAAAAGACCGCGGACGTGCCGTTGAAGCCTGCGCCCGCTTCATCCCACGCGACGGAATCGGCTTCCGCACCTCCATCATCTTTTTCGCCGCTCGCGGTTGCTCCCGCGCCCGTTTCTGCCGCCGCTTCCGGAACTGCACCTTCGCGAGCTTCCGCGCGCGTTCCTGCACCTGTGCGCGTTCCTGAACGTGTTTCTGGAAATACCCGGCGTGAAGCTGCGCCAGCCTCCGTCACGCATCCCGCTTCTGCTGTGCCTGTACGCTTTCGTGCGCCGCGCATCTCGAGAAACGCGGTGGTTCTGCAAGTCGGCGCGCTCCGAAGCGAAAGCGATGCGCTCGCGATGGCCGACGCGCTACAGACAAAGGGCTTTCCCGCGTTTGTTGTCAATCCGACCACGGACGGTTTCTATCGCGTGCAGGTCGGCCCGTTCGACAGCCAGAGCATCGGCGACAAGGCCAGGCAAAATCTTCAGCACGCGGGATTCAAAGCCATCTACAGACGCTGAATGAATTTATCCCGGCCGGTTCGATTTCTGCTCGCGATTGGTTCAGGCGTCGCCCTTTCGTTTTCTTTTCCCAATTATAATCTGCCGCTGCTGGCGTGGATTGCGGTCGCGATGTTGATGCTGGCGTCGCTGGGCGCTCGAACGCGCGAAGCAGCGCTCTATGGTTTCATCAATGGCGCGCTGTTTTATCCGCTCAGTGTGCCGTGGATCGATACAGTGATGCAGCAATATGGGAACATCAGCCCGCTCGCGTCCGCGGGAATTTTGGCGCTCATGACGCTTGCTGGCACGCTGTTCCCGCTTGCATTTGCCGCGTTCGTGTCGCGCGCCGGTAAGCGCAGTATGGTAATGGCATGTGTGCTCGCGCCGTTTCTGTGGGTCACGCTGGAATTCGCCCGCGCGCATTTGCCCATCATCGGATTTCCGTGGAACCTGATCGGTTACGCAGCATCCGGCAACCTCGCCTTCCTGCAGCTCGCAAGCATCACTGGAATTTTCGGACTTTCACTCCTTGTCGTCGGTTTCAACGCGCTCGCTGTTTGGGCAATCGCTTCGCCCTCATCGAAAAGCCGCCGGGCGGTTCTCGTCGCGCTGGTGGTTCTTATCGGCATCGCCAAAATTGGCCCGCGCCTTGTACCACGCGCCATACCGGGTCACGTTGCGCATCTTGTGCAAACGAATTTCCCTCAATCCGAGAGCTATCCCGCGAATTGGATGGACATTCACGCCGCGGACATGCAGCAGCTTGAAGACATGAGCGTCAACGCCGCGAAAAAATCGCCGGGCGTGATTATTTGGCCCGAAGTGCCCGCGCCATTCAGTTTGCAGGATGCGAAGTTCGCGGCCATCGCGGACAAAATTGCCAAAGACTCGGGCGGCGATTTTCTCGTCGGCGTCGTCGATTGGAAACTTGGCCCGGACCGCCAGTGGCTCGCCTCCAACAGCGCCGTGCTGCTCGACCCGGCAGGGCGGCGCGAATTCACGTATGATAAAATTCATTTGGTGCCGTTCGGCGAATACGTCCCGCTGCGCCGGTGGCTGGCTTTCGCGAAGAGCTTGACTGCGGGCGTTTCCGATTTCACTCCGGGCACGCAATACAGCGTCGGACGGTTGCCCGGCGGACGGTTCAGCGTTTTTATTTGTTACGAGTCGATTTTTCCGGCGCTCGTCCGCCGCTTTGCGGTCAACGGCGCGGAGCTGCTCGTCAATATTTCGAACGACGGATGGTTCGGCCGCTCCTCGGCTCCGGCGCAGCACCTGATGATGCTTCGCGTTCGCGCCGTTGAAAATCGCCGCTGGCTGCTGCGCGATACGAATACAGGATTCACCGCCGATTTTGATCCGTACGGCAGAATGATTGCGCGGCTGCCCACATTCACGCGCGCTGAAGTCGACGCGCCATACGGTTTTCGTTCAGATGTTTCGCTGTACACGCGCTGGGGCGACTGGCTCGCATGGCTCTCCGTTCTGGCCAGCATCGCCTTGATCTTGCTGATATGGTTGCCGCGCCGTTCGGGCGCTCCATCGTGAGCGTCGCCTTGAAGAATGGCCGATGGGCGGGCTTTTTGCTTTTATAGTGGCGGCCTTCAGGCAGGCGGCTCGCACATTCAAATTTGATTTGAGAAAGGGAATTGTGAGTAATTTCATTGAAGATCTTCAAACGCGTTTTGACGAACTGAAAAAGCGCATCGATCTTGTACGGAGCTATCTTTGACGTTGCCGCCAGCCGCGAACGCCTGAAATCTCTCGAAGCAAGAACCAGCGATCCCGCTTTCTGGCAAAACCAAGAAAAAGCGCAGGGCGTCCTGCAACAGCGCAAACACGCCGAGGGCAATATCGCCGCCGACGAAAAGCTGAACCGCGCCATCAGCGACATCGAAACCTATTTCCACATGGCGCACGAAGAATCCGACGCCGCGCAGCGTGAATCCGTGCTCAAGGACATCAGTGCGGAGCTGGATTCGATTGACAAATATATCGGCGAGCTCGAAACGCAGACGCTGCTCTCCGGCGAAAACGACGCCCTCAGCGCCATCATGACCATCAAGTCCGGCGCTGGCGGCACGGAATCGCAGGACTGGGCCGAAATGCTTCTGCGCATGTATCTGCGCTGGACGGAAAATAAAAATCTACGCGCCACTGTGATCGACTCGACGCCCGGCGAGGAAGCGGGCCTGAAATCTGTCACCGTGCGCATCGAAGGTGAAAACGCTTTTGGTTTGCTGCAAGGGGAAACTGGCGTTCATCGTTTGGTGCGCATTTCGCCATTCGATCAAGCAGCGCGCCGTCACACGTCGTTCGCCTCGGTCTTTGTAATTCCGGAAATTGACGACGAGATTGACATCGTCATCAAGCCCGATGAATTGCGCATCGACACGTTTCGCGCCGGTGGCCATGGCGGGCAGAACGTCAACAAGGTGGAGTCGGCCGTGCGCATCACCCATCTTCCTTCCGGTATCGTGGTGCAATGCCAGAACGAACGCAGTCAGCACAAGAATCGCGAAATCGCGATGAAAGTGCTCAAGTCCCAGCTTTACGAACGCGAAATCGACAAGCGCCGTGAAGTCACGCGCAAACTCGATGAGTCCAAGCCGGAAATCAGCTTCGGCAGCCAGATCCGTTCGTACGTTTTGCAGCCGTACCAGCTGGTGAAGGATCATCGGACAAAGGTCGAGCAGGGCGACGTCGAGCGCGTCCTCAACGGCGACTTGGACAAATTCATTCGCGCCTATTTATTGTCCCGGCGCAGCGGCAGCGACGGCACAAGTGCAGCGAAGAACTAGCCTCGGAAGAACGTGCAAATCGTTGCACCTCGGCTGCATTTTTGCGAACAATTGCCTCGCTTCACAGCCCGGCAGAAGCGTGACTCGCGGCGCATTTAACACCGTTCAGCCTGCTATTAAGCCGTTTCCGTGCAAGCCGTTGACACAGCAGTAGCCCCATGCTACGGTTTTTATTTATATTTCCCGCTGTATCAGGCCACTAATTTGCCTGCCAAATAGCCGAAGGAGAATGTTTTGACACGCGCAGAAGAAAAAATCCTGTTTACTTCTGAATCCGTCACCGAAGGCCACCCCGACAAGATTGCCGACCAGATTTCCGATGCCATCCTGGACTCTGTGCTGAAAGATGACCCAATGGGGCGCGTCGCCTGCGAGACGCTCGTGACGACAGGCCTTGTCGTCATCGCTGGAGAAATCACCACGAATACTTACGTCGATTTTTCTGGCGTCGCGCGTGACGTAATCCGCGACGTGGGTTACACGCGCGCAAAATATGGCTTCGACGCCGAGACTTGCGGCGTCATCTGCACGGTGAAAAAACAATCCGGCGACATCGCCATGGGCGTCGACACCGGAGGCGCGGGCGACCAGGGACTGATGTTCGGTTTCGCTTGCGATGAGACGGAAGAGCTGATGCCCATGCCCATCCAGCTCGCGCATCGCCTCACGCAGCGCCTCGCCGAAGTTCGCAAAGCCGAAATTGTCGATTTTCTCCGCCCCGATGGCAAATCCCAAGTCTCCGTCGAATATATCGACGGCCGTCCCGCCCGCGTCGATTGCGTGGTCATCTCCACGCAGCACAGCGACTCCGTTTCCAACAAAGATCTTCACGAAGCCGTCTTGAAAAACGTTATACGCCCTGTTGTTCCCGCGAAAATGATGGACAAGGAAACGCGCATCCACATCAATCCGACCGGACGCTTCGTCGTCGGCGGGCCGATGGGTGACGCGGGCCTCACGGGCCGTAAAATTATTGTCGACACGTACGGCGGCTATGGGCGCCACGGCGGCGGCGCGCTTTCGGGCAAGGATCCGACCAAGGTTGACCGTTCCGCCTGCTACATGGCGCGTTACATCGCCAAGAATCTTGTCGCGGCGGGCGTTGCGCGGAAACTCGAAGTCCAGCTCGCCTACGCAATTGGTGTCGCGGAACCTGTCTCCGTGATGGCCGACACGTTCGGCACCGGCACGATTCCGGACGCGCAAATCACCGCGCTGATTCGCGAAACTTTCAACCTGACGCCGCGCGGCATCATCGAGACTCTGAATCTCCGGCGCCCGATTTATCGCGAGACCGCTTCGTATGGCCACTTCGGCCGCACGGGTCCGGGCTTCACGTGGGAGCGCACCGATCGCGCCGACGCGATTCGCAAGGAAGCGGGTTTGCCCGCGGCCGTCGTCGCCTCGCGGTAGGTTTTGGTTGTCATTCCGAACCCGGTCGCCCGTTCTTGGCGAACGGTAGCGAAGGCTGGTGTTTGGACTCCGGTGGAGTCCAATCGGGACTGCCGACACCGGAGAATCTGCTTTTGGTTTTTTGCGGTCGGCGGCTTTTTCTGGCCGTGTTTTAGTTCGGTTTTTCTGAGCTGTCATCCTGAGGCGCGCTTTTCGCGCCGAAGGATCTGGTTGTGGCCTTTGAGGTCACAGCGACAGCGTCACCTGCCTGCTGCAGGCAGGGAATCTGCTTTTGTCGTGTTGAAATCATTTCAGGAGACGCGCTTGTGGAAACCGTGACGAAAATGTCGGGCGACGTGAAGGATTTTGCCCTGGCCGACAAGGGTCGCCGAAAAATCGAATGGGCCAATCAGCAGATGCCGGTGCTGCAACTGATCCGCAAGCGCTTCATCAAGGAAAAGCCGCTCAAGGGCATACGCATGTCCGCGTGCCTGCACGTCACCAGCGAAACGGCTAACCTCGCGATCACGCTGCGCGATGGCGGCGCCGACGTAGTTCTCTGCGCATCGAATCCGCTCTCCACGCAGGACGAAGTCGCCGCCTGCCTCGCCAAGGATTACAACATCCCCACCTTCGCCATCAAGGGCGAAGACAACGCTACGTACTACGCGCACATCAACGCGGCCATCGAGCATCATCCGCAGATCACGCTCGACGACGGCGCGGATCTCGTCACCATGCTGCTCACCAAGCATCCTGAGCTTGTCTCGCACGTCATCGGCGGCACGGAAGAAACGACCACCGGCGTGATTCGCCTTCGCGCCATGGCCAAGGACGGCACGCTTGCCTATCCCATCATTGCCGTGAATGATGCGCTCACGAAACATCTCTTCGACAATCGCTACGGCACGGGCCAGTCCACGCTCGACGGAATCATTCGCGCCACGAATCTGCTTCTCGCGGGCATGAACGTTGTCGTCGCGGGTTACGGCTGGTGCGGACGCGGCGTCGCCATGCGCGCCAAGGGCATGGGCGCGAATGTCATCATCACCGAAATCAATCCCACGAAGGCCATCGAAGCCATCATGGACGGCTTCCGCGTGATGCCCATGCACGAAGCCGCGAAGATCGGCGAGATTTTCGTCACAGTCACGGGAAACAAATCCGTGCTAGCCGCCGATCATTTCGAAAAAATGCGTGACGGCGCAGTGATGTGCAATTCGGGTCACTTCAACGTGGAGATCGATATTCCCGCGCTCGAAAGACTGTCCAGCTCGCACCGCGAAGTGCGTCCCTTCGTCGAGGAATACGTGATGCGCGACGGCCGCAAGCTGCATCTGCTCGGCGAAGGCCGCCTCATCAACCTCGCCGCCGCCGAAGGCCATCCCGCCGTGGTCATGGACATGAGCTTCGCCAATCAGGC